>JAVVXN010000088.1:0-1728 GCA_036651575.1 Raoultibacter sp. | reverse complement strand
TTACAGAGAAAGCGCTTTCGTGACATCTTCAAATACGATTTTGGGATCGCGATCGCCATCGATTTCTACCAGCAAATCGCAGCCGCGATAATAATCGATCAAGGGAGCAGTTGACTTTTCGTAGACATCCAAGCGATTGCGCACCGTGGCTTCGTTGTCGTCATCGCGCTGATACATTTCACCCGAACACTTCGGACACACGGTATCGGTGGCGGTGCCGATGCAGCCGCATTCCTTGCACATACGGCGGCTGGTAAGGCGGCCAACGATCACTTCGGGCTCCACGCTGATCAACAGTGCGGCATCCAGGGGGCGATCAAGCTTGGAAAGTTCAGCATCCAGCGCAACAGCCTGTGCAGACGTGCGAGGAAAGCCGTCAAGGATGAACCCGGCTTTTGTGTCGGCATCCTGCAAACGCTCGGTCACTAAACCGATGATGACATCGTCGGGCACCAAATCTCCGGCATCCATATAGCTTTTTGCTTTTTGGCCAAGCGGTGTGCCCTCCTTGACGGCTGCACGCAGCATGTCACCCGTAGAAATGTGCGCAATCGCACACTTTTCGACCAATTGAGCAGCTTGCGTGCCTTTGCCCGCACCAGGTGCCCCCAACAACACTATATTCATGACTTGTTCCTTTCGACTGAACAGTGGCACCATTGTAGCAAAAGGTGAAGCTCAATCTGTATTGTTTAGGTGTCGAAAATTAAAACGTACACGATAGACAAAATAGTCTATCGAGACAAAGAGGCACGCCGTTAGCTCACCTCTTCAACCGCCACAGTCAAATCTTCCGAGACATCAGCGGCCTCATCTCGTTGAGTAACCAAGACGACCATCGCAAGAATAAGAACACACCCGACAATGTCATACCCCGAAACGGCAGTATGCAGCCATACAAACGAGAGAATCATAGCCGAAACAGGCTCAACACAGCACAGCAAACTTGCGCGCACGGGTCCAGCATCTGCGATGCCCTGCAAATAAAACATGTAGGCAGCAAGAGTTCCTACTAAAATAATGGCGACCAAAACAACCATTGCCGTAACGTCGAGGGTTACCGGCATGGTCCAGGGCTGCACGAAAGCGGTTGAAATGACACCTCCGAAAAGCATTGAAAGACCCGTTACGATCATCGATCCCCATTTCTTCAGAAGATCGCCCGGTATCAAGGTATAGCACGCCACCGCCACGGCGGAAACAAGTCCCCAAAAAAGCCCTTCAGGAGGAAGAGCCAATACACCGATATCACCCTGCGTCGCGATAACGAACATGCCCAACAAAGCGGCAATCAACCCTAAAACTTCGCGCCACTTCGGCAACCGCCAGGTTTTGATGCAAACGAAAAACATAATGATAATCAACGCAAGCTGCTCGATAACGGTAGCGGTACCAGCACCGACATACTTGATAGAATTGAGATAACTGACCTGAACCAACACGACGCCGAAAAGAGAAAACACCACGAGCATAACGAGCGAATGGCGGTCTCGAAACACCGCAAGCAGCGTAGATCGATCCCGTATGCTCACCACCACTAAAAAGCAAAAAGCCGCAGCCAGCAAACGCACGCAGGTGATCCACAGGGCAGGAACGTCATATTGCTGCATGAGCAGTTGTGCGCAGGTGCCCGAAAAACCCCAGAACACACCACCAAGCAAAGCGCAGATGATGCCCCGAACGACATGTCCGCCTTCCGCATTCGCCGTTTGCGCCATGTCGGTTCAC
>JAVVXN010000087.1:0-2064 GCA_036651575.1 Raoultibacter sp. | reverse complement strand
CGACGTAATCGCGCGAAGGTTTCGCTGCCTTCACGAGCGCAGAAAGTTCCAGCTCAAACGCCACCACGGGAGCCTTCGCCTCGTAGGCATTTACCGCCAACGGATGGAGCTCTCCCACCCAACCAAGCACCGTACCTGCGGAAAGCACCTCAGCAGCACGACCTGGCTGCAGATGCGGGGCTTCCTCAGCAGAAAGCGCTTTGAAGCGCAGCTTTGGGATAGCCAGTTCGCGCATGAGGTTTTCAACCGCGCCCTTGCCATCGAAAAAATCAAACTCGGTCGAAGCGTTGTTCCAACCGGGCTGATTCATGCAACCCGCCATAACCGCCGCAAGTTTCTGCTTTTCTTTCGGCTGCTTTTTACCTTCGTGAGCAAAAAAGGTCGAACCGATTTCGTAGAGCTGAATATTTTTCACGCCGCGTGCCTGATTGTGGGCGACACTGCGCAACAGGCCGGGAACGATACTGCGTCGCATGACGGACTGGTCGGCGTTCATGGGATTGAGCAGTTCGACAGCCTGCCCCAGCCCTTCCGTGCTCATGCGCAGGGAATCGAGCTCGTCCGGCTCGGCAAACGAGTAGTTCATCGTTTCATTGAGACCGCAAGCGCGCAACGCCGCATGGATCTTATCGATGGCGTGCTCCTCTTCGCTGCGCGTGCCCACGCGACCACGACCGCCGGGAAGCGTCGAGGTGATCTTATCCATGCCGTAGAGACGCAAAACTTCCTCGTACAGGTCGATTTCGCGTTCAAGGTCAGGGCGAAACGTCGGTGCTTCCACGCCTAAAACCCCTTCGCCCGCATCGGATAACGTGCATCCTAAACGCGAGAGAATATCCTCGATTTCAGTGCGATCGATATCGGCACCCATCATGGCATTAAAGCGCTCAATGCGGAACGAAAGCGCCATTGGCTCGGTCTTGGCCGGCCAGACGTCGACCATGCCACAGCACACTTCGCCCCCGGAAACCTCGGCGATAAGTGCCGCCGCCATTTGCGCATTGAACTCGATCGGATTACTGTCGACACCGCGTTCGTAGCGAATCGACGATTCACTGATCAAGCCTAGGTTTCGGCTGGTACGGCTCGTATGCGCCGGACTGAAAGCAGCGGCTTCAAGCAGCACCGTCGTCGTGTTTTCGGTCACCTCCGTGTCGAGCCCGCCCATAACACCCGCAAGCGCGATGGGTCGTTTCGGGGTGGCGATAACCGTCATGTCACTTTTCAGGATGCGATCCTCGCCATCGAGCGTCGTGAATGCTTCACCCTCGTTGGCGGGACGAACGATGATGTGCGCCTTACCCTCTTCCACATCAAGCGTATCGAAGTCGAACGCATGAAGGGGTTGCCCGAGCAGAAACAAAATGTAATTCGTCACGTCAACGATGTTATTGATAGAACGTGAACCGGCGGCCTGGATGCGCTCGACGAGCCAATCGGGGCTGGGGCCGACCTTCACGTTTTTGATGACGCGGGCCGCATAACGCGAGCAACGCTCCTCTTCCTCGATGGTCACGCTGACGCAATCGGCGGCCGCATCGTCGACCTCGATCACATTGCAGGTAGGATACGTCACGGGCTGACGCAGCATGGCACCCATCTCGCGCGCCATGCCCACCATAGAAAGGCAATCGGGGCGATTCGGGGTGATTTCCAAGTCAAGCACCGTATCGGAAAGCTTCATATAGTCGGCAAAAGCCACCCCTACCGGCGCATCGGTAGGAAGGATCCAGATGCCATCGCTTTCGGTACCCAAGCCCAACTCGCGCGCAGAACAGTTCATGCCGCAGCTGGGAATCCCGCGCAATTTCGACTTCTTGATCTTCGTGCCGTCGGGCATAACCGCCCCCACCATCGCCACAGGAATCTTGTCGCCCGTATCGAAGTTTTGCGCACCGCACACGATTTGCAGCGCTTCAGGGTTGCCCGCCCCGTCGGTGTTCGCACCACCGACATCGACCTTGCACACCCACATATGATCGGAATCGGGATGAGCGCCTCGTTCGGCGATCTGGCCCACCACGATATGGTCGTAGGCTTCCCCTAAGGTATTGACCGCCTCGA
>JAVVXN010000086.1:0-2184 GCA_036651575.1 Raoultibacter sp. | reverse complement strand
CCCCCGCAGAAAGCGCCGCATGTGCAAAGGCTTCGTTGCCCATTAATAGTTTTTCGGTCATAAATTTCGCCCGCTTCTGTCGATCCCGCGCAAGACGTTTCGCTTGCGCGTACCCGCTCTATGCTTCCATGATAGCAAAGAAGCGCGCGCACCCGTTTCACTGAAACACGCTTTGTACCCAAACACCTTTTTACCGGCACGCTTTGTCGGATTAGGAGGAGGTCAAAGACCCACACGCCAGTGCCCCTTCTATTTTATGGAATAATACCCTAAATACAACTTTCTTGGTTGTATTTAGGGTACCCTGTTTTCAGCAGTTCCTTCTGACTACCACAGCACCATTACCGGTGCTCCGTATAAGCATGTTTGAGACGTATGCTAAGCTGTCGCCTTTTACTCCCTACCGGCGACGGACTGAGCAAGGGGAAAGGTCCACCATGGACGAAAAGACGAAATCGTCAGATTTACACGCACGTGAATATGTATACCTTGCCGAAACGTTTGCAAAAATATTCATCAGCGTGGTTGAAGTCGACTTGCAGACGGGTTCGGCTTTAACACTGCGATCCCCCGATAGCGCCGTCGTCATGCAGCCGATGCCCTGGGAAACCTTGCTGGGCCGCTACACTGAGCGTCGCTCGTGCCCCGAAGATCGCGACCTTATCACCAACGAGTTTTCTCTTGAAGAGTTGCAGGCCTTCGTCGAAAGCGGGCAGCATCACAAATCCCTCGAGGTGCGCTGCGTTGCCAAAGGTGCCGCATTCGAGTGGATGGAACTTTCGGCAACGCTGCTTTTAGGCGACGGACACAAACTGCTGGTCACCACCAAGAACATCAACGAACAGCGCATTATAAAAAGCGTTGTTGACCGATTCGTGTACAAAAATTGCGATTACTTCCTTATGCTTGACACAAAGCATAATTCTTTTATCCGGTTTATGGGAAACAGCGAAAGCGGTACGGATCTTCCGCCCCTCAGCAGTGACGACTACACGACCACGCTCAAAGAATATAACGACCGCTACGTCATGCCCTACGACACCGACCGCCTCACGGCCGAGCTGCAGATAGACCACATCGTTGCCATGCTTGAAAATCAAGACGAATACAACGTATATTTCGATGACATTCCGGAACAGGGCATCATCAGGCGCAAACGTATACAGCTGGCCTATCACGACAAGCCCATGGGGTTGGTTTTGTTCGCTCGAACCGATATCACCGACGTATATCTGCACGAACGGGCCATCAACGAGCAGTTGCGGGCGGCCCTTACCAAAGCCCAGACCGATTCGCTGACGCAACTTTACAACCAGGTGACCACCGCCGACCTGATTCGCCAACAACTGGTCGAAGGCGACCAATCCGCTGCGGCAATCATGTTTCTCGATGTGGACAACTTCAAGGCGGTCAACGATTCTGTCGGTCACTTACGCGGCGATGATCTGCTTCGGTTTCAAGCGCGCTACCTTCAAGACCTCATAGCCGACCAAGGAATTGTCGGCCGCGTCGGCGGAGATGAATTTTTGATATATCTTCCCGGTGAAAACTGCGAAGAAAACGCTCGGCACTATGCCGCGAAAATCTGCGCGATGTTTTCCGACACCACCGACGAATCGATCAAAAATTTGCATCTTTCCTGCAGCGTGGGAATTTCTCGCTACCCCGAGGACGGAATCGATTACGAAACGCTTGTTCACAAGGCCGATCAGGCCTTATACGACGCCAAGCACACCGGTAAAAGTCGATACCGTTTTTACTCAAAAAAGTGCGAAGGAGACACCGCCGCTTCCCTGCTTTCCCATCAAATCGGAGAATAAACGATATATCCCGGCATGGGCTTAGTTTCTTCTTATCATCCAAAAAGATTTTAAGCAATGGCAGGAAACGCTTGCTTTACCTGCCGCTATGCTTGGGCCATGTCCTCTTTGAATGCGACGATTTTTTCACGGGCGCTCTCGCAGCCGGTGCCCATCATCTGCACCGCTAAGATGGCCGCGTTTTTCGCGCCGTTGATGGCTACGCAAGCTACCGGCACGCCACTGGGCATCTGCACCATGGAAAGCAGCGAGTCAAGGCCGCCCAAATCGCTTGTCTTCATGGGCACCGCGATAACGGGGCACGGTGTATATGCCGCAACCACCCCGCCCAAATGCGCCGCTTTGCCCGCAGCTGCGATGATCA
>JAVVXN010000085.1:0-2459 GCA_036651575.1 Raoultibacter sp. | reverse complement strand
GTGCACAGGACTGCTTCACGTTGCGGAGCATTCAAAGAATCAATATCGATTGGCATGCAGATACTACTTTCTTAAATAATTTTCTTACCGAATACTGCCGCGATTTCGCGCAGCTGTTCCACCAAATCAGCGAATTGATCAAGCGTTAATTGTTGCGGTCCATCAGAGAGCGCCGCCGCAGGATTGGGGTGCACTTCAATCATGATCGAGTCACACCCCACCGCAACCGCAGCTTTTGCAAGAGCAGGCACCAAATCGCGGGCACCGGCAGGATGCGACACATCGACACAGACCGGAAACAAACTTTGCTTGTGAACAACTGGAACCGCCGAAATATCAAGCGTGAAACGCGTCGCCGTTTCGAAAGTGCGCAGCCCCCGCTCGCAGAGCACGACGTTATCGTTGCCGTTCATGGTGATGTAATCAGTCGCGGCCAGCCATTCAGAAATCGTTGCCGCCATACCCCGTTTAAACAACACCATCTTGTGCGAACAGGCCGTAATATCGCCGACGTTTTTCAAGAGCGAAAAGTTTGCCATGTTGCGAGTACCAATCTGGAGTCCATCCGCATAGGAATGAACAAGCTCGCAATGGGCAGAATCAACCACTTCCGTTAAGGTTTTGAGACCATAGCGCCCACCGGCTGCCTGCATAATTTGCAAACCCTCTTCGCCCAAACCCTGAAATGAATGAGGATTGGTGCGAGGCTTGAATGCTCCCCCCCGAATCCAGGTGAGACCCAGCGAAGCAACACACTCGGCAACCTGATTGAATTGATCTTCGTTTTCGATGGAGCACGGGCCGGCAAAAAGCGTGATCGCATCGCCACGCGTACCGTAATCAGGCAGCTTGCCGCAAGGTTTTATTTCGCTCATAAGGAGGGGGCCTCCTTCATGACCTTGAGAATACCCTCATAGATTGAGCGCAAGTTATCGTTATACAAAGGACCCTCATTAAACCCGTAAACCCTTTTGAAAATTTCTTCCTCACGACGGGGATCGTAAAGACCCATATGAGCGACGGGTTTAAGAGCGCGGATAGCAAGTGAATGCTCGGTGCGCTCGTTTAAAAGCGCCACCAATTGCCGGTCGATTTCGTCGATCTGCTCACGATGCTTCTGGATGTGCGCACGCGCAGTATTTTCTTCCAACATCGCTTTTCCTTTCAACCAATCACGATAGCGAGCAAACTTTTCCCGCACAGACAGCAACCGAATCGGTGTATCGGAACCCAAAATTCCTCAAAGTCACCAAGTATTTTACGGTTGTGAAAAAGGACCAGAAGTCACCCACCTGGTTACCATCATAGCAAAAGCAGGGAGCCGATCACGTGCTTTTCAACCGCCACTTCCAAAACTCCTCGGAAATCAAAAGGCCAATCGTAATAGCCCCCATGCCAACAATTGCAAGCGGCGTGATAGCTTCGCCCAAGATCACGTGAGACGCAAGCAAAGACACCGCCGGAAGCAGGTAGATATACGTCGTTGCGGCAACTTCACCAAGCACCCGCATGCCGAAATTATTTGCCACAAAACACAGGCACGAGGCAAACGCCGCCAAATACAGCATCGGAAAGATAACCTCCGGAGATAGCCACACCGCAAGCGGGGTTCCCACCCGCAGGAAGTCAAAAGTTCCCGAAAACGCAATGAGACAGCACGACGTGATAACACCCCAGAAAAAGATGCGACGCGTGATTGCGATGTCATCTTTCTCAAAGGGCAATTCTTTGATCTTGCGCATGGAAAGCGTGTAAAACGACCAGGAAAGACAGGCGAGCACGGCAAGAAAATCACCACGAAGATCTCCCTGTAATTGCGCGCCGTTTTTCGCCACGCACACCACGCCGAACACCGCAAGCACACCACCCACGAAAAACCACTTGCTCGGACGCTCGCGGTAAAACAGCCAGAACACCGCGGCGGTGAAGAGCGGATTGATACCCGTGATCAACCCGACATCCGATGCATACGTCAAGGAAACAGCGATATTTTCGAGCGCGAAATAAAACGTAACTCCACCGAGTGCTGCGGCCACGAAAGGAAGCTCACGGCGCCAACCATGAAAACCCAACTTCGCCGAAGGAATCAGCTGCAAGATAAGCCACGCGATGGCAAAGCGTACGATCAACATTTCAAGCGGAGAGACGCCCGCTTCCATGACATATTTCGAAGCCGCAAAGGTTGATCCCCAGACCAGCACCGCGACAGCGACAGCAAGGTGGCCGAAAAGCTTGTTGTGTCCCGATCCCGAAAGCACGCGTATGCGAGCAGTCATCATAAGGGAGGTACCTCGAAAGCTCAGAGTCTAGAAGATGCCGGCGGCTTTGAGGCCGAAATAGCCCAAAACCACGACACCAATGATGATGCGATACCAACCGAAGACCATGAAGTCGTTTTTCTTGATGTATCCCATCAAAAACTTGATAGAAATAACCGAGGTGACAAAAGCCGTGACGAT
>JAVVXN010000084.1:0-2506 GCA_036651575.1 Raoultibacter sp. | reverse complement strand
TCCCCGGCTCTCCGCCACGCAAACACCAAGTCCCCTTAACGGGGACTTTTTCTTTTCCCTCAATTGCTAGAATTGCACCTTGGGTGCCACTTCAGCACCCGCTTGCGCATCGAAGCTTTCGCGCGCTTTGAAACCCATCACACCCGCAAACAAAACCGCCGGGAACGTTTGGATGGCGGTGTTGAACTTCATCACCGTATCGTTGTAACTCTGACGCATGTAGGAAATCTTGTCTTCCGTGTTGGCCAATTCGGTCTGCAACTGCTGGAAGTTTTGGCTTGCCTTCAGGTCAGGATACGCCTCGGATACCGCAAATAAGCTTTTCAACGCGCCGGTCAAAATATTATCAGCTTCCATTTTGCCTTCAGGCGTCGTGGCGTTCATGCAAGCCGTGCGCGCTTCGGTAACCTTTTGCAGCGTACCCGATTCGTGTGCGGCATACCCCTTGACCGTTTCAACCAAATTGGGAATCAAATCGATGCGACGCTGCAGCTGCACGTCGATTTGTGCCCAGGCGTTGTCGACCATGTTGCGCAATTTGACCAAATTGTTGTACAGCGCAATTGCCGCAACAACCAACACCGCCACAATCACCAAAACAATAATGATACCGATATTCATATTTCTCCCATCGCCGTAGATGAGGGTATTTTACCATCATCCGGCACGCTCGGTTATCGCCGATGATACTTTTGCTCTCTTTTGATACACTCTTCCTGAGAAAATGAGACGGGAGAGATAGCACATCGAACTAGAGCTATCCTTCGCAGCACCACCACAAAGGAGACGCCATGCTACACGCACTGGAAGTAAAACCCGACATCTATTGGGTCGGCGGAATCGACTGGAACGAACGGAACTTTCACGGGTACACGACCGACCGCGGATCGACCTATAACGCCTATCTCATCATGGACGAACACGTAACCTTGATCGACACCTGCAAGGCGACGTTTGCACCCGAACTGATCGAACGCATTTCAGAAATCGTCGACCCGGCAAAGATCGAATACGTCGTGGCCAATCACGTCGAGATGGATCACTCCGGAGCCCTTCCCGACATCCTCGCCCTCGCTCCAAATGCCACCGTGGTCTGTAGCGATCCCCACGGGATAAAAGGCTTGCGCGCGCATTTCGGCGACCACGACTATCTTCCCGTCAAAAGCGGCGACACCCTCTGCATCGGCAAGCGCACGCTGCAGTTCACCCACACCATGATGGTCCATTGGCCCGACAACATGGTGACGTATTCGGCGTTTGACCGCATCCTTTTTTCCAACGACGCCTTCGGGCAGCACTTCGCGTCGTCGAAGCACTTCGATGATGAAGTGGGTCTTCCTGCGGTGCTCGCCCAGGCGAAAAAATACTACGCCAACATCGTCATGCCGTATTCGCGCCACGTGGTCAAAGCGCTTGCCGCCCTCAAAGATCTGCCCATCGACATGATCGCTCCCAGCCATGGCGTGATCTGGCGCACCCACGCCGCCGAAATCCTTGCAACCTATGCGCGCTGGAGTTCGCTTGAACCCGATGAATACGCCATCGTCGTCTACGATTCTATGTGGCACACCACTGAAGCGATGGCTCTACAGATTGTTGAAACCTTTGTCGAAAGCGGCATTTCAGCACGGTTATTCGACCTGAAAGCAAACCACATTTCAGACATCATGACCGAAGTGCTTTCCGCCAAATACATCGCGGTGGGTTCACCGACGCTCAACAATTCGATGATGCCAACGGTAGCGGGCTTTTTGTGTTATATGAAGGGGCTTTCTCCGAAAAATCGTATCGGAATACCTTTCGGATCATACGGCTGGGGGCAAAACGGACCGCAGGAAGTAGCGGCCGCACTTGAAGCGTGCGGCTTCAGCCTCGATTTCGGCACGCTCACCCATCAGTGGACCGAAGATGAAAGCGGCCTGCTTGAACTGCATCAGGCAATTTTTGGGAAGCTGGAAGCAACGCCGGTATCCCAGTAACAAACAAATAGTTCCCCCTCTAACGAAAACGGCGACCTTCCTGAAGCGAAAGTCGTCGTTTTCGTTTTAACGCATCGGTGCCACCATGGCACTCATTGAGGAAAACGAAGTCGACCGAGCCCACCAGCCCTGCTTCTTTGCCTCATGGGCAATACTCAGGGCTGTATTGATGGTTTCGCACACGATAAAGGTTGCAGAACCGCTACCGCACAACAGCACCGCACGAGCACCCTCGCAACTCTGCGCCCAGGCACGAATAGCTGCCAGTTCCGGCAAAAGTGTCTCGGCGGCGTTCGATAAATTGTTAAACAAAGGAACGCCCGCAGCGCAATCGGCTAAAGAGAGATTTTCCGACACCGTTTCAGGAACGGCAAGGGGGTTTGCATCGAATTCCCGATAGGCCTGCGCCGTTGATACTCCTTGGTCGGGCTTGACCAAAACAAGAGAGCTTTTCATGGGTGCGAAATCAGTTACAAAATCACCCCCACGACCCGCCATAAGCGAGCACCCTCCTCGCAAGAAAAAGG
>JAVVXN010000083.1:0-2566 GCA_036651575.1 Raoultibacter sp. | reverse complement strand
TCTTGAGCCGGTTTAGCTTTGCGTTCTATGTAGGAAATAACGCCGTTGAGCCCGGCGGCGGCGACAGCATCGCTGTTCAGCTCGATTTTCCCCGAGGGTGTTTTGAATTTCGGAACGACGCCGTACTGAAAACCGGGATCGGGCAATTTGATGAGCCCCTGTTCTTTGAGATCGGAAAGGGAAACTCCGACGGTGGCAAGCTGGGCTTCTGCGAGTTCTTCGACCGTGAACGGGAAGTATTGCTCGATGCCGCAGGCTTTTGCCAAGCCGACGATGATTTCGTCGAACGGTTTTGTTTCGGGGTGGATTTTTTCAACGGCCTGCGATCGAAGGGCGACGCTGTGGGTTTTCCCGCCCAAGAAGTCAGGAAGTTCGAAACGCTCGAGATAGCTGCATTCGGGAAGCACATAGTCGGCCTGCATGGCCGTTTCAGACATTTGAATGTCGATCGCAACGACGAGGTCGACCTTGGAAAGCCCTTCAGACCAGGCTTTTGGTTGTGAGTATCCCTTTGCTGCGTTTGAGTTGTAGAAAAATACCGCGTGCATATTTCCCTCAAGGGCGGCTTTTAATACGGCAAGGTTCGTACCCATGCCCGGCACCGCCAAAGGATAGTCTGCCGCGCCAACCTTTTTGCTCTTCGGTTTGGGAACTGCGGGAAATTTTGCCCCATCGAGTGCTCCTGCTTTGGGCGAGGAGGTGAGAAGAGCCCCGCCCTTTTGCCCGTAATTGCCGAGCAGCGCGTTGCATGCGGCAACGGCTCGCGCCGTCTCAAACGAGTTTTTGTGCGCGCAGCCAAACGCAGCTCTCCATGAGGGTTCTACGACGGCGGCGGGGGCGGCGGCAGCCATTTCGCGGGCGAGGGTGGTGATGGTGTCGGCCTTGATGTCGCAGATTTTTTCAGCCCAGGCGGGGGTGTACGTGGCCACTTCAGCCTTGAATTCATCAAAGCCCTGTACGTAGGTAGCAACGAAATCGTGATGGTAGAGATCTTCGGTGATCAGCACATTGCACAGGGCAAGTATGAAGGCAAGATCGGTGCCGGGGATGATGGGCAGCCACTGGTCGGCAAATTTTGCCGAGCTGTTGTAGCGCGGATCAACCATGACGATTTTGGCTTTGCGCGATTTGGAAAGGTTGACCAGTCCGTTGACGGCGCTGGGTCGAATGCCGTCGGCATAGCTGCGGCCGATGAACATGAGCATTTTCGTGTTGGCGACATCGGCGCTGAAGCTGCCGCCGAGCGTGTGAAGATGGCCACTTTCTTTCGAAAGATTGCAGGCAGCGCCATGCGTGTAGATATTCGGCGATCCTAAGGCGGTCGTGAAGCGGCTTGCGTAATAAGCACCGCTGGGACGGGGATCTTGGATGAATGCGAAAGCGTCGGGGCCGTATTTGCCCAGGATACCCTTGAGGCGTTCGCCTATTTCCGAAAAAGCCGTATCCCAGCTTATGGGCTCGTAGTCTCCTGATTCGGTGCGCTTCAAAGGCTGGGTGAGGCGTTGGTCGCCGTAGGTCAGCTGCGCGAAGCCGTGTCCGCGTGCGCATATGGTCCCCTTGGAGTAGGGATGTTCTTCCTGCCCTTCGACCGTCCAGATGCGACCACCGCGGGTGTTTGCCCACAGGCCGCATTTGTTCGAGCAGCCGTTGCAAAGCGAGGGGTGTCGCTCGATCATGTTCGCCGTGGCGTAGGCCTCCTTTGTTTGCCAGCTGTTCAGTTGTAGTGTTCCAGCGGAGGCCAAGACGGCACTGGTGGCGCCAATCTTGAGAAAGCCCCTTCTTGAGAGCGTTGTGTTAGAGGGCTTCACGCTGTTCTCCTTTCTCGTTGTGTGGTTGCATCATCTGCATCACAAGATCGATCAGATCTTGGTAGAACCCGAGGGTTTTTTTGAGCGCTTCGTCGGGAATGTTGTCGAAACGTGAGCCAAGAGCGGCGCGGTATGCCGGCAGCCACGCTCCGTGGTCGTGGGCAAATGCCCGAGCATCGCAGGCGGGAGCGTGTTCGTCGAGAAAAGCCCACAGCTCGCACAGCAAGGTGAGGTGATCGGGCGTGTCGCTGAGCGTGGACGGTATTTCGATGGCCAGCTGATCGCATAAAGCCATAACGTGGAGTGCTCGATCGCTGAGGTAGCGTCCGGTGTCGTTGCCGATTTCCGAACCGGGCAATTCGGTCCAGGGCACGTAGAGCGATTCGATCGGCGCCACGTGCCCGGGGATTCCGGGCGTGAGAACGCGGTTGGCGAAATGACGGTATTCGCAATATGACGGAGGCTTTGCAAGTCGTGCGTGGTGCCGGCTAAGGTTGGCTGATGTCGTCGCTATCGCGGGCTTCCCGGTTGCGGATTCGCAATCGTTGCGGTACGCTTCGGACAGGCAGACGGTGAGGATCTCGTTCCAAAAAGCATCGTCGGTGATGGACGTGTAGGCGGTTTCGTCGAGCCGCGAAAAAAGCGTAGCTGCACAAACAACCGCTTCGGCATGTTTCATATCTTCCCCCTTCTCGTAAGGAACAAGATAGAACAGGCGGGCTTGAGACCCTTCATTAGTTTCTGATGAATTTTATATA
>JAVVXN010000082.1:0-3447 GCA_036651575.1 Raoultibacter sp. | reverse complement strand
CGCAATCTCGGTCGCCGCTAAGTAAGGAGTGAAAAGATATGCCTCGTGTAAAACGCGCAGTTTCTGCCCACAAAAAGCGTCGTACCGTCCTTGGTCGCGCCAAGGGCTATTATGGTGCAAAGTCTCGTTCTTATCGCGTAGCGAAAGAACAGGTACAGCATTCGTTGCAGTACGTCTATCGTGACCGCCGCAACAAAAAGCGTACGATTCGCCGTCTCTGGATCACCCGCATCAACGCGGCTGCCAGAATCAATGGCCTTTCCTATTCCGTCTTGATGAATGGCTTGAAAAGAGCCGGTGTCGAACTTGACCGTAAGGTTTTGTCCGATATGGCCATCAACGATCCTCAAGCATTTAGCGCCGTTGTGGAAGTTGCCAAAAAAGCTCTCTAACAACCCGAGGGTGCTTCGGCACTCGCAATCGTTCGCCTGTTAATTTTATGAGGCAATGATAGTGGTATTACCTAAAAAAGAAGACGGCCACCGGCCGTCTTCTTTTTTATTGAAGCAGGGCGCTAATTACTCGTTGGGGAACATCCTTCTTTGTGGCTACTGCACAGGGTGCCCTCTGAGGAAAGTGAGCCTGACAGGTAGTTTTCCACTGCCTGTCGCGCGCTTCCCGAAGCGCCGGTCACCACTTCGATGCCGTGGGCATCGAAAGCGTTTTTTACGCCGGCACCGATGGCTCCGGCGATCAGCACACCGACATCGAGGTCTTTCATAAACGGAGCCATTGATCCGCATAGATGTCCGGGGCTTGGCATGTTTTGGCAATCAACGATTTCGCCGTCTGAAACGGTGTAATAATTGTAGTTGTCGCAATGGCCAAAATGCTGCGAGATGTCGAGGCCGTTGCTGGCAACAGCAATTCTCATATCGTCCTCCTTGTGTGGTTCGGTCATCACAAAAGATACCCTGAAATGGAACTTAAGGCTTGACTCTTTCGCTCAGCGGGAATAAATAGTAAGCTGATGGCATGGACACTCTTACAAAAAATCGCTATGACGTGGTTGTAATCGGTGCCGGTGTTGCGGGCGCGTGTGTGGCGCGCGAACTGGCGCGTTATCGTTTGCGCATCGCGGTGCTCGAAGCTGAAAACGATATAGCCTGCGGGTCGACACGGGCGAATTCGGGCATCGTGCATGCGGGCTACGATCCGGCTTCAGGCACCCTTAAAGCTCGCTATAACCTTGCGGGTTCAAAACTTTTTCCCCAGTGGGCTGAGGAGCTTGGTTTTGTCTACCGCAACAACGGATCGCTCGTGCTTGCTTTTACGGAAGAAAATTTGGCGACCGTTCATGAATTGGTCAACCGCGCAGCTAAAAACGGTGTTGCAGGCGTACAATTTTTGTCTGCTGAAGCGGTACGTGAAAAAGAACCGCACCTTTCACCTGCGGTGTTGGGTGCCCTGTATGCTCCGACGGGCGCTCTTTGCGATCCCTACGAAGTCACGCTCGCTGCCGCTGAAAACGCTGCAACCAACGGTGTCGAATTCTTTTTCGGTCACCGTGTTTGCGCGATTGCACCCTTTGCGCCGGATGCTTGCGAGAGCGAAAATCCGACCTTTACGATCACTTCTGAAACAGGTGAGAGCTTTCGTGCTCGCGCAATCGTGAACGCGGCAGGTATTTTTGCTGATGAAATAAACAACCTGGTCAGCAGCGTAACCCTTCATATTACGGCGCGGCGAGGGGAGTACTGTCTCTACGATACCGAATACGGCGCCACGTTTTCCCATACGATGTTTCAGGCTCCCTCCGCTGCGGGGAAAGGCGTGCTTATCACGCCGACCACGCACGGGAACTTGCTTGTCGGACCGAATGCGGTGCCGCAGCGCAGTAAAGATGACCTTTCTACCACCGACGAGGGTCTTTTCTTGATTGGTGAGGCTGCGAAGAAAACGTGGCCCGGCATAGGTCGACGGGGCTTGATCGCGAACTTTGCCGGTCTGCGCTCAACGGGGGATTCGGGTGATTTTGTCCTCGGCGAACCCGCCGATGCACCCGGATTTTTTAATATTGCGTGTTTTGATTCGCCCGGTTTGACCTCGGCGCCTGCGGTGGGGTGTGCTATCGCTTCGCAGGTTGCCCGTCGTCTTGAAGCGTCGCGTAATACTGCGTTTAATCCTTATCGGCACCGGGTGTACCCCTTTGCCGACATGACCGATGATCAACGTGCGGCAGCTATCGCACGTGACGGGCGTTATGGTCATGTGGTGTGTCGCTGTTGTGAGGTGACCGAAGCTGAAGTGGTCGCTGCCCTTCACGCTCCGATACCCGTTCTCTCACTCGATGCGCTCAAGTGGCGTACGAGGGCGATGATGGGTCGCTGTCATGGGGGATTTTGCTCGCCCGAAATCGTGCGCATCGTGGCGCGCGAAACCGGAGTTCCTCCTCACGAGATAGATAAGCGTCGTACCGGGTCGCACATGGTTTCCTCTTCGCGACCCGACTACGTCGATTTGGTTGCGAAAAAATCAAAGGAAGCTTCCGGCGCAGCTTGTGCCGTGCTCGATGCGCTCTATGACGTGGTGGTGGTCGGTGGCGGGGCGGCCGGTATTGCCGCCGCGTGCGCCGCGGCGCAAAAAGGTGCTGGCCGGGTGCTGCTTATCGACCGCGAGCAGCGTTTGGGCGGCATTCTCAAGCAGTGCATCCATAACGGCTTCGGGCTCCATCGATTCAAGGTGGAGCTCACCGGTCCTGAGTACGCGCAGCGCGAAATCGCAATGCTTGCGCGCGATGGAGTGCGTGTCATGACCGGCGCTTCGGTGTTGCGTCTCGATGCTGCTGGCGAAGCGGGCGTGCACACGATTGTAGCGGTCGATGCGGCAGGTGAACACTTCCTGCACGCCAAAGCCGTCGTGCTTTCGACCGGTTCCCGCGAGCGGGGGCTAGGCGCGCTCAATATTGCAGGTAGCAGGCCTTCGGGCGTTTTTTCTGCCGGCAGTGCGCAGAATTTCATCAACTTGCAGGGGTGTCTGCCGGGTACGCGCGCCGTCATTCTCGGTTCGGGAGATATCGGGCTCATCATGGCGCGTCGCCTTGTTTCGCAAGGCGCGCACGTACTCGGTGTCTACGAGCTGATGCCGCACCCGTCGGGACTTCGCCGCAATATCGTGCAATGCCTTGACGACTACGATATTCCTTTGCATCTTTCTGCAACCGTCACCCGCCTTGAGGGTGATGATCGCCTGACGGCGGTATATGTGTCTTCGGTCGATCCGACCACGCTGCAGGTGATTCCTCACACTGAAAAGCGCATCGCCTGCGATACGCTTTTGCTTTCAGTGGGCTTGTTACCCGAAAACGAAGTGGCGAAGACGGCCGGTGTCACCCTTGATGCCGTTACAGGGGGTGCGCGGGTTGACAATTGCCTCTCGACCGATGTTGCCGGTATCTTTGCGTGCGGCAACGCCCTCCATGTGCATGACCTTGTCGACCACGCTTCA
>JAVVXN010000081.1:0-3568 GCA_036651575.1 Raoultibacter sp. | reverse complement strand
TGGGTGGCTGATGCGTGGGAACTCTATGGCGACGGACGGATGCTTGTTTCGACGATGCAGCGCACCCTGTTGGTGCAATACGCGCTTGATGCTGCGGTTTCTGCTGGTGAAGTGCGCATTATTGCGTCAACGGCGGGTATGGTTGACCTGATAGCCGACGCTGTGAAAGACGGAGCGGGGTTTTCCTCCTTCAGGGAAGCAATTGAGGGTAAGGGTTTTGAGGGGTTTATTCCCTCCGATGCCGAAAATGAACTTCTCGTGATCGCCCGCCGCTATTTCGAAGAACTCGAAGAGCGGCATCTGTGCGAACTGGGGCAGGCGCTCTCGCTGTTGTCTGAGGCCTCCCTCGCGGGAGCTTTGATCGTGTGTGAGGGTTTTACCGCTCTCGATAGGGCCCAAGCGCTCTTTTTTGCGCGGCTTGCCCAAAGGGGCGAAGTCGTTTTCGTTGTGCAAACTGCTCTCAATTCCGCTTTCGACCCAGCTGCCGAGCTTTCGGCGCTTTTTGCAATGCTTCAAGTCGAGGTAATTCATGAGAATGAAAACGCAGAATCTTTGTCGGATCGCGCTTTTGAACTGGAGTCATTTTGCTCGGCGCTTTTTCACTCCGATGCCGATCACCCCGTGATTGCGACGGGTGCTGTTCGCTTTTTGCTGCCGGCAGGACGCTATGCTACCGCTTCGTTGATGACCGACACGATCGCCGACTTAGATCCCACCGACATGCGCCAGATTGTCATAGCCTGCAATGATCCTGCGTCGCTTTTTTATGCGATTGCCCCTCGGCTTGAACGGCGGGGTATTGCTGGTGCCGCTTCGTATCGTCGTCGCTTTGGCGAGGTGGCAATCGGGCGTGCAATCGTTGCTCTTTTTGGTGTTCTTGCAGCTACCTCGCGACCGGATACCTTTCAGGCAACCGATTATGCTTTGAGCCCGCTTTCCGATATGGGCGTGCGGATGGGTTATATTCTCGACGCGAAGTGGCGTGGTAAGCGGACTGTCGATCGAGAGGGAATTCTCGATGACTTATGCGATTACGCACCGGATCTTGCCGCGCCGTTTATCGGGTCGTTCGAGGCGGGACACCCTGATGAGGCAATCGATATAGCCCTACAGTTTTTTTCGTCGCATTTTATCGGGTCGGAAGCGTTTCGTCGCGAACAGCTTTCTGCGCTTGCTACCGCGAAGGATGTAGTTGCCTGTGCAAAGGATCTTGGTTTTGATTTTGCACGAACACTACCGTTTTTGATGGCGCAGTCGATATCCGTTCATGTAGGTTTAGGAAAATTTCCCTGCGTTCATTTCATGACGCTCTCCGAGGCTGCGCACTATGATGATGCTATATCCGCTCTGATCGTGGGCGATTTAAACGCAAGCGATCGCCCGATTCGCCCGGCACGCACCTCAAAGGATCTGCTGTTCGAAAAGCTTGGGTGGGATTGTGTTCCCGATCCTGTATATCGGTTGCGTTCGCAGTTTTTTGCGGCGTGCACACTTCCCGCTGATGCGCTGGTGCTTGAGCGCACGCTCAACAATGAACAGGCAGAACCGTCATATCCGGCGGTCGTCTTCGAGGATGCCATCGATTGCTATCGTCGTTTACCTGCTGATGCGCGAGAGCTCAATCGCACGACGGGGCTTCCTGCTGTTTTGGCTCCCTATGCCGTGCAGGCGGGTGAAGAGTGCTTCTCGAAAAATTTCTGTGACATCGATATTGAGCAGAATGCGATGCAGGAGATCCCGCTTGCTGCGGCGGGTCGCCTTTCTCCTGAAAATAGGGGCTTAATCGTGGTTCCCCGAGTTTACAACGATGGTCTTGTGCATGAGGGTGCTGATTTATCTCCTTCTGCGATTGAGAGCTATCTTGAATGTCCCTATAAATGGTTTTCGCTGCGGCGGTTGAGTCTTGATGTTCCCGATGCAGGATTTGGCGGTATCGAAAAGGGCAACTTTGCCCATACGGTACTGCAACGTTTCTACCAGGAGTTTCCTTCCAAATACGGAACCGCAAAACCGATGGCGGAAAACCTGACTGAGGCGCAGGAGTTTTTAGGTCGCCTCTTCGACGAAGAGGCAGCACGTCAACCTATGATTGCTCCAAGTCGCAATCCGCTTATTGCGCTGACACCGTGGGAGAGTTATCAGATGGAAGAGATGAAGCGACAGCTTCAGGAATTTCTCGTTCGTGATAGTGCCCTGCTGCCCGGTTTTGCACCGACGTATTTCGAGTGGCAGTTCGGCCATGATACGCCCGTGTCGTATGCGGGCGTTAATCTGCTGGGGCAGATTGACCGTATCGATATCAACGACCGCAATCAGGCGGTTATCATCGACTACAAAAGCTCGGTCAATCCCGACTACCATGCGCTGCCGGTTCAATGTGGGGAATTCGTTTTGCCTCACAAAATTCAAACGCTTATCTATGCTCAGGTGGCACGCCGTGTCTTAGGGCTCGATGTCGTAGGTGCCCTGTACGCCTGCGTTCTCAAGCCGGGTCTTTTCGGTGCTTATGATGGTGCCGTTTTGGGAGGCGCCGATCTTTTGGGTATCAATGAAAAGCGCAATGGTTCGCATTACGCGCAGGTGGAAGGATTTTCAGATCTTCTCGATCGCACGGAGGCATTGATTTTCGAGCGACTCCTCAGATTGCAGGAGGGCGATATTTGCCCGAATCCCCGCACGGACAAGTCGTGTGATTACTGTCCGGTCACGCTGTGCGAAGTGAGGGATGCCCGATGAATATGGACACCTTTACCCCCGCTCAGCGACAATGCGTCGAGCATCTCAACGGACCGCTTTTCATTTCGGCGGGCGCGGGCTCGGGCAAGACGTTTACGCTGCAACAGCGAATTGCCTATGCGCTTTCGCCGGAAAGCGGTCCGGCGCTCTCTTCGATCGACGAAGTTTTAGCGATCACCTTCATGGAAAAGGCTGCGGCGGAAATTAAAGCGCGCGTCCGGAGTGCTTTGCGTGCTGAAGGCATGTTTGATGAGGCTTTGAAGGTTGACTCGGCGTGGATTTCAACGATTCATGGCATGTGCTCTCGCATCTTGCATGAAAATGCTCTTGAATGCGGTCTTGACCCCGACTTCCGTGTCATCCTTGATTTTGAGGCGGGTGTGTTGCGAACCGAAGCCATCAACGAAGTCCTTCGCCGCGAAACCGAGACAAAGCAAAGTCGCTTCGCTGCGTTGTTTGCTGAATACGGAACCAAAAAAGGTTCTCATGCGGTGTCGGTAGCGACGCTTCTTGAAAAGGTTCTCACGAGTTGCGCACCGTTCGAAGCGGGACTTGATGCGGTTGATTTGGGGCCTGCGATACCTCCTTCTTCGCAGTTGGCGCGAGAATTATTGGAAGCGTATGAAGCAGTACATGTTTTGGCCGAAGGAAAGTTGACGCCGAAAGCGGGGTCGACGATTGTTAAAAACGAGGAAAATTCACGTGTGGCGTGCGAGGCGCTCCAGCGTTTCCTTGAATCGGGTAATCAGGATTTAGATGCTTTCATGGTGGTCGTTAGCGGTATCGAGCGAATTGGCAAGTTCGGTGGAGATGAGGAAAAAGAAGCAGCAAC
>JAVVXN010000080.1:0-3621 GCA_036651575.1 Raoultibacter sp. | reverse complement strand
GTACCAAAGAAAGCTCGGTCAACAAGCGGCATATAAAGTCTTCACAATTCATTTGGCGAAGACGTACGCCTCCCCCCAACAAACGACCCCGCATCAATTGCCGGGGTCGTTTGTTGGGGCTCCTCTGGTTGGTAAAGAACACCGCTATTGAGCAGCTCCATATACCTGTTCGTGCGTAAAAGCGCCGCTCTCGATCAGTACCTTGTCAATGTTTTCCCTCGTAACCACCTTGCCCGTGATCAGATTTGAATCAATACCCTCGGAAGTACCGTTTTCAAACTTTGCGTTGACCTCCGGGACTTGACCTTGAGCCATGCGATTTGCTTCATCTATGGCTGTTGTGGCAAGCGTCTTCAGATCCATGAATACCGTCATGGACTGCGTACCTGCCACAATGCGCTGTGCAGCTTCGAGCTCGGCATCCATACCCGTGACGACCACCGGAGCGGTAACACCTAATTCTTTCAGTGCCTCTATGGCGGCACCGGCAATCTTGTCATTCGGTGCGAGGATGGCATCCACCTTATTACCGTTTGCGGACACGGCATCAAGCACCATCTGCTTTGCGGTGTCGGGCGCCCATTGAGCGACGGGCGCATCGAGCAACACGTTGATACTACCTTTAATAGGCTCGATGAAACGCATAGCTCCGTCGTAGAGCAACGTGGCATTGTGGTCTGCGGGGTCACCGCTTAAAATAATGTAATCGCCCTGGTAAACGAGCTCTACTAAATACTGCCCCATGAGTTGACCGATGCGTCCGCTATCGTAACCAACAAACAAATCCACCTTACTACCCAACACGGCACGGGCATAGCTGACAAGCTTAACGCCCCGCTCTTGGGCGTATGCGTAAATATCAGCGACTTCATTGACATTGCGAGGCGTGACAATCAGGACATCGATACCGCTATCGATAAGTTCTATGCAATCGTCTTTCCAGGTCTTCGGTTCATCGGCAGTATTGAGCCGCGTCTCGATACCGATGCCCAACTCATTTGCCCGCTGCTCCATGTACGCGAGTTCCTGCGACCATCGCGTAGCGGCACCCACCCCGAATACGACACCGATTTTCACGCCGTCATTTTGGCTGCTGTCCTTTGAAGAAGAATCCCTTTGCGGGGCCGCGCTGCAAGCCACCAGTGATCCCGCCAGTGCAAAAGCGCAAATGCATACCATCAGGCGTTTCATCATATCTTCCCCTCCTTGTATATTTCTTCAAAACTTTGCTCATCCATGGGTTTTGCAAAGTAGTACCCCTGAGCAACCGAGCAGCCGAACAGCTTCATAAGCCGAACGTGCTCAGCAGTTTCTACCCCTTCCACAACAACGCCGATGCGGAGACGATCTGCCATGCGTGCAACGGTGTCGAAAATAATAGCCTGTCGATCACTATTTGAAGTTGCCTGCAAAAAGCCCTGATCGATCTTGAGGACATCGACCGAAATATCTTTAAGCATATTGAGCGAGGAATAGCCCGACCCAAAGTCGTCCATTGCAAGGGATAGGCCAACACGATGTAGCTTCGCAACGAAGTCGGAAATAACCTGGTTATTATTAAAAATAACGCTCTCAGTCAGCTCGACCTCGATCAGGTTTGCAGGCACCTCGTAGTCCTGCAGTTTTTCCATCACTTTATCAATAAAAGTCCTATCAAGCAGATGTAGGCGCGAGAAATTAACCGAAACAGGAACGCAGGCTATGCCCTCGTCGAGCCTTTTTCGAAGGAAACGCAATACTTTTTCCAGAACGACCATATCAACGTCAACGACAAGCCCCGTTTGCTCGCAAAGAGGAATGAAGTCTCCCGGAAAAACGACCGTGCCATCGCTTTTCAACCAACGCACCAACGCCTCGGCACCGACGAGCTTGCCGGTATGAATATCGACTTTAGGCTGATAGTAAGCAGTGAGTTCATCATCGCTCATCGCGCGCTCGATAGCTCGTTTCATCCGCTCATTACGGGTCAGGAGCTCGTCGTATTCCTTCGAGTACACTTCCACCCTGGTCTGCAACGAACCTTTGACGGCCCGAGCTGCGGTGGTAGCCTTGTCTATCATGAGACCGATGTTTTCCGTACGCAGGACAAGAGGATAGAGTCCAGCGGATATATAAATGACCACGCTGCCCTGAGTACGTACCGCCTCCATCAGGGCATCAAGGCGTTTTTCGTCCGCATCCTCCAGGAGCATCACAAAGTGATCACTCGACATGCGAGCGATATGCTCGCTCGGCAGCAGCATCGGTGAAAGCGTTTGGATGATTTTCGAAAGAACGGCGTCTCCGTATTCGAATCCGTAATAAGAGTTCAAGTATTTAAAATTGTCGATATCAAAGGCGAGCAAGCTAAATGGAGTTTCGGGATGAGCCTTCAGCGTCGCCTCATAATCGACGACAAACTTGTTGTACGTATCGCCCCCTGTCACCGGATCCACAAAAGCAATCTGCTCGAGATTTTTCTGCTGGCGTCTTTTATACGACAAAAACAATATCATGCACGCCGCCGAAATGAGCACGACAACGAACAGCACCACGTAAAATATCTTGATCACGCTATCGGCGTTAGGAGACACCGCGTTGGTGGGAACACTTGATATGAGACACCAATCGTGAACGTTTTCGATAGGAGTGTAAGCGGAAAACAGCTTGACACCATCGACTTCGGTTTCCATGAAACCCGACTTGCCTTCTTGTAGATCGCTTTGAAGCTGCTGCGATGCCGCCTGATTTCCCTGCGCATACAACGAACGGAAGTAATTTTCCGATTCTTGATTATAATTGTTATGCGTAGAGCTTATGAGCGTATAGCCATCGCTGTTGATGATGTACAAAAAACCTCGATCCGAGAAGAGCGAGACAGAACACAGCTCATACATCTCTTCCGGCGTGTAGAGCTTTTGAACCGTACCGACAATCGCATTGTTGATCCTGAGTGGAACGCTGATGACAAACACCTCTTCACCATCCACGCGAGAAATGAGGCGATCGGAAATATTTTGATCGCCTTCGATGGCAAGCTGGAAGTACTTTCGACCGGCAATATCAAAGGTTTTACCGCTCGGAAAAAACGCTTCGCCCGTTTTCGAGGCAACATAGACAGAAGAAGACACCGCTTCGCTATCGACGTATGCTTTAAATGCCCGATCTAAATCTTGCGCTGCATCCAACGCAATCATCTTGTCAGCAACTTGATTTGCCACAAGATCAAGATTGTTTATCTCAACTTGAAGCTTGCTGACGATAACATCTTTATTTTGAGTAACTATTTCAGTGAGATTAATACGGACGTCCGAATTCAAAAGATTTTGGACATAGCCCATAAGCGCCACAACCGACACAAAAAGCATCGCGATAACAAGCATCGCAATTACATGGGGCGCTCTTGTGAGAATACCCGTGCGCTTCATACTCTCGTCTCAGATCGGAACTTTCAACCGAAGGGGTATCGATGAACCCCTCCCCCAGCTGCTGTTTCAGCATAAGCGTATCCGTATTTTCTCCTATCCCTACCATAAAGGCAAGCTTTATTCATGACGAGACAGAAGAGCATCAACCTCCCCTCTTACAATATCTGTGGTAAAGAGGGCAGGGAATTCGTCAAGCTCAGGCCAACTCCCCCAC
>JAVVXN010000079.1:0-3636 GCA_036651575.1 Raoultibacter sp. | reverse complement strand
ATGTGATGGGTCAGCGCGAACGCAAGATGCCGATTTTGCCCTCGCTGGCTGACAAAATAATCGCCGCCGTCATCGTAGCGCTCATGATTTTGTCAATCATCCTCATGGCAACCGGTGTGATCAGCGTCTTTTAGCACCGCAACCACACTCACTTGACACCCTCG
This sequence comes from Raoultibacter sp., assembly GCA_036651575.1. Taxonomy (GTDB): domain Bacteria; phylum Actinomycetota; class Coriobacteriia; order Coriobacteriales; family Eggerthellaceae; genus JAVWGW01. The sequence continues at coordinate 3,472 of JAVVXN010000079.1, read as the reverse complement.
CACCGCGCCCTCAATCAGTTGGAGGTGCGGTGCTTTTTGGTTCCAAGCGATACGCCTGTCTTATTTTCTCACCCTCCGCAAGCGCGCCGCAGCGAGAGGCTTCCAGCAGCTTTTCTCGATTGGCGATCTGCTGCTTGAGCACAACACCCGTAGGTGATTGCGGCGCGCTATTTTTTGCCGAGACTACTGACCGAAACGACCACCGGTGGTGGGATAACCGTAAATCGAACCATCCTTGATGATCATATCGTCTTCCCAAGGAAGATGATAGTTGCCAGCCGCAAGATCCTTGATATAGGTCAAGCCGCAGTCGCTTTCGCCACCAGGAAGGGCAACATAACCACGATGTCCGAGGTTGTAGATGTTGTTCTCAAGACCCCACGTACGACGTGCGCCATCGGCGAGGCAGGGGAAAATTTCGCCGGTAACGATTTCCCAAGGATTTCTGTCGCCTTGGCACAGGGTATTGCCCTGATAGTCGACGATCTGACCTTCGCCAAAGTAATAGAACACGTTATCGTAGCCAGCCAGGTTAACGGAAACCGTATACATCAAGTTGTGCCATGCGTTGGAGGCATTGGTAAGTTTCCACTGATCATTGACCTGTGTGCTGTAGCCGGAAATACGGATATAAACGTTGCAACCCTTGTAGGCGGCTTCTCGTGCAAGCTCGGGAATCATGCCGTCATGGCAAATGCAAACAGACAGTTTGCTTCCCCCGGGGCCGTCACACACCGGCATCCCCAAATCGCCGGGATACCACGGCTCAACCGGGTTCCATGGGAAGAGCTTGCGATATTTCAAGATGATTTCGCCATTGGGATCGATAATAATGGCCGTGTTATAAGGATTCTTATCCGGATCAGGATTGCGCTCCATGATGGAGAAGACGCCATACACGCCAGCTTCTTTACAAGCAGCACCGAACATATCGGTTTCTTTACCCGGAACGTCACACAAAAATTCTTCAGTCAACCACTTCTCTGTGTTGAGCCCCTGAGTGCTGTACTCGGGGAACACGATCAACTCAACGCCGGGATAGCCGGCCTTTGTTGCGTGCAATGTACGGATGATGCTGGCAATCTGATTGTCAATATCCGCACGCGAGTTCACAACGGGCGCAGGAAACTGAATTGCAGCTACCAAAAAACCGTTTTCCGGTCTACTCATACTTCCACTACTCATGCTACCTCCTCCGATTTTACAGGGATTTTCACCCCTGTCTTTTGCCATGGTATTCAATAATACCCGCTGTTCACGAAAGGGAGGACAGCAAGTGCGCAGGAACCGGTAGCCGTCATCGTTTTTCCTGCTTCTCGCCCTCCGCAATCGCGCCGCAACGATACGCCTCCAGCAGTTTTTCCAGATTGGCGATTTGCTGCTTGAGCACAACGCCTGTATCGGTGTCGGCAACAAGCGTGCGCTTTTCAACACGCTCGACAACGCAGCGTGAAGAGTGAATGTCAAGCTCGCCCTCAATGGCGGCGCGAGCAGATTCAAGCGGTTCGTGAGCGGCAAGAGCAAAACCATAAGAATTGGAAATGAGCGTGTAACCAGCGATGCCCGTGGTGGGCTGATAGGCTTTCGAAAAACCACCGTCGATGGTAAGTACGCGACCACCGCACTTAACCGGATCCTCACCGTCTTTCACCTTTACGGGAACATGGCCGCACACGATGCGCGACGTTTGCGGATCGAGCCCGAAGTCTTCGAAGACGCCGGCAAGCACCTTTTCATCATCAAGAAATGAATAGAATGGATTCTTAACCTCTTTCCGCGCTTCCTTGTCGGCGATCAAGTACAGTTCAAACGTGGCCATCTTGCTTTTCGCGAACAGGGGGGATCCTTCTCCTAGCCACATATACCACATGAGGTCGCGGCCGCGTTTGCGCATTTCAGGATCGGGATCGAAAAAACCCGCGCGAACGTAGCGCTCCATGGCATCATAGAGTGCACGTCCTCGATATTTTTCGCCGAAAACATCCACCTCCTTGAGGGACCCATCGGCGTTAAGCGGCACACAGGCATGAAACAACAGGCTGCCGTTCGATACCTTGTAAAGGCTGCCCGATTCCAGGAAAAAGCGCATGTGGCGCTGCAGTTTTTCACAGCCTATAAACGTTTGCTCAAGGCGCTGCATAACCTCTTCTTCTTCAGGGGTGAGTCGATAGGGGTCGGCAGGGTCAACGGTGGGGAAAACCTTGTCGGTCAGTTCGTATTCGATGCCGTCCACCACGACGGTACCCCGCTGGTAATCAATGTGGTGCAAAAGCTTGCGATCATCGAGGTTAAAATCAGGATTCTCATCGATGAGCTGGCCTTCCACCTTAAACTGGATAATGGCCATCGCCTTTTGAATCTTGATGTTCATTTCCAGCTCTTGTTCGGAAAGCCCCGGATTGCCTTTAAGGCCAAAGGCAACGCAGGGGTCATCGCGGTAGGCATCGAGCGCAAACGAAGCCAGCGGCAAAATGTTGATGCCGTAAGCATCTTCCAAAATGGACAGGTTGCCGTAACGCGCGCAGTTGCGCACAACGTGGGCGATGCACCCACGCTGGCCCAAAGAAGCGCCCATCCATACGATGTCATGATTGCCCCATTGGATATCAAGGGAGTGATAATCCATGAGCATATCCATGATGACGTGGGGATACGGACCGCGATCGTAGATATCGCCGACCAGGTGAAGATGATCGATGACCAAACGCTGGATGAGCAGGCAAAGCGCTTCGATAAGAGCGCCGCCGCGATCGGTGCGGATGACGGCCGCGATAATGGCGGCGTAATACGCCTCCTTATCGGCTCCGTGACGATTTTCCGTCATGAGCTCTTCGATGATGTAGGCGAAATCGGGCGGCAACGCACGACGCACTTTGGAACGCGTGTATTTTTGAGCAGCCCGCTTGCATACGGCAACAAGGCGCGGCAGGGTGATAGCATACCATTTTTTAGGGTCATCCACCTGGGACAACACCAGTTCCATCTTCTCTCGCGGGTAGTAGATCAGCGTGGCAAGCGAACGCTTTTCTTCCTTGCTTAAGTCATCGCCGAGCGCTTGATTGATCTTGAGCCGAACGGAGCCGGAGCCGTTTCTTAAGATATGGGAAAACGCTTCGTATTCGCCATGAATATCCGAAACAAAAAACTCGGTTCCTTTGGGAAGATTCAAAACGGCACTGAGGTTGATGATTTCCGCCGAAGCCTTGGCGGCAGAGGGAAACAACCGAGAAAGAAGTTCCAAATACTGCATTTCCGTCGCGTTCATATCCAGTCTCCTTGGTCAAACTCTACACTACCTTGACCATTCTACATTAACCCCCAACGCACAACGCCGTCTGCCCCTACATTTCCAAACACGGCGGCCGCACTTCAGGTGTGGCCTATTCCCAGGTTTTCCAGACCTCGGGTGCGTAGCCCACCGTGGCTTGTTTGCCGCAGCGTACCACTGGCTCGGCTATGACCTGCTGGTTTT
>JAVVXN010000078.1:0-3647 GCA_036651575.1 Raoultibacter sp. | reverse complement strand
AGCGAATGCGTTACAATAATGTGGACATACGAAGCGTTTGCCGCCGACGGCAGGCAAGGAGCGTATCTGTGACCGCGCAGCTCAACAACCAATCCGAATCAAAATCGACCCGCGTCCCCTATTTGACCCTTGACGCACCTATCGAAGCGACGATACTTCGCGACCGCGCTGCGGGCATACAATCCCCCTACCGCTTTACCGATGCCAACGTCATCCGGCGAACGGATAGTCCCCATGATGCGGCAACCGTAACGCGCCCCGCGTTTGGACGCGATATCGAAAAGATCATCAACATACCTGCCTACAATCGCTACGCGGGGAAAACTCAGGTATTTTCGTTCATCGAAAATGACGACATCACGCGTCGTGGCCTCCACGTGCAGCTGGTATCACGCATCGCGCGCAATATTGGAAGCATTTTAGGACTCAACGAAGATTTGATCGAAGCGATCGCGCTGGGCCACGACGTCGGCCACACCCCTTTCGGACACGCCGGCGAACACTTTCTCAATAAGGTATACCACGCGCATACCGGACGCTTTTTCAACCATAACGTCCATTCAGTACGCGTACTTGACCAGCTGTTCCGCCGCAACATCAGCCTGCAAACCCTCGACGGTGTTCTGTGTCATAACGGGGAATTCGCCCAGCAGGTGCTGAAAATCAACGATCTTCCCGACTTTAACGCCTTCGATACGCTCGTCGAAGCGTGCTACGCCGATGAGACCACGATCAAAACACTGCGGCCCTCAACGCTTGAAGCCTGCGTCGTTCGCGTCAGCGACATGATTGCCTACCTGGGAAAAGACCGCCAAGATGCCCTTGACCGAGGCGTTATCGATTCCCTCGACTGTTTTGAGACCACGGTGATCGGCCGCAATAATGCGCAAATTATCAACAACCTTACCGTTGATATCATCAATAACAGCTACGGAAAAAATCGCATCGCACTGAGCGAAGAAGTTTTCGCCGACCTCAAACGCGCTAAGAAACAAAACTACGAGGTCATTTACAACGAAGAAGGCATGGTGGCCGGCATCGGCAACATCGTCGAAGAAATGTTTGGAGAAATCTACGAAAAACTTTTAGACGATTGCCAATCGCGCGACGAGTCGTCACCCCTTTTCAGACACCACATCAGCAACCTGGTAGCAAAATCACGTACCATCGATGTGGAAACCTATCTCGAAGAAGAGCCCAATCAAATCGTCGTCGACTACCTGGCCTCGATGACCGACAGCTACTTCATGGCGCTTTATGCCGCGCTCTTTCCTCACAGCGACAAACAGATCATCACGCAAGGATACTGCGCGCGGCTCTAGGGGGGGGGTCGCACCGAAAACAACGTAAGGCCCAAAGAAATCCGCGTGGAGTATATCCTTCACGCCACCACACAACGTGGCTTACACCACCGCTTTACGCGATCGCAGTCAGTTCTTTTCCCATGAGATAGCCCATGACACTCGCCATCATCAGCCCGCGCGTCCAGCCACTCGAATCACCCAAACAATACAGACCAGCGATGCTTGTCGTGAAGCGGTCATCCATCTTCACCCGATTGCTGTAAAACTTAAGCTCCGGTGAATAGAGCAGCGTTTCTGCCGCCGCAAAACCGGGAACCACTTCATCGACGGCAAACATGAAGTTTAAAATATTCGTCATCGCACGATAGGGCATGGCGGCGGTGATATCGCCCGCCTCAGCATCGGGAAGCGTCGGAACCAGATTCGAACGGCGGAGTTCCTTTTCCCAGGTGCGTTTGCCATCAACGATATCGCCGAGACGCTGCACGAGAATGTGACCGGCACCGAGCATATTGGTCAACTCTCCCACCTTTTGCGCGTAGGAGATGGGCTGATCGAACGGTTCGGAAAAATTCTGGGAGCACAGGATGGCCAGATTGGTGTTGTTGGATTTGAGATTCTTGTACGAATGCCCGTTCACTACCGCCAAGCCGCCATCGTAGTTTTCCTGACTGACGAACCCCCCGGGGTTTTGACAAAACGTACGGACCTTGTTTTTAAATGGTTTGGGATACCCGATCAGTTTTGATTCATAGAGCACATTGTTGACCGTTTCCATAACTTCATTGCGCACCTCGACGCGCACCCCGATGTCAACCGGTCCCGGACCGTGGGCTATGTGGTGTTCGCGACACATGCGCTCAAGCCAATCAGCACCACGTCGACCCGTTGCGATGATGGTGTGGTCGGCATGGATCGCGGTTGTCGTGCCCGCCTGCTCGATAACAATTCCTTGGCAGACTTCATCTTCAACTAAAACCTGGTGACACTCGCACTGAAACCTAATTTCGACGCCGGCATCCACAAGGTAATGCTCGATACGTCCGTAGATTTCCTGAGCCTTTTCGGTACCCAGATGGCGAATGGGACAATCGACAAGCTTAAGGCCCGCCTGAATAGCTCGGCGACGGATTTCCTTCACTTCGTTCTTTTCACCGACACCCTCCACGTGCTCGTCGGCACCAAACTGCAAGTACATTCCGTCAACTGCCTCGATGGTTTCCTGCGCAGCTTCAGCCCCGATAAGCTCCGGTAAATCACCGCCAACCTCGCACGATAAAGAAAGCTTGCCATCAGAAAACGCTCCAGCACCCGAAAATCCCGTAGTGATACGACAGGGGTCGCATTCGACGCAATGCCCGACCTTATGTTTGGGACACGACCGATCTTCGATAGCCAAACCCTTTTCCACCATGAGAATACGAGGAGAGTTTTCGGCTTCCAACAAGGACAACGCAGCAAAAATACCAGCGGGACCCGCTCCGACAATTACGACATCCGTTGAGATAGACTCCATGGCGCTCCCTTGTTATAAGACGGTTGAACGGTAGAAATTGTATCCCATTTATAACCATCGGGCGAATAAATTCCTTTATCTCCGAGCTCTCTTACGACACGTCACCTATGGACATTTCCTGCAGATACTATGATGCTTCCCCGCAATGAGTGTGGCTCTCTTTTGCAATTTCATTGAAATACTGCGAGAAAACACTCCCTTTTCTGTACGATTGATCCTCAAGTCTCCGACCGGAATCAGCCTCTCATCACCACAGCCGGCCACCAGAAAGGACTTCATTTTGAATACACGCGCTCAAAGAGCAATTCTTGCTTTATGCGCAGCGATCACGTTGTGCACGATTACCCCGCCCGCTTTCGCAAACGAGAGGTCCGCGATCAACTTATCCCCCACAAGCTCTGTTGAAGTGGCAATTGCCCCCAAAACCGCCGGCACCATCGCAATCGCGGCAGCACTTCCCGTGATTGACAAGACCGCTTCAACAGCAAACGATAAAGCTACCGCCCATCTCGCGGCAGTCAAAGCACTCGCCGAGGCACAGGAGGCACAACGAGCCCGGGCTGCCGCAAGCGACAAAACGCTCGCCTGCAACCCCACTCTGCTCGCCGCTATCGGAACCCAGGAAACAACCGGGCATTCCATCTGTTGTTCCACCTTTGCCTGCGCCTACGGCGACGCCTTTGTAACCGCCACCGCAAACGACCACACGATGTACGGTTGCGGATGCTGCACCTGGCCCGGCTGGGGTGGCGGCGATTCATCATTTCGCGACCTCGGATCATCGAACGCTCTTTTGCGGGAAGCCTACGATCAGATCGCTTCCGGCA
>JAVVXN010000077.1:0-3997 GCA_036651575.1 Raoultibacter sp. | reverse complement strand
GTTACGCGTAAGCAGGCTTTGAGAAGATCCCTCACGGTATTTCACGCCGCGCAACGCAAGCGGAATCAGCGCCACGATGACGAGCGCATTGTAGATGATGGCCGACAAAATGGCCGACTGCGGGCTGGCAAGGTGCATAACGTTGAGCGCGGCGAGCTGCGGATAAAGCGGCACGAACAGCGCGGGCACGATGGCGAAGTACTTCGCCAAATCGTTGGCGATGGAAAACGTCGTAAGCGAACCCCTCGTCATCAGCAGCTGCTTGCCGATACGCACGATTTCGAGCAGCTTGGTCGGCGAAGAATCCAAATCGACCATATTGCCCGCCTCTTTGGCCGCCTGCGTTCCGCTATTCATGGCCACCGCCACATCGGCCTGTGCCAGTGCGGGAGCATCGTTGGTGCCATCACCTGTCATGGCAACCATGTGCCCATCGGCCTGGTAGCGGCGGATGGCGGCGAGTTTTGTTTCCGGGGTCGCTTCGGCCATAAAGTCATCAACGCCGGCTTCCGCGGCAATGGCGGCGGCGGTTATGGGGTTATCTCCGGTGATCATAATGGTCTTGATGCCCATCGTACGCAGGTCGGCAAAGTTTTCCTTGATTCCCTGCTTGACGATGTCTTTCAGATAGATAACGCCCACGATCACATGGTCGCGCGCAACCAGAAGCGGAGTGCCACCAACACTCGACACCTCTTCGACGCGGCGCCGGCATTCGACGCTGTAGGTGCCGCCAAACGATTCGACATACTCTTTGATGGCCTCCGAAGCGCCCTTACGAATTTCATGACCCTCGAAATCGACACCGCTCATGCGCGTTGCTGCCGAAAACGGGATGGACTTCATGTTCGAACCCTCCAAATCGCGCCCCCGGATATCGAAGCGCTCCTTGGCCAACACGACGATCGAGCGGCCTTCGGGAGTTTCGTCGGTCAAGCTTGCCAGCTGCGCGGCATCGGCTACGTCGTATTCCGTTGCGCCATCAACCGCGACAAACTGCGCCGCCTGACGGTTTCCCAGCGTGATCGTACCGGTCTTATCGAGCAACAAAATATCGACGTCCCCCGCCGCTTCGACAGCGCGCCCACTCATGGCAAGCACGTTAGCCTGGTTCAAGCGACTCATCCCGGCGATGCCGATAGCCGAGAGCAAGGCTCCGATCGTCGTGGGTGCCAGACACACGAACAGCGCGATAAGCGAAGTGATGGTTGTCGGATTGAGGCGACCGGCCTGCGTGGCAGAAAATCCGCTAAACGTATACAGCGAGACTGCGACCAGCAAAAACACGATCGTCAGCGCCACGAGTAAAATCTGCAGTGCAACTTCGTTCGGAGTCTTTTTGCGCGAGGCCGATTCGACCATGGAGATCATCTGATCCAAAAAACTATGACCTGCCTCCTGGGTGACGCACACGACCAGCCAGTCGGAAAGCACCGTGGTGCCGCCCGTAACCGACGAGCGATCGCCGCCGGATTCTCGCACGACCGGAGCTGATTCACCCGTGATGGCGCTTTCATCGACCGATGCCGCCCCCTGGATCACTTCACCATCGGCGGGCACCTGTTCGCCCGCCGCCACAAAGATCAGATCGCGCTTCTTCAGAGTAACCGAGCTGACCTCTTCGGCGTGAGAGAGATACAGCGCGGCCGGATCGTCTTCGTGAACGCCTTTTGCTCGCAAACCCTCGCTGATTTTAAGCGCCACGACATCGCGCTTGGCGGCACGGAGCGAATCGGCCTGCGCCTTACCGCGCCCTTCTGCGATCGCCTCGGCAAAGTTGGCAAACAACACCGTGATCCACAGCACCAGCGCGATGGCAAAAATAAAACCGGGGTGCGAATCGGACACGCCAAACAGCGAAAGCACAAACAGCACCGTGGTCATAAGAGCTGAAAGATACACCATCAGCATAACGGGGTTGCCGATTTGCTCACGCGGGTCGAGTTTGGCAAACGAATCTTTGAACGCCCGTGCAACCTGATCGGTTGAATCGTTTTTCTTCATAGGGATATCACTCATTTCTTTCTCACCTCTTCCCTTACAACACCATCTGGAGTTGTTCGGCAATGGGACCTAAGGCCAACGCCGGAAACATCGTCAAAGCACCGACTAAAACCACGATCAAAATCAACAGGAACACAAACACCGCGTTGGTGGTGGAAAGCGTGCCCACCGAAACCGCAACGCGGGGACGCTGGCACAAGCCCCCTGCCAAAACGCAAGCCGCCGCCACAGGAATGAAACGATTCGCAAGCATCATTACGCCTAAAACCGTGTTGATAAACGGCGTGTCGGCATTCAATCCCGCAAACGCCGAACCGTTGTTGGCGCCTGCCGAAGTGGCGGCGTAGAGCACTTCCGAAAAACCATGGATACCAGGATTGCCCAAACTTTCAACCGTTGCCGGATTGAGACACAATACCGTCGCGCCCAACAACACGACCACGGGTGTCGTGATGCAGAGGATAACCGCCATGCGCATTTCGGCAGGTCCGATCTTTTTGCCCAAATACTCCGGCGTGCGACCGACCATCAATCCCGCTATAAACACCGTCAGTATCACAAATCCGAGCATAGAATACAGGCCACATCCCACACCACCGAAGACCACTTCACCCAGCTGCATCAAAATCAGGGGGACCATGCCGCCCAGAGGCGTGAAACTATCGTGCATCGAATTGACCGAGCCGTTGGAGGCCGCCGTGGTAAACGTTGCCCACAGGGCCGAATCCGTCACTCCAAAGCGCGTCTCCTTTCCTTCCATGTTGCCCCCGGATTGCCCCGCCTGGCCCATATAAACCGCGCTGTTTTGCGCAAGCTGCGGCGTAGCGGCCTGCTCGAAGAAAGCGACCGCGAACAACGCCACTAAAAGCAGGATAAACATGGTGGCAAAGATGGCACGCCCCTGCTTTCGGTCGGCCACGTAGCGACCGAAGCTGAACACGAGCGACACCGGCAACAGCAGTAACGAAAGACACTGGATCAAGTTTGTCAACGGGGTGGGATTTTCAAGCGGGCTAGCAGAATTTGTTCCGTTGTAGCCACCGCCGTTGGTGCCCAGCTGCTTGATGGCAACCTGACTTGCCTGCGGACCCATCGGAATGCTTTGCTGGGTGACCTGTGAGCCGTCGGGAAGGGCAATCGGCTCGACCAGATCGACCGTTTGATATTCGGAAACGTTTTGCGGAACACCCTGCGACACGTAGAAAATACTTGTCACCAGACACAGCGGAATCAAGATGTAGAGCAAGGCGCGCACGACATCGGCCCAAAACGATCCAAGGCCCGTTTCGCCCTGGCTAACCAGACCACGAAATACCACGAAGAGCACGGCCAAACCGACCGCCGGGGTTACGAAGTTTTGCACGGCCAAACCGATTGCCTGCGAAAAGTAGCTGAGAGTAACTTCGCCGCTGTACGCCTGCCAATTCGTGTTCGACACGAAGCTTGCTGCCGTATTAAACGCCAGGTCAAGCGGCATCCCCGGCAAGCCTTGCGGATTGAACGGAAAAATCATTTGCAGCAGCAACAGCGCCGTCAGCACCACGAGCGAAACCAGCGAAAACATGAGCACGCTGGAAAGATAGCGCTTCCACCCCATGTTTTCATCAGCCTGCACGCCGAGTATTTTATAGACTGCACGCTCAACCGGTACGAGCACGCGGCTCAAAAACGTAGGGGTACCACTCATGACGGCATTGATGTACCCACTGAGAGGTATCGCCAAAGCGATCAGGAGCGCAACGTAGACGAAGTACTCGAAATACGGATCCATCATCGCTGGTCACCCCCCTTAAGAAGCACGTAAAAAAGATAGAGCAGAATAACGATGCTCAATCCACCGACAATGCCGGTTACCCATTCCATTGACCCTCCCTTGCTGCGTGATGTATACAACCTCAGGATACGGGCGACACGATTAGCGCGCCGTTAAGATTGGCGCGCAGGCATTAAGAGAGTATTAAGAGGATTATGTGCGCCCGAAAAGACCGACCGT
>JAVVXN010000076.1:0-4182 GCA_036651575.1 Raoultibacter sp. | reverse complement strand
TCGCCTATGTCGACGAATTGACGGGGGAGCGCAACTACGCCAAGTTCAAGATCGACGCGCAGAAGATGCTCGACGAAAACCCCGACACCGTTTACACGATTGCGAAAATCGACATTGAGAATTTTAAGCTCATCAACCAGGTGTACGGCTATGAAAGGGGAAATCGTGTCCTGTGTGCGTTCGCTCAGGCTCTTCACGAAGCGCTGGCTGAATGGGGTGGAATCTTCGCGCGAGTTGCGAATGACGATTTCGTTATCCTGCATCCTTCCCAGGGGATGAGCCAGGAAAAAGAGCGTCATAATCTGGCCAAAGATCGGTTTGCTGCGCTCATGGGCGATGATTTTAACTATGTTGTCAAGTTTAAGGCGGGGCAATATCGGATTTCTCGGGACCGCAATCCCGAAGATGAGGTGAACCAATATTACGAACTTGCGAATTTTGCTCACCGCGAAGCGAAGCGCGATCCCCTCAGTGAAATTGTTTTTTATCAAGAAACTATGTCCGAGGCGGCGCTGAAGCGCAAAGAGCTTGAAAATAAGATGGAACAAGCTTTGCTGACGGGCGGGTTCGTCGTTTATCTGCAGCCGAAATACGTGCTTGCCACCGATGCGATTGGTGGCGCTGAAGCGCTGGTGCGCTGGCAGGTTTCCGAAACCGAATTGCTCTGCCCCTCACTGTTTATCTCACTTTTCGAAGCAAATGGTTTCATCATAAAACTCGATATGTACATGCTGAACCAAGTGTGTTCGATGATCCGGGGCTGGATCGACGCGGGTATAGAGCCCCTGCCTGTTTCGGTTAATTTTTCGCGCCTGCATTTGGACAACACGAAGTTTGTTGAAAATCTGTGCCAGGTGGTTGATGGATATGGCGTGCCGCATGATTGTATCGAAATTGAAATAACCGAAGGTGCCATCCTTGAGCATCTTTCCGTTTTCGAAACCGTTTTGACCCAGCTGCATCATGCGGGGTTTAGGCTTTCCATGGATGATTTCGGTAGTGGATATTCCTCTTTGGGCCTGCTGAAAGATTTGTCGGTCGATGTCATCAAGATTGACCGAAGCTTCTTTGTGTCCCAGAAAAATATTTTACGGACAAAGACGGTCGTTGCGATGGTTTTGAATATGGCTAATGAACTGGCGATTGAAACTGTTGCCGAGGGCGTTGAAGAACAGGCGCAAATCGATCTGCTGCGCGAACTTGGATGCGATATGGTGCAGGGCTTTTTCTATGCGCGGCCAATGCCGGTCGACGAATTCATGCAAAAACTTGTGCAGGAACGGAAGAGATAGACTGTTTCGGCCGTGCGCAACCGAAGCCGGTGTGCTATCATAACGAACAAGTGTTTGTGATGGCAAAGGAACGGTGTGGCTCAAAAAAACAGGATTATCCTCGGCATCGACCCCGGGCTTGCCAATACCGGCTGGGGCATTGTGCGCCAACAGGGAAGTGCTCTTACCTGTGTGGCATACGGCTGTATTTCCAGTAAGGCGCAAACGGATCTTTCCCTGCGATTATGTAAAGTGTACGATCAGATGGAAGCGGTGATCGATCGTTTTAAGCCCACGTGTGTCGGCATCGAGACCGTGTGGTTTGGGGCCAATATCACCGCGGCGTTTGCTACGGGACAGGCGCGCGGGGCAGCTCTTGTCGCGTGCGCTCAGCATGGGTTGGAAGTGGGGGAATTTACCCCGCGCCAAATCAAGCTGGCCGTGGTTGGCACCGGGGCTGCCGAAAAGGATCAGGTGCAGTATATGGTTGGTAAACTGCTGGCATTAGAGGTGGCCCCTCACCCCGATCATGCTGCCGATGCTTTGGCTGCCGCCATCTGTTTTACCACCCATGAAGGCTTGCTTGCGTCTGCGCAAAGATAGGAAACTTGCATGATTGCTTTTCTTAAAGGGGTTCTCGCGGGGAAAACGGCCGATACCGCCTATGTCGAAGTGGCAGGGGTCGGATATGCGGTCGGCATGGCGTCCGGCACGCTTGCACGCCTTCCCGAAGTGGGTGCATCGGTGCAGGTGTATACGTATTTGCAGGTGCGCGAAGACGCTCTGGCGCTGTTTGGTTTTTTGACCGTACAGGAAAAGGCCGCCTTCGAGCGGTTGATCAGCGTTTCGGGTGTCGGCCCAAAGGCGGCGCTTGCCGCCCTCTCGGTGTTTGAGCCGCACGAATTGGTTGCGGCCATCACCGCGCAGGATGTTTCGGCGGTTTCGCGCATCCCGGGGGTGGGAAAAAAGATTGCTTCGCGTATTATCCTGGAATTGAAAGGGACGTTCGATGAGGGTATTCCCGGTCAAACTTCGGCGTTTGCTTCGGCGTGTGCAGCCAATTTACAGGGTGCTCGCGACGCATTGCTGTCGATGGGTTTCACGGCCGCAGAGGCCGATCTGGCTCTTAAGGATGCGCCGGAAGCCGCAAGTGAAGCCATCCTGCTACAATATGCTTTAAAACGGCTAGGGGAGTAAGTGGTAGACGATAAGAAAATCGAAGGCTTGGTATTCGAGGCTGATCAGCCCTTGGCGCGCCCAGGGCACAAGCGTGATCTCACGCCCGAGCTCGTCGAAGCCGATCTGGTGCTTGACCGCAGTTTGCGCCCGAAGAAACTCAACGATTACCTGGGACAAACCAAAATCAAGGAAAGTCTTTCGATTTTGATCGAAGCTGCTCAGGGTCGCGATGATGTCATCGATCATATTCTATTTTCGGGCCCTCCCGGTCTCGGTAAAACAACCTTGGCAACGGTGGTTGCCAACGAACTTGGCTCCAATATCAAAACTACGAGCGGCCCAGCCATCGAGCGCACGGGTGATTTGGCCGCGATTCTTACCAACCTCGAAGAGGGCGATGTCTTATTTATCGACGAAATTCATCGCCTGAACCGCATGGTGGAAGAGGTGCTCTATCCGGCGCTCGAAGATTTTGCGCTCGATATCGTGGTGGGCAAAGGTCCTGCTGCGCGTTCTATCAGGCTTGATTTGCCGCGCTTCACCCTGATCGGCGCCACGACGCGCACGGGGCTTTTGACGGGACCCCTACGTGATCGCTTCGGCATTTCCTTTCGTCTTAACTATTATTCTCCCGAAGAGTTGGCCGATATCGTGGTGCGATCCGCCCTGATTTTAGATGTCGAGGTCGAGCGTGAGGGCGCCCTTGAGATAGCGCGACGAAGTCGGGGTACGCCGCGTTTGGCAAACCGATTGCTCAAGCGCGTGCGCGACTGGGCTCAGGTGAAGGGCGTAGGGGTGATCGACGAAGATTGCGCTGCGGCCGCTTTGAGCTTTTTCGAAGTTGATAACCTGGGCTTAGATGCGATCGACAATCGTTTGCTTGAGCTTTTGGCGGTTCAGTTTTCGGGTCGCCCCGTCGGGCTTTCCACGCTGGCGTCGGCGATTTCGGAGGACACGGAAACGGTTGAGGATGTCTACGAACCGTATTTGATGCAGCAGGGGCTTATGGTGCGGACGCCTAAGGGTCGTCAAGCGACCGCGCGGGCTTATGAGCATCTTGGTGTTGCTGCGCCGCTTTCGTGATGCGGGAGGGCGGCTGCCCGTCGTATACTGTTTCTACCCTGAAGAAAGAGGTTGTATGTTCGAACAAGATTATCTCGTGCGCATGTTCATGCAGTTTATGGAAGCTATCCGTAAAAGCATTCGTAAGGCCCAAGATGAAAACGATCCCGAGGCTGCAGCTGATCTGCTGGAGGCTGTGGTGGGCAACGCCACCGAAATCGATGGCGGCGTGTTGCTGTCCCTTGCGCCCGAAAGCATCGCGGGGGTGATCCAGGTTTCGGGAACCGATCCGCGCGTGGCGGAATATCTCGTGCGAACTCTTTTGCTCGAATCCGACTACTTGCAGGAAGCAAACTTACCGGCCAAAGCTCAGCTTCGCGCTCGTCAGGCTCAGGCGATTGCGGTGGCGTACGGCATTGAAACCGAAGGGGATCTTATTTCCCCCGAAGAGCTCGATGCATTTTTTGAAACGACGGTCAAGGATCGATAAGTGGGTAATTGCGGATTATTTACGCGCGTTTCTCGATATACCGGGCAAAAAGGAAACAAATTTGGAAACCTCGTCGCTTTAATTGAAAACATAGTGTACAGTATCTTTAAGGTTCTCATAGGAGAGCGTGTGCTTTGGCGCTTGGAGCGAGAGCACAAGGTTTTATCCCTCGAGAAATCG
>JAVVXN010000075.1:0-4246 GCA_036651575.1 Raoultibacter sp. | reverse complement strand
TACAATCTGATTGCAAGTGGCGGCATTTATTATATCTCCAACCCTGCAAAAAAGCTTGAAGCCATGATCGACAAGGCGAATTTCGCTCGTAAACAGGCAAAAGGCAATCATATTACAACGATTGTGCTCTATACCCGGCACATGCACGACGAGCTTTGGTGGAAAAAGGAAATAACGCTTTCCATGGCGTCGGCGCTCGAAAATGAAGAATTCAAAATGTATCTTCAGCCGAAGGTTTTGATGAATACTGGCGAAGTGGTCGGCGCGGAGGCTTTGGTTCGGTGGGTGCGGGGTGACGGTGAGATGGTATATCCCGACCGTTTTATTCCAGCGTTCGAACAAAACAGATTTGTGGTGCCCCTTGATTTCTATATGCTGGAGCAGGCTTGTCTTTTCCTGAAAAAGTGCCTGCGCGAGCACCTGCCGCTGCTTCCGATTTCGGTCAACTTCTCCAAGGCGCATCTTACCGATTCCAATTTTGTCGAGACGATTTTTGAAACGGTGAACAAGCTGGGTATTTCTACGAATTTGATTGAAATCGAATTGACGGAAAGTATTTTTTCCTATGATTTACAGTCGCTGATCGATACGGCAAGCGCCCTTCGCTACCTGGGCTTCAGTGTGTCACTTGACGATTTTGGCAGTGAATACTCTTCGCTGGGGCGTCTCAAGGATTTTCCCGCCGACATTATCAAAATCGATAAGAGCTTTTTGGAAGATTCGGTCAACAGCGAAAAGGGGCGGTTGATTGTTGCTAAAGTGCTTGATCTGATTAAATCTTTGCGCCTGCGCACGGTTGTCGAAGGGGTCGAGACGCTCGAGCAGGTCAGATTTTTGCAGAAAATGAGCTGTTGCGATATAGCGCAAGGGTATTTTTACGCCAGGCCGATGCCGAGTTTTGCCTACGAGGAATTCGTGAAGAAAAGCGCAGTCGCCGAAGGGAATATGCAGGCGCCTACAACCGTTGAAACCGAAGCCGAAATCAAAAACCAGGGGAAAGCGTATCTCGAAGAAATACCCTCCGAATTTCAAATGGATAACTGGGAGCTTTATACGCTTGGCCAAAACATTGATATGGGGTTGATGAAGGGATATCTTGACGGCGATGCCACCGTCCAGTACGTCAACAAGCGAGCGTTGGAGTATTTTGGGTGTACGGCGCGAGAATTCAGGGAAATCTATCACAACACCATCACTTCGTTCACGCATCCCGACGATATTGCCATTGTCAAGGACAATGAGAAGCGGCTGATTGAAACCGGCAAACCTATCAGTTTTCAAACGCGTGCTATTCGAACGGACGGTAAGACTATCTATCTTCAGGGGCGCTCATCGTGTGTGACCGATAATCGGGGACGCCTGATAGGCCTGCATGCATTTCAAGATGTCACGGAGTCGCGGGAAGAGACTCTTGCTTTGCAGAATTCCCTGCAAAGCAAGGTCGATGAATTGCAATCGCTCTACGCTAACGTTCGGTGCGGTGTCATCTATCGCACTATGGATGAACGTTGTGATTTGCTGTCCTGCAACGATGGCTTCACGAAGTTGACGGGGTATACGAAAGAAGAGGTGTGGAGGCTTTTCGGTGGTAGCCTTATTGGTACGGTGGTGCCGCAAGGGCGGGCGGTCGCTGCGGAAAACGCCCGTCGCCAGCTGGAAACGGGCAATTATCAGTCAGAGTACCAAATCATCACCAAGGAGGGTGATCTTGCATGGATTTTCGAGCAAGGGCAGGTTATTGCTGGAAAAGAGGGTTCGGATCCGTGCTTGTGCGGCATTCTAGTCGATATTACCGCAGACAAGGAAAGCAGTGAGGCTCTCAGGGTGAGTGAAGAGCGCTATCGCATCGTTGCCGAGCAGAGTGACGACATTATCTTCGAGTGGGATTTTGAGACCGATTGCACGACGTTTTCCGAAAAATACAAGCAGGTCTTGGGCTTTGAAGCAATCTGTGATCATATGAGTTGTAATGAAGCAGTTTTCGATCGCATTCACCCCGATGACGCCGAGATCTATAAATCTTGGATTGATGATACGTATAAAAAAACCAACCCGGCGTCTTTTGAATTTCGCCTGAAAACAAGAGAGAATCGCTACCTCTGGATGCGTACTCGTTCGACGACCGTGCTCGATCGCGAAGGAAACCCTTTGAGGGCAGTGGGGGTGTTCATCAATATCAACGAACAGAAAGCAATTATCGATAAGCTGCGGATGAAGTCTGAACAGGATTCTCTCACGAAACTCTACGATCGAGAAGGGATCCGGAAGCGTACGGATGCCTATCTTGCGACACACGCCGATGAGCAGGGCACCTTCCTCATTGCCGATATTGATGATTTTAGGGATATTAATGAACGTTTGGGCCATCAGTTTGGCGACGCGGTGTTGGTTGGGGTGGCTCGTGAAATTCAAGAGGTTTTAGACGATCGAGATCTTGCGGGTCGATTGGGTGGAGATGAGTTTGTCATCTTTATACCCCGCATTGCCGATATCGACGACATTCACGCAAAGACTAAAGCGGTCATGCAGGCCGCGCAACGAACTTATTTCGGTGATGAGATGACGTATCAAATTACGGGAAGTCTTGGTCTTGCTCGCTACCCTGAGCACGCCCAATCTTTTGATACGCTGTACAAAGCTGCCGGTATTGCTTTATTTGAGTCTAAATCCAAGGGTAAAAACCGTTGTACTTTTTATTCGAACGACATGCAGGGCGGATCTGCCTGTCGGCGCAATCCTGTTGAGGCATCGCAGCGTTTTGTTTCCCGTTATTTTGAACATGATTTGATATATAGCATTTTCGAGATGCTCTACGAAACAAAAGATCTGTCCACAACGCTCAATGCAATTTTAGAGCTTCTCGGTAAGCAATTTGAACTTGATCGGGTGTATCTTTTTGAACGTCTCGGTGAAAGTCTGGAATTCAGGGATGTTTACGAATGGTGCGCAGAAGGTATTGCTTCGGCGCAAGATGCTCTCGAAACCATTCCCGCGAAAGATTTCGAAGAGTTTTTGAGTTTCTATAACGACGATGGGATGTTTTGTTGTAGTAATCGTGCGAAGCTCGACGAACTTCCTCGGGGTATCGTCGAAAAGCAGAACTCCCAATCATTTTTACAGTGCGGCATCTATCGTCAGGGTGAAATGCGCGGCTTTGTCGGTTTTGATTTGTGTACTCAGCAGCGGGTGTGGAGCGAAGAGGACATCGCAACCTTGAGCTATGTTTCCCGTATACTTTCGTTGTATGTCTTGAGAAAGTAACTACGACAGAAAGCGCGGGGATATTATGCTGACCATCGGTTGCCACCTTTCCAGCTCGAAAGGCTATCTTGCCATGGCGCAAACGGCGGTGTCTATCAAGGCCAATACGTTTCAGTTCTTCACGCGCAATCCCCGTGGTGGGGCAGCTAAAGCGCTTGACTTGACCGATGTTGCGGCGTTTCACACCTACGCGGCCGAAAGGGGTATCACCACCATCTTGGCGCATGCGCCCTATACGCTCAACGCCGCTGCCTCCGAGGCGCGCATTCAGGAATTTGCACTGCAGGTGTTTGCCGATGATCTGGTGCGGATGGAGGCAACGCCGCACCAGATGTATAACTTTCACCCCGGAGCCCATGTGAAGCAGGGTAGTGAAGTGGGTATCGATAAGATTGCCGCGGTGCTCAACGAAGTTTTGCAGCCGCAACAGACCACGTGCGTGTTGCTGGAAACGATGTCGGGTAAGGGTACTGAAGTGGGTCGCAGCTTTGAGGAGCTTGCCGCCATTATAGGGCGGGTCGATCTCGTCGATCACGTGGGCGTTTGTTTGGATACCTGTCATATATGGGATGCGGGTTATGATATCGCGGGCAATCTTGATGGGGTGCTTGAGGCTTTTGACGCCACGGTGGGGCTTTCGCGCCTGCGTGCCATACACTTAAACGATAGCATGAACCCGTGCGGTGCCCATAAAGATCGCCACGCGAAGATCGGTGCGGGCGAAATCGGTTTCGAGGCGCTTTGCGCCGTGACGAACCATCCTGCGCTGCGCCATCTGCCTTTTTATTTGGAAACTCCCAATGATTTACCCGGGTATGCCGATGAGATTGCCCGTCTCACCAGACGGCACGCTGCACCACCACAGCGTGCCTGATTTCCTGTTGTTGCATTCGACCCGGGCGTCGGCGAACTGCGCTTAGCCACGATGCATTAAGCGGGGCGGATTACCATTTCCTGGATGAGACTGTTGTCGAGGCTGCAGCTT
>JAVVXN010000074.1:0-4284 GCA_036651575.1 Raoultibacter sp. | reverse complement strand
GGAGCGCACCGACCGCGTTGCGGAATTGAAGGCGGCCGTGTCATTCTAGGTGCCGCGGTGCGCCTGCGTGTATACTTGCCAGCATGAGACTCGCATCGATCATACTCGATATTCCTACGCAATCGCTTGATTGCGCTTATACCTACGCTGTGCCCGACGACATGTTCGACATCGGTGTCGGGTGTGCGGTGGGCGTTCCCTTCGGACATCGTCAGGCTATCGGATACGTGATTGCCGTCGATGAAGTGGGGGAGGTGCTGCCCGACGAGGTAGATCCTGCGAAACTGAAGCAGGTGGCCTCCGTGCTGTCTTCTCCGTATTTTGATGCGGAAGGGGCGGTTTGTGCACAGTTTCTTTCCGAGCACTACATCGCACCGCTTTCGGTGTGCGTGCGCTTGTTCACCCCGCCCGGTGGCGTACCGCGCATGGTGTATAACGGCACCTACTGGCGGGTTGAGCAGCCGAGCGTCGGCGCGGTTGATGACCGGTGGGTGTGCTTGGGGCCTGAGGCTGCGGCGTTTGAACCGAAAAAAACGGCGGTCAAGCAGATGGCTATCATTGAAGCTTTGCGAGCAGGTGAATTGCGGGTGGCTGAACTGACGATGGAATTCGGCTCGGTGTCGTCGGTGCTGAAAACTCTTGAAGCTAAAGGCGTTGTCGTGGTCGAATCGCGGCGCCGTTTCAGGGGGATAGGCGATGGTTCGGTGGAAGAATCTGTATCGAAGGCCCCCTTTGTCCCGAGCCCTAAACCGCACCTGACCGACGGACAGGCTGTCGCACTTGACTGCATTGCGCACGCGCAGGATGCGGCGCGTGGCGAAGTCGTTGTGCTCGACGGCGTGACGGGATCGGGTAAGACGGAAGTCTATCTGCAGGCTATCGAGCGTACGCTGGCGGCCCATCAGACCGCGATCGTACTCGTGCCGGAAATATCGCTGACTCCCCAAACGGTCGCCCGCTTTCGGGGGCGTTTCGGCGATACGGTTGCCGTCATGCATTCCCGCATGAGCCAGGGTGAACGCTACGATCAGTGGGACGTGATTCGCTCGGGAGGTGCTCGCGTGGTCGTTGGAGCGCGCAGCGCGCTCTTCACGCCACTTGAGGATCTTGGCCTCATTGTGATTGACGAGGAACACGAAGGCTCCTACAAGCAGGATTCCGCGCCCCGCTATGACGCACGGCAGGTGGCTCAGTGGATGGTTGCTCGGCGGGGTGCGACCCTGATTTTAGGCTCGGCAACACCCTCGATTGAGAGCCTCTACGCGTGCGAAAAGGAAGAGCGATGGAGCTGCGCGCGTTTGCCCGAGCGTGCAAACAAAAAGCCGATGCCCCCCATCGACGTGATCGACATGGCACGCGAATTCGGGGGCGGTCATCGCTCCATGTTTTCCCGCAAGCTTTCCACGGCCCTCTTTGAAACGGTCGATGCGGGGCACAAAGCGGTGCTGCTGCTCAATCAGCGGGGGTTTGCTAAGTTTCTTCTATGCCGCGCCTGCGGCTACGTTCCCGAATGTCCCTCCTGCGCAACGTCTTTGACATATCACGAGCAGGGTAACCAGTTGACGTGCCACCATTGCGGTCGCACGGAACCCGCTCCGGCATTGTGCCCGGAATGCGGTAGTCCCTATCTCAAGAAATTCGGTGCCGGCACCCAACGCGTCGAAGCGGAACTACGGGCGCTTCTTGAAGGTCATGAAGTTCACATCGTTCGCATGGATTCTGATACGACGAAGACAAAGGGTTCCCATCAGCGTCTTCTTGAAGAATTCGCCGCTTCAGATGCGGCGGTACTTTTGGGTACGCAGATGATTGCGAAGGGTCTCGACTTCGACGATGTGACCCTGGTCGGGGTCATCAACGCCGACACCATGTTGAAAATCCCTGATTTTCGCAGTGGCGAACGCACCTTCGATCTTATCGAACAGGTGGCAGGTCGTGCGGGTCGTGCTGATTTGCCGGGGCGCGTGATGGTGCAGACCTATTGGGCTGACGCGGCTCCCATTCAGGCGGCTGCTCATTACAATCGTGCGGCTTTTCTTCGCGATGAATTGCCGAAGCGGCGTCTGCTCGGTTATCCGCCCTATGTACGGCTTGCCAACGTGCTTATCTGGGGTAAAAATGATGCAGAAACACAGACGGTCGCGGCAGATCTTTACGCCGATGTTGAAAAGTTGATTCGGGATTTTGCGGGGGATGGGTGGTCGGTGCTTCCCGCAACGCCCTGCGTGATGGCGAAGCTTCGGGGTACCTATCGCTACCATATCGTGATCAAAGCCCCGCTCGAAGATGATATTTCGGTGCTCTTGTTGTCGCTTTTCCGCCGGCGGAAGCCGCATAAAACGGTTAACGTCGCTATCGATATCGACCCAGCCGATTTACTGTAGCGGTTGCGAAATGGTGCAGGGTAGGTTCGGTTTCTAGATGAGGGGGTGATCAAAGTGAAGAGTCGGCAGCTAGAACTCCTGGTTTACTTGCTTAAACAGAAGAAGACGACCTACAAGCAGCTTGCGCAGCACTTTGAGGTTAGCACGAAGACTATCGAACGCGATATCGAGCGCTTGTCTGCCATGGGGATTCCGGTGTACTGCCGACAAGGGATTGGTGGCGGAGTGTGTATCGACGAGAGCTATAAGTTCAGCACAAGTTTCTTCACCGACGAAGAAATCCATCACATCATTTTCGCCCTCAAGATCATGGACAGTTTTTCTGAAATGCCCGTCAAAAACACGATCATCAACAAGCTCTGCTTGATCGCACCCGAATTGAGCGCGATGTTCGAAAGCGATGCGGAACGCTATCTCAGTGTCGATCTGCTTGCCGAAAAGATCGGTACCGAAAATTGGGTGCGTGAAAAAATCGATTACTGCCTGGATCACGAGGTTTTTGCCCTCATCAACGGTTCTTTACGGGTTGCCCCGATTGGGTATGTGCTCAAATCGGACGGTTTGTACGTGTTCTGTTTCTCGGATTCCTACCAGATGATTCCGTGTCGCGATATTACAGAAATCGCATTGACTGATATCGAATTTGATGAAGATTTTTTATCGTATGAAGAGTATAAAAAAATAGCGCAGTAAACTAGACAGAATGTGTCGTGTTTTTCTGAGAACATTGTTCTTGGAGGTAAACACATGCAAAAAAATATCTATGAAACCGAATCGCTGACCAAACTTATCTTTATCTTCGGCATCCCGTCCATGCTTTCGCTCATGATCGAGATGTTGACGGGTATCGTGGATACCGGTTTTGCCGGAAACCTGCCCGGGGTGGGGAGCGACGCTTTGTCGGCCATGGCCCTACTCACGCCGGTCCTGGGTATTTTCACCGCCCTGCAGACACTGTTCGCCCTGTCGACGGGCATCCTTATCGCAAAGTATATGAACAACGCCCTTAAGCTCAACGAAAGCTATACCACCGGTGTTGTCATGAGCGTTATGGTGTCGACTGCAACATCGCTTATATGTTATTTTGCGCTGTCAGCTATTTTATCGGCTCTGGGAGCTGAGGGCCAGATTTTTGATTTGGCTCGCCAGTATCTGCAAATTCAGCTGTTCAGCAATATATTCAGCAGCATCGGGTATACATTGACGTGTTGTATTCGGGCCCTCGGCTACCCTAGAATCGAGGTGCTTATCATCGGTGGCGCAGTTGCCATCAATATCGTTTTCAATTATACGTTCGCCTTTGTTTTCGATATGGGTATTGCGGGGCTTGCTTGGGGTACCTTCGTCAGCGAAAGCGTCTGCGCACTGCTTTCGGTGTTGTTCTTGGTAAAGAAGAAGCTTTGGCTGAGCGCGGTGCCACTACCGGCAGCTTCGTTTGCCCGTAGCGCCCGGGCACTGTTTAAGATTGGTATCGCACAGACGGCGATACAGGTGCTTGGCGGGTGTACCGGGTTTGTGATCAATGCGCGACTTTTAGAGGTGGGCTCCATGACCTATGTTGCTTCCTGGAGCGTGGTGCAGCGACTCTATACTTTTATCTTGGTCCCGATTCTCGGGTTGACGCAGGGCGTGCAAAACATCATCTCCTATTTCAACGGAAATGATGCCTTGGAGAAAATCGCAAAAGTCTCAAAGCGCACGATGCTCCTCTGCGGTGGCTATGGAATCGCCGCGTTGATTCTCGTGATGAATTTCGGACACGATTTGGCGGCTCTCTTCGGGGGTGGTGTCGACATCGTCGAGCACGCGCAAACGATTCTCCTCATCGTGTTTCTCGGGTTTCCATTTATCGGTGTTCTCTATACGGATATGACGCTCTTACAGGTGACTGGTCATGAGC
>JAVVXN010000073.1:0-4639 GCA_036651575.1 Raoultibacter sp. | reverse complement strand
GTTGCGCGGCGTGAAATACCGTGAGGGATCTTCTCAAAGCCTGCTTACGCGTAACCTTTTGATTTACGGTTTGGGTGGCATTATTGTGCCGTTCGTATTTATTAAACTGATCGACCTGCTGGTTGTTGCCACTGGGTTGCTGTAGGCGCTGAGGTAAAGAAAGGTATGACGATGAAATCGATACTATCGCACGAGACGCGGGGGATAATAGCCCATACGGTCAAAAGCGCGGTTGTGCTTCTTTTGGTGGTAACGGCGCTGGTCGGAGTTGTGTATGTTGGTGCCGTCACGGGCATCGCGCAGGTGTTTTTTCCTCACCAAGCCAACGGCAGCGTGATCGAGGTGGATGGTAAGCGCTATGGCAGTGAACTGTTGGCGCAGCAGTTTAGCGAAGCCGATCATATGTGGGGTCGCATCATGAAGGTGAATACCGAACTGATCACCGATGCGCAAGGCAATCCGACTTTGTGGGCCACACCCTCAAACATGAGCCCGGCTTCCGATGAATATGCACAGGTGGTGGCGCAGCGTGTTGCGCTGATCCACGAAGCGCATCCCGATCAGCAAAATACGTCGATTCCCAGTGATCTGGTGACGTGTTCGGGCAGCGGTCTTGACCCCGACATTTCTCCTGCAGCTGCAGAATACCAGGTCAGACGTTTGGCTGCGAATACCGGCAGAAGCGAATCGGAGGTGCGCAGCATCATTTCGGCGTGCACGACGCAGCCGTTTTTGGGGGTGCTCGGCGATGCCCGCGTCAATGTTCTCAAGGTAAACCTTACCCTCGACGGAGTACTATAGCGTGAGAAAAAGACCAAACCTTCGTCTTTCGTGTGCCGTTTTGTGCGCGGCGAGGGACCGGAGGTTTGCGGGTGTGGGTGATGGGTGGCAAACGATGTGTTTATCGGCACAAAAAGAAAGGGAAAGACGTGATGGCAGAGTCCGATTTCGATACGCGGCCCGATCCCGATGAGATCTTGCGTCAAATCACGCGGGATAATGCGGAAGACTTAGCCGATCAGGGGCGAGGGCGCTTGCGCATATTCTTCGGTTATGCGGCCGGTGTCGGCAAAACCTACGCCATGCTCGAAGAGGCTCATGATATCGAAGCTGCAGGCTGCGACGTGGTGGTGGGCTACATCGAACCCCATACCCGTGCCGATACCATGGCGTTGCTCGACGGTCTCGAGCAGATTTCTTCGCGCGAACTCAAGCACCGCTCCATCACGCTGCGCGAGTTCGATCTTGATGCAGCTTTGGCGCGTCATCCCCAAGTTATCCTCGTTGATGAGCTGGCCCACACCAATGCGCCCGGTTCCCGCCACAAGAAACGCTATCAGGATGTCGAAGAGTTGCTGCGTGCGGGTATCGACGTGTTCACGACCCTCAACGTGCAGCACCTCGAAGCGCTCAATGACAAAATTGCCTCCGTGACGCAGGTCAGCGTTGCCGAGCGCATTCCCGACTATATCTTCGATCATGCGGTTTCGGTCGAGCTGATCGATATCGAACCGGCCGACTTGATCGAACGCCTTGAGGCGGGAAAAATTTATTTGCCCGAGCGCGCGTCCACGGCGCTTTCTCACTTCTTCTCAAGAAGGAATCTTGCGTCGTTGCGCGAAATCGCTCTGCGCCGCATGGCCGATCGCATGAATCGCAATGCTGATGCGGCGGGTGCTACCTCGCGTCCCGAAGCGAGAGAAGATGTGCTGGTCTACGTCACCGCCGACCCCGGCAACGTGCGCGTTATCCGTGCTGCCGCCAATATGGCGGAAGCTTTCCATGGCGATTTGACAGCGCTGATCATCGATTCGTCTCAAAGCAAGCGCCTCGATGCTCGGGGTAGGGCTCGCTTGCGTGAAAACGTCGAATTGGCCGAAGAGCTGGGTGCTCATGCCGTTACGCTGTATGGCGATGATGTGGCAAGCCAGATTTCGCAGTATGTGGCAACGGCGGGGATTTCGCAGGTGGTGATCGGGTCGTCTGCGGCGAAGCAGCGCCGTCGAATTTTTGGCGACGCTCTCGTCAATCGCTTGACGCGTCTGACCTATGGCAGCGTCATCAACGTGGTGCCGGTGGACGATCTGCCGGCTCAAATCAAGCAATGGCGTCGCACGTCGGCCTTTAAAGTCACGTCGGGCGATGTGCTCAAGGCGATCGTTGCCGTTGCGGTGTCCACGGCAATCGGTATGCTCTTTTTCCAGGTCGGATTTTCTTCGGCAATCATCCTTATGCTCTATATGCTGATCGTCGTGCTGCTTGCCACGCGAGCGGAAGGTTTTTCCTACTCGGTGCTGGCATCGCTGGGCAGTATGTTTGCCTACAATTTCTTTTTCACCGTGCCGCGCTTCACCTTCCATGCCTACGGGCTCAACTATCCCTTTATTTTCTTGTTCTTCCTGCTGGCAACCTTGGTCGCTTCTTCGTTGACCGTGCGCATGAAGCGCCAGACCGAAAGCATCGCGCGTCGGGCGTATCGCACGGAGGTGCTGCTGGAAAGCAGTCGCAAGCTGCAGTCGGCGCGCGATCGGGAAGGGTGTTTTCGCGGGGCAGCCGAACAGATTATCAAGTTGCTCGATCGTCCGGTCGTCATGTATCAGTGTACGCCCCGGGGAAACCTTATGCAGCCGGAAGTGTTCGATGTGCCCGGCACCGGTGGTGGCGATGCCACGTCGGCGGATTTGCGCTCACCTGATGAGCAAGCGGTGGCAGCGTGGGTGGCAACCAATAGCTCCCGTGCCGGCGCCACGACCGATACGCTTTCCCAAGCGCGGTGTCTCTATCTGCCCATCCGGGGCAAAGATACCGTATTCGGTGTTGCAGGGTTGGTGATGGAGCGGCAAAACGATGATTTTGGTGCGTTTGAGCAAAACTTGCTGCTGGCTATCGTCGATGAATGCGGCCAGGTCACCGAGCAACTGGCGTTTGCCGAACAGCGTCAACAGATGGAGTTGAAGGCTGAAACGGAAGCGCTGCGCTCGAACTTACTCCGCACGATTTCGCACGATCTGCGTACGCCGTTGACCAGCATTTCAGGCGATGCCGACGTGTTGCTCAACGACGAGGGGCGCATGGGTCAGGCACAAAGACGGCGCATGTACCAAGATATCTATGAAGATTCGTCGTGGTTGATCGCCCTCGTTGAAAACCTACTTGCGGTTACCCGCATCGACGAAGGAACGCTGCAGATCGAAACACACCCCGAATTGGTAAGCGATGTGATTCACGCCGCGCTCGCTCACGTCAATCGGCGAGCGGAGCACTACGACATTGCGGTCGATCTTTCTGACGATTTGCTGATGGCCCAGATGGATGCGCGATTGATCATGCAGGTTCTTATCAACCTGGTCAACAATGCGATCACCTACACTCCGCAAGGCTCGAAGATCGTCATTTCCGCAGAAAGAGTCGACGCTGCTCAAGGCGCGATTCGGTCTGCTCATCGGGAGGATTTTTGCCTTGCGGCAGACGGTTCGGCAGGCGAAAAGCCCGCAAGCAAGTTGGTGCGTATTGCGGTCACCGACAACGGTCCGGGCATTTCCGATACCGATAAAGCTCATATCTTCGATATGTTCTACAATGGTGCTACCAGGGGAAAAAGTGGCGATTCCCGCAGGGGCTTAGGATTGGGGCTTGCCCTGTGTCGCTCGATCGTCCGGGTGCACGACGGCGAAATCTATGTGGGCGATGTGGTGCCTCACGGCAGCGAGTTCTTCTTCACGCTCCCGCTGGTGGAGGCTGCAAATTTGGTCGATTTAGAAGAGACGATGTCGTTTTGAGTGAGGGCAAAGAAGCGGGGGTTTGCTGTTGAGCCCCCAAGAAGAACCAGGAGAGCGTATGGCCAACGGATACACGATTTTAGTGGTGGAAGACGATGCTGCGGTACGCAACTTGATGGCGACGACGCTTGATCTTCACGGCTACCAGCACAAAGAAGTGGTTAATGGTGCACAGGCCTTGCTTGAACTTTCCTCACATCAGCCCGACTTGCTCGTGCTCGACTTAGGCCTTCCCGACATGGATGGTGTCGACATCATTCGCAAGCTACGTGGTTGGTCGAGTATGCCCATTATCGTCGTGTCGGCACGATTGGCCGACGCCGATAAAGTTGAAGCGCTCGATGCGGGCGCCGATGACTATCTGGTGAAGCCGTTTTCCGTGGAGGAAATGTTGGCCCGCTTTCGCGTTGCTCTGCGCCGCGCTCAGCGCGACGAGACAACACCGGGAGGCGATCCTCGCTACCGTAATGGAGACTTATGTATCGATTACGCCGCTTCGATCGTGACGCTTGCCGGGCAGGAAATCCACCTGACACCGATCGAGTATCGTCTGTTGTGTCTGCTGGCAAAAAATACCGGCAAAGTGTTGACGCACAATTATATCCTCAAGGAAGTATGGGGGACCGCGCTTGCTTCCGATATTCCGTCACTGCGGGTATTCATGGCAACCCTACGAAAGAAAATCGAAACCGATCCGTCGCATTCGCGCTACATCCAAACTCACGTCGGCGTCGGTTACCGCATGACCCGCGTGGAGGAAGAAGCCTAGTATTCCCACTGAAAGTCGGTGTTGCAGGTGCTGTTTTCGGGGCAGGTTTCGCAGTGATAGTGGTTGGTGCAGGGAGTGGTTTGCGCCTTGA
>JAVVXN010000072.1:0-4906 GCA_036651575.1 Raoultibacter sp. | reverse complement strand
AGAAAATCACGACGGCTTAAATCCCCTAAATCTTTATCGTGTATTGTGTTCATCGCTCCCCCTCTCTGCTTTCGCCTGAGCCATCGCATCAACAACCGCTTCTTTAACGCCTGAGGTAGTGATGGTGGCACCGGTAATCGTGTCGATATCCGATCCTTGAGCTGCGTCGATCATCGCCGCAAATTTACCATCGCGAATAGCTTCGTACCCGCCAACACTTTGGCTTTCGCCATCCTGTGTCGTTTCGAGGCAGGTGAGATGATTGTCCTTGATCAACAGGGTCGCAGTGATTTTGCCATCCATACCCACACCGGTACCGGTATAGACCCCGTCTTTGCACGGCTGCTCAACAAACTGGCGGGATGCTTTGATTTCTTGCGCCCACGGATCGGGCTCGTGTAAAGCTAATTGTTCCGGCGTCGCCGCCTCTTTCGAGCCAGATCCTTCAAACATAGACCCGCACCCCGAAAGACCGAAGGCTAAAACCGCAGCGCCACAAACCGCAATAGCTGTTTTCTTCATTGATATACCCCTTCCTTTTTCAGGCCTGCCCCTCATGCATGCGCAGGCTACACCCCAGCAAAACGCTGCTATTTTTGCGGACTCGTCCAGCCCTGCGGCACCTTCCAATCGTGACAGGTGTTGCAATACATATTCGATTGCCCGTGCACGCAATGACAGTTGCTACAATCAAGCTGACCTTGATGATTGCTGTGAGGGTTCACCCCTTGCACGCCACCCCAATCCTGCGTTGAAGCGACGACGGCCGTCATATCGTGACAGCCCGACGAAGTACAAAATGCCTCATCAGCGGTAACTCCCACCGTAGCAAGATCGCCCCGTTCGTTTGTTTTGAAGGTGCCAGACGCCCAGCTGATCCCTTCGGTGACCTGGTCGCTTATCGTAGCCTTGTGACACTCGAGGCAGCTGACATCGGCGCTTTTATGCGTTGCGGCCAACAACGTAGGATCGTGATAATACCCCTCTACATAGTTATCCATCGGGTTGTGGCAGATGGCGTTACAAAAGCTTGGCTGTTCATGCCACACAAAAAAGCCCGCACCGGTAACAACAAAAACTGCCACGATGACACCGAGAGCAATCGGCCACTTCTTCTTTTTCGCAGGACGTTCGCCCGGCTGCACGGGCGGTTGATCTAAAAACTGCCTCTCTTGCTCACCCATAATTCTCCTCCCCTTTCGCTGCCCATATACTTCATGTATGTATTGTCTTTATTACATCTATGAATTATTATTTGCAGTATGTCACCTTCTTCATCAAAAAGAAATATACACAACGAAGAAAGTGTCAATTTTGAGAATTGCTTCAGTTTTATGAGAGAAATCTGTTGACGTATTGGGAATTGTGTTCATTGACGCAGTATCAACAAGGAGCGTATTCTTGCACCATTGCACGTGACTACCACAGCATCAAATGCGTTTGAACTGGGGAAATCTGCATTGTAACGGATTGTTTGCTGTGACGGAAGTGACAGCAAGAGGCAAAGGAGGGGCACCATGTTTGTTATCGATTCCGGATGGCAACTCTTAGGATGGGCTATGGTTTTCATAGGCCTTATCCTCTTCAATGAGCTTGCACGACGAACCAAGATCGGCGGTATCGCTTGTTTTATTGCGCTACCAGCGGCTTTGACGGTGTACTTTATCGTCTTGTACGCCAGCGCTGCAGCGGGGATGGACTGGGCGCTGAACAACCCAACCTATATCCACATGACCAGCTGGTTCCACTATGCAAAACTCTACGCCGCAACCATCGGCTGCGTCGGCTTCATGATCCTGAAGTTTCGCTGGGGCAAGCTGGGCAAGGCGAACTGGTTTAAGTGTTTTCCGTTCCTGATCGTCGCCATCAATATTCTCATCGCCGTTTTTTCCGATTTCGAATGCGCCATCAAAGGTTGGAATACCTGGTGGCTATCGTCTGAAGGCGTGTGGCTCTATGGCGGCTGGCACAACATTTTCAACGGCACCGCAGGCATTTTGAACATCTTGTGCATGACCGGCTGGTGGGGCATTTACGTATCGAAGAAAAATCATGCCGACATGCTGTGGCCTGATATGACCTGGGTATTCATCATCGCCTACGACTTATGGAACTTCGCCTACACCTATAACTGCCTGCCGACGCACGCATGGTATTGCGGTCTCGCACTGCTGCTTGCTCCCACCGTCGCCGCATTTTTGTGGAACAAGGGCGGCTGGATTCAGAACCGCGCATTCACGCTGTCGCTGTGGTGTATGTTTGCCCAGGTATTCCCGATGTTTCAGGATGGAAGCGTCTTTTCCACCACAAACACGCTCAACGCTTCCCATGCTGCCGGCGCTGCCGACCCCACCTGGAACGTAGCAATCGGCGCCATCGCTTTAGTAGCCAACATAGCGGCACTGGGATACATCCTCTATCGCTCTTGGAAACAGAAGAAAAACCCCTACACGAACGAAATCTTCATCGGCACCCACGATTTCAACAAGGCTCTCGCCCGTGCCGACGAACAAAGCTTGGCTGACTTCGAAAACAAGAATGGCATCGCCGCTCTTGAGGTCATCAGATCTTAAGGACTACCAATCAAACTCAAGCATGATGCAAGATGCGTTCTGCATCATGCTTGAAGGAAACGCGACGTGCGCTCCGCTTCCTTCGTTGACCTCCGGAAGAATAGTTCTGGAGGTCAATTTTTTTGCGCTCAGATAGACAAAATTGCTTTTCTCAATTCCCTTTCTGCTCAACAAGCACAACCACACGGCGGCTATTTCTGCACGGTTGTGTCACGTCTCTATCGACACGAAAGACGGTTTGTCTCATTCCGGGGGCAGGATTGCCCGAGCAGATGTTGTTCCCGTTGCTGAGGTGCGATAGTATTAAATATTGCTCTGGGGCAACCACGAACAAGGGTTATAACCCTGCTCGATAAGATAACGCGGAGGGGGGATCCTCTCCAACTCAGTTGAATAGCTTCCAAATTTTGAAGAGGGGATTGTATGGATATCGGACAGACGCTCTCTGCAGTGAGCATTGTGCCTTTTGCGGGAATGCTTCTTTCTATTGCTCTTTTTCCGTTATTTAAAAGCGAATGGTGGGAAAAGCACCAATTACACGTCGTCGCTTTTTGGTCGCTCGTATTTCTTGTCCCCTTCACCCTTGTGTACGGCTTTGGCGAATCGATCAATCAGCTCATAGAGGTCTTGATTCTCGACTATGTGCCTTTCATCATTTTACTTCTGGGGCTTTTTATCGTATCGGGCGGCATCCACATCAAAGGGACCATCGCGGGAACCACAAAAAACAACGTGATCCTGCTTGCCATCGGCACGTTTCTTGCAAGTTGGATCGGCACAACCGGGGCTGCCATGCTGCTCATCCGCCCGGTGTTGCGCGCCAATGCGTGGCGACGCAATAAAACTCATGTCGTGGTATTCTTCATCTTCCTGGTCGCCAATATCGGCGGCTGCCTGACACCCTTAGGCGACCCCCCTCTGTTTTTGGGTTACCTCCGTGGGGTGCCTTTTTTCTGGACGCTTGAACACATTTGGCCGATTCTGCTTCTCAACACCATCGTGCTGCTTGCCGTGTTTGTTTTAATCGACCGCCACTTCATGAAAAAAGAAGGAAAATCGGGACAAGAATCACTTGACCTGGAAGAAGACGCTACTGAACGCGTGCCCATTCGCATCGAGGGACTTCACAATATCTTTTTTCTGGGCTTGATTATCCTGGGTGTGATCCTCAATGGCGTCATCCCTCAAACGGAGGCTTGTCTCGATCCGGCAACCGGTTTGGTGTTTGGCATCAGCATCAACGAGCATGTCCATCTGGGATTCAACTACTTCCTGCAAATCGCCCTGATCGGAATCGCTTCCATCCTATCCATGGTCACGACAACGAAAGCTTTGCGAAAGGCAAACGATTTCGAGTGGGGTCCCATTGCTGAAGTGGCAAAATTATTCTTGGGAATCTTTATCACCATGATTCCCGTTCTCGCTCTTTTGCGAGCTCACGGTGCCGAACTCGGCATCGATACCCCTTTGAAGTTTTTCTGGGCAACCGGTGCACTTTCGAGCTTTTTGGATAACTCGCCTACCTACGTTGTATTCCTTACCGCCGCAGGAGCTCTTGGTCTCAATGGAGCCGCAGCCGTAGTCACGGCCGTGGGAACGGTGACGACAAAGATTCTTTTAGCCATCTCAGCAGGTGCGGTCTTTATGGGAGCTATGACCTACATCGGCAATGCCCCCAACTTCATGGTCAAATCAATCGCCGAGCGATCGGGCATCAAGATGCCCAGCTTCTTCGGCTACATGGGCTGGTCCTGCGCGATCCTTGTGCCCTTGTTCATATTGGATTCGGTGCTGTTCTTTCTATAGCACGCCACAAATAAGAGAATCGGCCACAAAGACTTGACCGATTCCGAAGACCCCGACCCCCGATAATGGGCCGGGGTCTTCCCTTGTTATCTCCTAGGCATAATCCGCTCGCTTCATCTATGCCATCGTCTTGCGCTACTTCCCTTGGCGCAATATCTCCCATTTCGCATCGCGGACTGATTCCACGTGGGCGATATCGTCGGCGGAAAGCTGCTTGAAGCGACCTTGGCGACGCAAATAGTGTTCAACCGAGGTAAACTCTTGGGGATCGCGATTGACGGTGACTTCACCGTTTTCGTATTCGGCCAGATACCACAGACCGCAATCCACGATCTCTTTGGCCACCTCGATGGTCTCATCGACAGCACAGCCCCAGCCCGTCGGGCAGGGGGCAATCACGTGAAGATATTTCGTTCCCTTGATGGTCGCGGCATGCTGCACCTTGCGGATAAAATCATTCAAATATCCGATGCTGGCCGTAGCGGCGTAGGGAATACCGTGAGCAGCAACGATCTCGAACATGTTCT
>JAVVXN010000071.1:0-5181 GCA_036651575.1 Raoultibacter sp. | reverse complement strand
CATGACGTTTTTCGCCGTATTGTGGTTCATTCTGATTTTTGTTTTGATTGCGGGCTATTTCGTGCTCGACGGTTTTGATTTGGGTGCGGGCGCTTTATATCCTTTCATCGCGAAAAATGAAAAGGAAAAGGCGATCGTGCGTCGCAGCGTGGGGCCGGTGTGGGACGGCAACGAAGTGTGGTTGCTCACGGCGGGCGGTGCGCTGTTCGCGGCGTTTGCTCCGGCGTATGCCACGACGTTTTCCGGGTTCTATTTGGCCATCATGCTCGTCTTGTTCGGCCTGATCGTGCGTGCGGTTTCCCTTGAATTCCGCGCCCATGACCCCCAATGGGGACGCGCTTGGGACATCTGCTTTTTCGTGGGTTCGCTTTTGCCGGCACTGCTGTTCGGTGTGGCGGTCGGCAATATCTATGCGGGCATTCCGATGGATGCCAACGGCGACTATTCCGGCTTGCCGCTGATCGGGCTTATCACTCCCTTTACGCTGCTGTGTGGCCTGTTGGGCTTGAGTATTTTCTTGTCGCAGGGTGCCACGTGGGTTTCGCTCAAGGCTCCCAAGCCTTCCGAGGTGCGCGATCGCGCTGCCAAGCTGCGCTTCCCGTTGCAGATTATCGCTTTGGTGCTGTTTTTGGCCGTGTCGCTGTATGCGCACTTTATCATCCAGCCCACCATGGATCCGGCTTTGGGCTTTGTGCGTTGGTTGTTCGCCATCCTGTTTGTGGTTGCCCTTATCGCCAGTATCGTACTGGTCAAAAAGAAGGACTGCGATCTGGGTGCCTTTATCGCCAGCTGCGCCTCCGCGGTTTGCCTGGTCGGTCTTTTGGCTTCGTCGATGTTTCCGAACCTGGTCGTTGCAACCGATGGCACCACCATCACGCTCATGAGCGCGGCATCTTCTGAGCTGGCGCTTATGTGGATGACGATCATCACCTGCATCGGCTTGCCGCTGGTGTTGGTCTATCACGTCATCATCTACCGCACATTCCGCGGTCGCGTGACCGACGAGGATATCGAGCACTACTAGTTTGCCCGTTGTCTCGCCTTTCAAAAAAGCCGGCCTTTTCAGGGGGCCGGCTTTTTTTATGCTGCGCCGAGCAGGGTGCGCTTTTTCGTGACGCGCCTTTTGCTCGAGCGCTTTGATGATCCGAAAGAAAGACTTTGCGCAACCGGTCTTTCTTCCGTATTTCGTTGGGGTAAAGGCTGTAAATTACCGTCGTCGACGAACGGCTTGACATCTTGCTTTAAAATAAACGAAACCAAAAAAGGGCGTTCCTGCGTACGGGCAGGCAGATAAGAGGAAGTTTATGAACTACACTGAATTGCACGAAGAGATCAAAAACGCGATGCGCGCGCACGACAAAATCCGCCTGTCCATCCTGCGCCAGGTTCACGGTGAAATTAAAAACATTGAAGTCAACGAACGGCGTGAAATTACCGATCAAGATGTTGACACCATGCTCAAGCGCACTATCAAGCAAACGCACGAAACGTTGGAGGGTTCCATCAAGGCGGGCAATGATCAGGCGCGTACGGATTTGCTGACAGAACAGGCCGCCATCCTTGAGGGCTATCTGCCTCAGCAGCTTTCGGGCGCGGAGTTGGTGGCGCTGATCGACCAGGTTGTCGCTGAGGTTGGGGCTACAACGAAGAAGGATATGGGGCGGGTTATGGGTGCTTTGACCAAGGCGACGGGCGGTAACTTCGACAAGGCTGCCGCGGCCAAAGAGGTTGGCGCACGCTTATCGTAGGCTCACGGGAACAAACGAAAAGGAACAGGCATGCGAGAGTTACCGAAAAACCAGTTGAACCCCAAGGTTAAAAATGTGTGGCGCATCAACGATGCCGTATGGATCACGATTGCGTTTTTGTGCTGCTTTGTGCCGGTTGCTTTGGTGCAGGTAAGCGATGCGGCACCCTCGTGGTGCGCGATCGCCCTTGCCGTTGAAGCCGTCGTGTTCGTGATAGCGCTTATCGTGTGGCTTGTCGTGCTGCCGCCGATCCGCTTTTTTCGTTGGCGCTATGAGTTAACGGAAGACTATCTCGATATTGCCCGAGGTATCATATGGCGCAAGCGCATCATTATCCCGTTTATTCGCGTGCAGAACACCGATACGCGTCAGGGGCCGATTTTGCGGGCGTTTTCTCTCGCGAGCGTGACGGTTTCCACCGCTGCCGGAGAGCATGAGATTCCGGGTTTAGAAGCGGATGTGGCCGAAGATTTGCGCGATAAAGTGGCGGAATTGGCGCGTATCGCTCAAGAGGATGTGTAGCATATGAGCGAAGAGGTACACGATCAACCGGCAAGCGCGGCCGCGTCGGATGTGCTGCTCTCAGACGAGGCGCTCTCCCGGCAATCTGAGGCAGCGCCCGCCGCTGCTCTTGAAAAGCATCAGGTAAACCACAGCTATATCTGGCTGGGGGTCATGCAGCTTGTCGTTCCCTTTGCGATGGTGATTTTTTTCAGCTTGATCGCATCTTTCTCTCGAATCAATGGAAAGCCAGGCGGTGTGGAGGGCGGTTTTTCTTTCGTGGGGCCAATCGTTGCCGTTGGCAGCATCGTTGCGGTGTTTATCTGCCTGGTTATCTATCAGATTGTCTCCTACAAGCACCTCTACTACGAACTCGGCTTGCAAGAGTTCAATCTGTATTCGGGCATTCTCAATAAGAAGCGCGTACACGTTCCCTATCAGCGAGTTCAGTCCGTCAACGAGCAGGCAGGTATCCTGCAGCGGCTTGTCGGCGTGTGCACCGTGCATATCGACACCGCGGGCGGGGCGTCTAACAAGGCGATCGTCGTGCCGTATCTGCGCAACACCGATGCAGAAACGTTGCGTCATGAATTGTACGCGCGTAAACAAGCTATTTTGGGGCAAGAAAATATCGCGACCCCAGCAGTTGGCGCCGCCGCAAACTCCGCTTCCAACATTTTGGATGCTCCCGCAGAAATCTTCGGTGATGTTCGGGGCATCTTCGGAGGCGATCAGGTCAACACTGGCCAGGTTACCTACGAATACGGCCTGACCAATAGAGAACTGCTCTTGGCGGGCGCTTCCAACAACACGGCTTTTGTCATTATCGTGATCTCGCTCGTTGCTGGGGTGGCGCAACTTGCGGGGATGATCGCTCCTTTGCTGTCCGGTGCGGCTCAGCCGGTCGTCGGGCGCGTGGTGGCATCGGGAGCAAGCCTGTTCGGGGGCAATCTGTTTGCCGCCGCCGCCGTGCTGAGCGCAGTGGTTCTTTTGGTGTTGTGGCTGGGCTCCATCATCGGCTCCTGCATTTCCTACGGCGGTTTCCATGCGTGTCGTCGTGACCGACGTATCGAAGTCGAGCAGGGCTTGTTGCAGCGACGCTTTCACGGAGTTGATATCGATCGCGTGCAGTCGGTCATCATCAAGCAGGGCTTTATCCGCCGTTGCTTCGGCTACTGCGAGCTGTCGTTGGGGAAAATCGATTCGACATCGGAAGATTCTTCGGAAGCGAAGGAAAGCGCCACGCACAATCACGGCTTGATCGTGCACCCCTTCGTGAAGCTTACCCGCGTTCCTGCCATTTTGGAAGGACTCGTACCCGAATACGCCGATGTGCCGACAGAGAACATTCCCGTCGCCCCGGTGGCGTTGCGACGGGCGCTCATCCGCCGTTGCACGTGGCAGGGCTTCGGCATGTGGCTTATCGCCTTCGTCGTTATCGCGCAGATTGCGCTCAATATGGGGACGGGGATCGCCGATACGACGGTGTTCGTCGATACGAACACGACGGGGGTCTCGGTGAGTGCGGGGACTCCGTCGCAGGGCGAGATTGCCCCCGCTGGCGTGCCGACTACCGTTGCGTGGCATAGTGTTCTCAACGGTGCGTGTTTTGTGCTCTATGCTGTCGGTGTGCTCTTTATCATCATCGATGCTCTCGGGGCGGTTCTGTGGTTTCGTGGGTCGGGGTTTGCCTACAATGAGCGCTTTATGCAGGTGACCAATGGCGGCCTTTCGCGGGAGAGCATCAGCTTTCTTCGCAAGAAGATACAGTTTGCAACCGCGCGCACCAACCCCTTCCAGCGAGCGGCGAAGGTGATGACCATCGAGGCGCGCACAGCCGCTGGGGTGGGAGGTACGACGATGAGTCTGATGGATGTTTGTGATGAAGATGCTCAAACGTGGCTTGATTGGGTGCGGCCTCGAAAAAATGTGATAGAGTAAGGGATTATGAAAGAAAAGAACACATCTGATTCGAAGGGCGGCCGAAGTACGAATTCCGTACCTCGGGCATGGATTCCTTCGCAGTTTAAGCCGCGAACCCTCGCGGATGCTCGCGCGGTGGCCAACGAACCTGTGGACACGCAGGCGAATGCCGAAAACAAAAAACATAACGTCCGTGAATATTCGCTGGGCGAAGAAATTGCCAATTCGGTCACGCACGGTATAGGGGTATTGCTCTCAATCGCTGCTCTACCCGTGCTGGTGGTGAAGGCCGTCGATGACGGCGGTGGTATTTTTCTTTTCGCGGCTCTCATTTACGCCATTTCGATGCTGATGGAATACATCATGTCGACGCTCTATCATGCGATTTCTGCCGAAAAGGCTAAACGCGTCTTCAAGATTCTCGATCACAGTTTTATCTATCTATTTATCGCCGGTTCGTATACGCCTTTTTGCCTTATATCGCTGGGCGATTCCGGAGGAGTGCTGCTCTGCATTATCGTGTGGGCTTTGGCCTTTGCCGGGGTGGCGTGTGAAGCTTTCTGGGTGTTTCGTCCCCGCTGGATTTCGGCGGTGCTCTACCTGCTGATGGGGTGGTGCATCGTGTGGTTTCTTCCCCCGCTTATCGCAGCGCTGCCAACTCCTGGTCTTTGGTTGCTGGTGGGTGGCGGTATTTGCTATTCGATCGGCGCGCTCTTTTACGTTTTCAAAAAAATACCTTATATGCACTCTCTCTTTCACTTGTGGGTCCTGGCCGGCAGCGTCTGTCATTTTCTCGCCATCATGTTTTACGTTATGTAAGCGCTGCGCGCATGAGCGCGCAGGGACGAGGTCCCTTCGAGTGTGGTGTAAAACTTTCCCGCTCGCTGTTGGGGGAAGTGATCGGGGCACCGACGACGGGTCGTGTGCTGCCGATTTTATAATGGTAAGCGTATAAGAAGGAGTGAAAACTACATATATGGACATAGGTATCTCGCTTTTTGTGACCTTT
>JAVVXN010000070.1:0-5263 GCA_036651575.1 Raoultibacter sp. | reverse complement strand
GTGCGTTGGCGGGCAGCGTTGAGCGCAGTGCATCGGTTGTTTGCGTGCCGTCGCCCTGTGCGATCCGGACTTTTGCCAGGGTGGCATCCATGGTTGCGACAAATTCTTGCGCTGCCGTTTCATTTGCATAGGTATCGTTTGAAAAGTGAGCTTGTTTGTCGGTCGCCGCATAGGTTGCTTGGGCGGTCGTGACGGCCAAGACGGCTAAAACCGCCAGGCAGAGCAGGATGACCAGAGCAAAAATAGTAGCCGGTCCTATGCGAATTGATCCCTTTGAGCGCGTCATTACAACACCCCTTCACGGCTGATGTAGTGGGCGGTATCAAGGTGGTAGAGCACCGTTTCATGTCGGATAACCTGAATTTCAGCGCGATACAGCGCACCACCCTCGCGGGCTTCGGTACGAACGTTTCGCGTGATCTCGTAGGTGTCATCGGTGGGGGTCTCAACCGCAACAAGTCGGTGATTCAGCGGTTCGAAAAACGTGGGTTGAGCGGGGGCCACCGGATCGGCGGCAAAGCTTTCCGCATCGTTGGTGGCCAAAACGAGGGCGTAGGAAAGTTCGTCTGCTTCGGTGCTTCGAATATGCGAGGCACCGAAAAGTTGCATGAGTATGGCGAGAGAAATCGTCACAAAGAGAAGGAGCATGAGTGCTTCAAGAAGAAATGCCATACTGCGGCGAGTTTCTTTTTTTGAATCGCGCTTCCTGATGGGTAGCGTGGTGATCGAGGGCATGTTATTTCCCTCCCCGAACACTACGAAGGGCGACCGCGGTGGATCCCTGGTCGGTTTCGATGGTCAGTAGGTTGTTGCGGTAGGTAAACTCAAAGGTTTCAGATGCCACGATCTCGCGCGCTTTTTCGGGAGTGTAGGGTGCCAGTGCTGTCGCATATTCTTGAACGACCCTGCCGTGATGGCGATATATGCGCGTTTCGTAAGTGCCGCCGTCCTCAAGGGTTTCGGCCAGCACCAGAGCACGACCTTCGGGGCCCTGTGCAGAACCGACGGCATCGGTTGCGTCGTTTGCCCGAACGCTGTTGGTGATCAGGGCAAGGCCGAGACGTTCTTTGTCGTCGGCGGTGCGTTCGTTGTTGACGGCTTGGTAAAGAGACGTTCCCACCATAAGGGCGATCAGCAAGAATAATACTATGACGGCAAACAGCGTTGCAACAAAAAAGTGCTCGCTGTCCCCTCGTGGTTTCGGGGGCGAGGGCAGATAAGGGGGTGTCGAGGGATTCATTTCGGCAACACCACGACACTGGGCATAACGTTTTCCGCAAAAACATCGTAGGTAATCGCGTAGTTGCGGTGGTTGATGGCCAGCCCGTAATTGTCTTCAAGGTATATCAGGGAGGGCGGGTATGATCCCTCGATTGCGCAGCATTGTTTGGCGCTGTTCAAGATGGCGTCGCGCACAGAAACGGCACTCTGTTCTTTCAGGGTGGTCCCGATAGCACCGAAGGCGAACCAGCAGGCAAGTGCCGCCAACACCACGCAGGTGACGACTACGACTCGAACGGTTCGTTTGCGTGAAACGGATTTTGTTTGTGAAAAGCCCATGGTCGCCTAACCGATCGATCCCATGATGCCGATAAGGGGCAGCATGACCGAAATCAAGGTAGCTCCGACACTGACGGTTAAAAAGGCAGCGAGAGCGGGCTCGACGCTATCAATCAGCGTGTCGACCCGAGCGATCGATTCGTCGAAAAGAGCTTCCGAAAGACGCTTCAAAACAACGTCTAAGCTGCCGCTGCGGGTACCGACGACCAGCATGCGGGCGTAAATCGGATCGTAGATATCGCTGTCAAAGATTGCTTGGGCAAGATTTTTAGCATGGTCGGGGTCGGTCATTTCCCGGTGTGCCCGTTCGAGCTTTACTTGAAGATCTTCATGGTCGATCAGGATCAACGCTTTGGTTAAGGCGCTGTCGGCGTTTACTCCGGCTGCAATGTAGACGGAAAGGGCGGACGTGAATCGGCTGAGATCCATCTGGCGAAAGGAGCGGCGAGCGATGGGGAGGTGGTCGCAAATTTGCAACAGCTTTATGCGCCCGTTTTGGCTGCGGGTCATGATTGCGCCTATAACAACAGCGAGGGTGCACAGAATCAAGAGGGTAAACGCGGCCCAACCGATGATGAGAGAAGCGTTGACCGACGCGTGGGACCCGGTGGTCAGACCCCCCGAAAGCCCGTTGTATACGTTGGCGAACACCGGCAGGATAACGGCCACCGTGAACAGTAAAATAATGGTCATGATGGTCAAAAGCGCTGCGGGATAGGTGATGGCACTTTTAATTCTCGCAAACAAGCGGTCTTCTTCGTCATAGTAGGTTGCGAGGCCGCGGAGCACTTTTTCAAGATGTCCCGAAAACTCACCCGAAGCGATCATTTCGATGCTGTAGGGAGGAAAAACCTCTGCTTGCTGCATGGAGGCAGAAAGCGGCTTGCCGGCAATAAGGCCACGGTAGACCGTGTCGCAGGTGTTCTTGAATGCGGGGTCTTGCATGTTCTCGCTCAGGAGATGCACGGCTTCGTCGGTTTGGATGCCCGAAGCGAGCATGAGCGCGATGCCGTCGCAGTAGGTGCTAACAGTAGCGCTCTTGAGTATCTTCGTGGCCATATGCTGAGCTCCTTGTCGCAAGCTGTCATCAATAGGAATAGCGACCGGCGTAGGAAGCGCCGTTTCCTATGTATTGCATTGCTCCCCCTGCGGCGAACGTCACGTCGATTCTCGTCCACGTATTTTGGCTGATGGTAACATACTTATTCGTCCAGTGCCCGTCAATGTAGACCATATTCCACGCGTGGTAGATATTGTCAGGAGAAACATCGCCCGTAACAATCTTGCATGCGATGCCCTGGCTGCGCAGCATGGCAGCGGTCAGCGATGCGTAATCGAAGCAGATACCTCGACCGCTTTCCAGGGTTTCGTCGGGATCGGGAATATAGCCGTCGGGGACGGTTGTTGCCTTTTCGGTGTCGTAGGCGATATTTTCCGCTACCCAGGTAGAGATGTTTTTCAAGGCTTCACCTTGGTTGGTGGCGGTGGCGCACAGTTCGTTTGCTTTTTGGACGCACCGGCTTTCGGCGTTGTAGTTGCAGAAAACGTTCGGCCTCAGATAGGGCTCGAATTCTGAGGCAAGGTGAACTTCTTTTGTGGGCGCTGCCGAAGAAAGTTCGACATAGCGATTTCCTCTGGTGTTTTGCATGATCCGAAACGTGTAGACACCATCACCCATGGTCAGCGGGCAGACAAGCGGGGTGCCGTCGGTGGGAAGGTCGTAGTCGTAGTGACGATCGTTGCAGAGAACCTGGAACTTCAACCGATTGCTGCTTGTTGCCGCAGCGCTTACGTATCCGTTCGCGATCGAGGAAGTGTCGATAAAGGCCTCGGAGGTATGAGCGGTTCCGGGGATGCTTGTCGCCGCCGCTTGGTCGAAGGAGGCGAGAAGCAGGTCGGATCGGGTGAGGGGTGCTCCGCCGGTCTTGTCTGCACCAGCGTTTCCCGATAGGGTAGCAGCGTTGCAGCCGGATAGCGTGAAAAACGCGAGAGAGGCGCCCAAAAGCGCACTCGCCAAACCGCGACGCAGGGCCGGAAAAAAAGCATCTATGCTGCAGGCGGGGCGTCTCATGTAGATTCCTTCAAGGTTTCAAAAACGTATGCAGCGCAGGTCGGTTGTGATGCGAACGAAAGTGTTCGGCGTTGGTGTCAAAGGGCAAGCCGCGCGAACACCAACCAAAACTTTGGCAGGGGTCAAGTATACCCTTTGCTCATCGTGCTCGCACGGTTATCCCATTGCCGCCGCGTGGTATACTCGCGCGGCCGACCTTGCAAATACTACGATTTCTGGTTGTGTTCGATGGCCTTTCAAGCTGGCCGGGCGGTGGGTGGGCGTAACGATTGCGAGACAAACGCTTCACCAATGGTCAATAAGGGGAGTTCAAAGGCTGATAAGAGCAGGATTGATACATAAAAGGTGGCTAATAGGTTACCCTAAGAGTATCGTATGCATAGGTTTCCCCTTTTTTACTTGATCCGCTACGTGAATCACTTCTTCGAGCCAATGAGACAGCGTATGAGCCCCTCATGACAAGAGTAGCTTTTTAAGGGCTGCTCGTAAGAAGGAACTACAGGCTGCAGAGTACATGTTTTTCACTGTTTGTTTCGTTCCGGCTGAAGGTATGGGTGATACGTATGTCAGAGAAGCTGCTTAATCTCAAAAACACGTTCGGAGGAAAACTTTTTGCGGTGCTTCTGTCCGCAGTGCTGGTGTTTTCGCTGAGCAACCTTTCGGCGTATGCCGTGGGGGATTCTGCGGCTGACAAGCAGGGTGACGCTTCCCCCGCTCAAACGGAACAGGTTGTCGCCGACAAGCCCTTGCCCCCTACGGAACATTCACCGGTGCCCCCGACGAGTACGAACGCCGTTGAGGTCAACGAAGCAAGCGTGACTTTCGAGGTGGAAAACGCCTACGTGTCAGTGAGTGGTCAGCCTATTGCGGGTAATATCCTGACTGCGCCGGCCCACAAAGAGCTCACATTCACGGTGGCGGCGAATGCCGGATACGACATAAAATCCATCACTGCCAAAAACAAGAAAACGGAAGCGGAGGTGGCCGTTGTCTCCGTAGACGGCACCTCGTCCATCGCGGCAGAGTTTGTCGAGAGTACCTTGGTGGTGTCGGTCAAGGCAAGGG
Organism: Raoultibacter sp.; assembly: GCA_036651575.1. Lineage (GTDB taxonomy): Bacteria > Actinomycetota > Coriobacteriia > Coriobacteriales > Eggerthellaceae > JAVWGW01. The sequence goes on along the minus strand of JAVVXN010000070.1, from coordinate 567 downwards.
CTCTTCCCGATCAGAAATTACCCGAAGTTGAAACGACGCCTCTTAAAGAACCGACAAAGGATGTGTTGCAGGGTGAAAATGCGGTAAACGAAACCCCGATTATCCATACGGTGACCTTCACGGCAGAGGGCAGTGCGGTTCGAACCGAAAAGGTTGTAGAGGGCGGGACGTGCGTTGAGCCTCTTAATCCTGATGTTCCAGCGGGTAACGTGTCTTTTCTCGGGTGGTATCAAAAAACGGAAGGATCGGTGGTGGCTTCTGAGCGTTTTGATTTTGCTACCCCCATCCACTCGAATATCGAACTTGTGGCAAAGTTTAGCAACAAATGGATAGTTCTGTTTACGGACGCCGACGGCAAGGTGGTTCAAACCCAGGAAGTTGCGAACAATGAAACCGTCCGGAGCATCGGTGCGATCCCGCCCCCGGCCGGTCAGTTGTTTGACGATTGGTACTTAAACGGGAAACCCTACGATTTCGCGATGCCGGTAACGAGCAATCTTACGTTGACGCCCCATTTCGCAACGTCACACTATGTCTATTTCGTCTCGAAGGGCTCTGCGGTTGACC
>JAVVXN010000069.1:0-5894 GCA_036651575.1 Raoultibacter sp. | reverse complement strand
GTCCCGTTGCTGTCGCGTCGCGCTTCATAATATCAATGGTGTAGGTCCAGGTTTTATTGGGGTTGTAGACAACGTTTCGCAAGGTGGGTACCAGTACACCTGACGGCGTTGCAAGGGTGGAGACCACCGTTGCGCCCCCCTCTTTGAGAACGATATCACCCTTGGCAGAATCGTTGGTCAACGTTACCGTTTTGTTCGTTTTCGCCCTGACAAACGTCATCCCGTCCTTACCCGAAAGAACACCAAGAGGCTCCCGGGCAAACTGCAGTTCGTCGTTGATACGCGCAACAGCATCGTTGGTAAGCGATTGGGCGGTGGCTACCTGCGTGACGGCAGCATAGCTGTTCATCGCAGCCCCCGTGCCCGCAGCGACCACCATGCACAAAAGCCCCAAAAAGATGATGCTGACCAGCTGTTCGCCAATCATGAAGCCACGGGTATCACGCAGCTTTTCTTGGGCAAGGCATCTATATTTTGAACAAAGGGCCATCACGCACCGGCCTTCGGCGGAATACAATAGCAGGCAAGCAAGCCATTCTCGCTCTTAAACAGCGCGACATCCAACGACAATGGCGACAGAGAATCCCCCGGAACCGTCAAAGTTACGGGGGCCGAGCTCTTGGCAATCCCCGCAGGAAGAGGCTTGCCAGGGTTTGCGACTGCTTGAGCAAGCCCCGATTCAACCTGATAGGTTTTATCCATTTCAGCAGAACTTCGGTTGATGATATTGACCGCAGTAACCGACATGGTTGCCAACAGAAGCGTTGCCAAAACCACGATCAAAAGCGCTGCCAAAACCTCGATCATCGTGTCGCCCGCCCGATCGTGCAGCTTTACCCGCGCGCCAAAACCCACCGCTCCCGCACCCGTCCTCACGCCGTGCGCTTTGGTCATCCGAAGCGTAGCGAAGGATCGGGGCTTCTGCGTGAAAGCTTTCAGTGCACACGATCGCACCATCATGCACCACCACTTTTCGTGATCACGGGCGCTTCCCATTGAAGTTTGGTCAGCTTCTTTCCGTCATAGGTGGGGATACACTTCAAGGCAACCGTTTCGTTATAGGGTGACGCCGCACCTTGAGAGGGATCGAGCGACAAAGTAACGGTCAACGAAAAGTCCTTTTCGAACGTGACCCAAGCATAAACCGGCTGAAGCACCCTCGAGTCTTTAGGTGTCGGTGGCGTAATCGTAATTGCCCCAGAAATTGAATAGGACGTGCCGGCAAGAACCGCATCCCAAATTGGATCACGAAAAGATCCATAAACCCGTTGCAGAAGAGGGGAAGTGTTCGTTACGGTTTCAGAAAGCGGCTTCACCAGCCCGCTCGCCCCGGCCGACCCTCCCGCTTTGCCCGATGCGGCATCCGCCGCATACGTAAAGGTGGTAATTTCTCCCGCGTGCAGTTGATTGCCCACCAGCTGGGCCGCGCTGCTGACGCTGTAATTGGTCTGCTGCGTTTCCTTGTGCGTCGTCACCTGTTGCGCATTGACCGACGCCGCCGTTAACACCACCGAACCGATAATGGCGCAGATCAAAAAAAACGACAGCGCAATGATAATCGAAGCCCCCGACCGATCGCGCAGCTTCGCCGCCGCGGTAACAGCCGGATTGGAGCAAATAATATGTTGCAGGCTTGGCGTCATCATTTCCCCGGACCCACAACACTGTCCAAATAGACCCCCTGTCCATACCCATCACCAAAAAATACGTTAGCAAAACAACCATTCCCAGGCTTATCAGGATTAAAAACAGCGTTTGAGTATTTATAACCAACCAGGCCCCCACAATGAGGGGGATTCCATTGAGGGACGCCTAAACACTGGAAAGACACGTCGCTCACCAGGGGGGTGCCTTCTGCGGTACCCACCTGGACCGCAGAAGGACCGCGCAAAACACCCACCAGCCCACCGAATTGGAATAAATAATTATAGGGAGGGCGATACTCGATAAAATAAAAACGTACATTATTGACAACCGTTGCAGCCGCAGGGTTGATTGAGCATCCGAAAGCATACCCGACCAAACCGCCACAAGAAATTGTTTTATTGTCGTATCCCCGAGAAGTAAAGTTTAGGCCCATATTCGAGGCACTGCACCCCTCGACAAAACCCCCTTTGGCATACCCGATCAACCCCCCGACAGTCACGGTTGGAGTGTTTTTTAAAGATTGTTGCACAGAAATAAACGTCGGGCTACCCAGGACCGCGGTGCTCTGAACGTGGCACCGATAAAATTGGGAGTCCTCGGCATAATCAGCCAAAACACCACAATTAGCCGCGTCGGTTAACGTCTCTTGCGCTACAACATCCTTGAGTAATACACCCGTTAAAGTCGCTTTCTTAGTCTGAGGAAAAAGCCCGAAACCACGGTTGCCGCTGCTGTCGTTCACCGATCCGGGAACGTACCCGCTAATAGCATACCCTCCGCCGTCATAGGTTCCCCAAAATCCGGATGGCAAACTGGCGGTCGGAGCGCTACGTTCGCTCCAATTGATGTCGTGTGTTTGCTGGAATGCCTTCTTATAATATGTGCTGCGAGCCTCTGGTGTCTTCAGGTTCATAATCATCTGGTCGGCATGACGCACCTGCCAGGGAGAATCCACAGTTCCCCAACTCACATCGTATGCGTTCCTGCCCGGAAATACCGCAGCAGCAAAGCTGAGATTGAAAATATAGCTCACATATATAGGATCAAAAGTTTCATTAGACGAAAAAGTACGTACCAATTTTTTCCCATATACCGAAGGTGATGGCTCGATTAAGAACAAACGACAGGAGCGATTGTCAATCGTCACTTTTCTCTTTTGATCCACCAAAGAAATACCATCGCACCACGGAACGTTTATAGCCTCCCCTGGCACCAAAGCATAATACCCCCACGAGGCGATTTCGTTGTGAGGGGAAAGATTGCTTATAGGAGATTTTCCGTCAAACGAGCCATAATAACCCGAAACATTCCCCGCAGCATCAAACTCCAGGTACATCAAGCCGATCTTGAAGGGGTCGTCGTATTGCGCCTCCAGCACGATGGGTGTCGAGCCAACACTCAGGGGGGTAGCAGGCGTAATGAGCCCTTCGTTATCCGCCTTTTTAAATTCTACACCGGTGTTTGGGTCGGTCTGTCTCCATCCCATAAAACTCGAAGCATTCTCGTGTTGAGGAAAATAAAAGTACTTATCGTCGCGCCAGTCACTACTAGCGCCCGTCCTGAAATCTAAAGGACAGAAGGGAATCCATGCTTGCCGAGTAATACCATCTTGTTTTGTTCCCCAAGGATCCGGCTCCTTGGAATCTTTATAAACGAGAACTCTGCAATACGACGCTGTCGCATCCTTTACGGGCAACAGATAATCAGTAGTTCCGCTTGCCAAACGAACGCGGGTATCACCTAAGGGGCTTCCTTCATAAGGTTTTTGCGCTATCGCAGCATCGGGAACCATAACAAAATCAGATTGCTGAGGAAGGCGGAACATTGCCGAGCACGAAAGGGTATTGCTATCTCCCTTGCTGATTTCAGCAGAAGGACGAAGAGGAGTCGGCGCATAGTAAAGGGAAAGATCTTCAGAAGTAAACCCTCCCGGTCCTACCACCTTGGCAAGGTTACCTTTCGCCACCGTCCACAGCGCCACGGAAGAAGAGCACCCAAATTGCTTTCTGAACTCGGCTTGTAATTTCTGGGAAGCTGCATCCGCGCCACGCGCATTGGCATCTGCCGCCTTGTTTTCACTGAGCGCGGCCGCCATCATCTGACCGGTTCCCGGGCCAGCTGCTGACACCTCTTTCGCATAATACGCCTGCACGTCCCTCATAGCAGGAGCCGCGCGAAGGTAGATGTCATAACCGTCCGCTTTATTCGGTGCAATCACGGGCGCATCGGAGCCAAACGCAAGCTTTTCGGCAAGAAGCTTCGTGTTAACGTTAAGACAACAAAGAGACTCAGAAAGTTTCAAATTTTCAGGCGCGATAGGTGCACTATCGGTGGGATTGACAAACATAAAACAGCTCGGTGCCCAGCTATAATTCCACGCCCATACGCCTTTCGAATCATATGACCCGATAAGCGTATCGTTGATATAGATTTCGTAAATCTGATACCGATACGGAGTTCCCTCCGATTGATCTCGCTGGTATTTCCCTGTTTCCGCACGCACAACAGCTTCCGTTTCGACGGCTTTTGCCAGGGCTATCTTTTGACCGGCATACCTTTGGATAGCCGCCTCCGGGTCGTTGATAATAGACCCGATTTTTATTTCCTCACTCGTTTTTTGAGCACCTGCAACCGAAGCAGCACCTCCGAGAACCTCAACGGAGGGGCTCACGCGAAGAGGCGACTTATGGGTGTCGTCGAGTGAATCCTTTTCTGAGGTGTTCGTCACCAGCACGCGCAGCTGAGGAATTGGTTTGGGCCAGGTAAGAAAGGCTTGCGCGGTAGCGGGCACACAGACAGTATTTACGGTAGTAACCTGCGCATCGACTTTCATTGGCGTGCCAACATCGAAGGCGGCCAATGCAGCTTTAAGCTTTTCTGCACGCTGGGACGAATCGCTTTTCAAAGCCGCAGGAATGGCCTTCTTCAGTCCGTTCAGATCGATCTGATATACATTGGGTTCAATAAACTTGAATATTTGAGTGTCGCCTTTATTCAAATACTGAAAGCTATCAAACCCGGGCACGCCGATGGTGTACGTTGTTGGATCCGTTGACGTTGCGGGTTTTTGCAGCGCTGCTATCATGAACGCAACTGAACCATCCTGATTCGTGACGGCCACCTGTGTTGCAGTTGTCGGCTTGTCTCCCACAGCAGTTGGTAAGTTCGGATCTTGCACGCACAGCTGGCCTTCCCCATCGATCCAAAGATTCGGCTTCTCAAGTGCCACTTCGGGCGTGGCCCCTTCAGATCGCCCGCCGAAATACCCGACCAGGGGATTGACGGCTTTGCGCGCGGATTGATCACGACCAGCGGGAAGCGCCGCACTCTTGTAATACGCCAGCGCCGCCGTACCTTTGGTATCGGGCGAAAACCATCCGGTCTTGTTATCGGAATAGAACACACCGCACACCGTAGCGGTTGTCTTGTTGAATTCGACCACATAATCATTGTCGCGCACCACAGAATCGATGGCCAAGGAGGGCAGCAGACCGTTATTTCGCACTTGGTCTGCGGTGAGGTAGTAGATGTTTGCCGTATCTTGTACGTCAGAAGCCAAACCTCTTGCTTTATTGCCGTCCGTGACGAGAGGCTTGATTTTCTCCGTCCACGTGCCCGAAACTTTTTCGGCAGTCATCTGAGTTTGCACGGCTGCGGCCACCTGTTTGGCGGCGTTGTCCAGTTCGACCATGTGCATATTTTTTTGGATTGAGATGATGGAAGGTGCAGCAATAAGCACAAGAACTAAGATGATGCCAATCGACATCATCAGCTCGGCTAAGGTAAAGCCCCGTATATCGTCTTTCACCTTCAGCATAAAGCCTTCCCATGCGATTTCACACCGCACTTTTCACCGTTACTGCGCAGAAGGCACATTCCCCGCCATAAAGAGCATGCGCTCCAATATTGTGTACCCTTCATTCTACTCCAACACAAGCAAAAAATCCGTGTTTATCTTCCCTATAATACCTGATGGCAGCCGTGAACTCAAATTGTTACTTAAAGGTGACTAATTAAGCAGTATTTAAAGAGAGATTGTGCCGCCGTCTTCAAAGGAGAGGGGAACAGCTTTGACCCCGGAAAGATCGTCTGTTTTTTTCCAGCGCAAGGCACAAAGACACTTGACACTCCCCACGCCTAAAGGCGGGGGATTCTTCCTTCATCGCTGGTAGCCTTCCTCTCCCTACGGGAGGGGCTGGTCTTACACCTGCTCCAGAAGCGTTTTCAGGTTTACACCTGAGGTTCCC
>JAVVXN010000068.1:0-6260 GCA_036651575.1 Raoultibacter sp. | reverse complement strand
CGCAGCAGAGTATCTATCGTTTTCGCGGCGCTGACGTTCATATATATGATGCGCATCACGCTCGCGTAAAGGAATGCGGCCCCGATGCGCTCTGTGCGCAGCTTGATGATAATTTCAGGAGTCACGGGGATATTTTGGCGTTTGTTCGCCGCGTTTGCTCTCAAGAAACCGTTTTTGGTGCTGATTTCCTTGATTTAAAACCATCTCGCCGAGAACTCGGTGTATATAAAGGTAGTACTCCCCGTGTCGATATTCAGCTGACGGTTTCTCGGGGAAACGCGGAGGAAGCCACTGAAGCGGAGGCGCAGGGGATTGCTCGCCGCTTTGCGGCCTTGCGTGATGTTGGTCATCGGCCGAGTGAAATGGTGGTGCTGTTAGGCAAAACAAGCCGAGCTGCTACCTACGCTGCGGCCCTGCGTGATGAGGGCTTCGAATGCATCATGGTCGGTGGATCAAGTTTTTGCGATACCGAAGAAGTTCAGGTTGTTGACAATGCATTGCAAGCTTTGGCAAACCCCGCCAATACCAAAGCGCTCTTCGCGGTTATGACCGGACCGCTTCTGCAACTTTCTGCCGATGATTTTATTCGACTTGCTACGGGGGTAGCGCCGGACGGCCGTATGCAGAGGCGTTCGATCGATCGGGGACTCTACGAAGTTGGTGTTCATGATTCTGCTTTGCTGCAGCATGCGGCCGCGCTGTTTGCGCGCGCTCGAACAGCCCTGGTGACACAGATGCCTTCGCAGGTGCTCATGGGTATGCTGCTCGATTCTGGGTGGTTTGCCCGTTTGGAGTCACAGGGGGTGCAGGGAAGTGCGGTTGCGTCCAATATTCTCAAAGCGATTCGCAAGGTCGAGGAGTTGGAGAAAAATCCGGGGTATGGTTTGGCTCAGGTGGCCCGTGATTTTTCTGCGATGATGCGTGCCGGCATCAAGGATGGGCAGGGTTCGCTTTCGGTTGAAAATCAAAACGCCGTGCGCATCATGACCATTCATAAGTCTAAAGGCCTGGAATTTCCTCTTGTTGCGGTGGCTGCCTATGATAGTTCGAAATCGAAAGAGGGTATCTTTCTTTCTACGGTTGCGCACGGGTCGCTTTATTTGCAGCTTTTAGCGGGAGCCGGCGCGTATAAATCTCCCGTTGCCAAAGAATACCGTTATAAAAATAGCTGTTCAGATCAGGTTCTCGATCCCCGTCTTGCGTCCGACCCCGCAGAATTCGGCAGTGTTCTTTATGGGCGAGAATCGGACGAGGATGCCGCAGAAGCCAAACGTAAGCTCTATGTTGCCCTTACCCGAGCAAGCGAATGCTTGATTATCGGCGGTATCGTGCAGATGACGAAGAGTAAGGATCCTCTGACGTGGTGTGAGGACAATACTCCTTTGCTTAACAATATCCGGGAGGCGCTCCTCGGCGATGCTTATTTTCCTGAAGAGGAAGCGTTTCTCGCATACGGAGGAAGTGCTCCGGCACGCTTTTCGCGAATTTACGTAGATCCCGCGAAAGGCGGTTCTCTCGAAGATGCGGAAACGGAGAGGGATCATTGTCGTGACCAAGGGTTCAAAGCTGATGGATTCGATGTGCCGCATCGCGTGCCGATCAAGATATTGCAGGTGCCGGAACCTTTGGCGTATTCGCCGATCAGGATACGTGAAGGGGTGTTTTCCTATTCGGGGATAGCTCCTTACGAAGAACATTTTTCCCCGCAGGTGCATGATGAGGTCGATACCGCCTTTTCGCAGGTTTTTGATGACGAGGCGCCGGCACACGAGGTTGTCCTTGCGTCGCGCGCGGTCGGCTCTGGAGATACGGAGACTGACCCCGCGATTGCGGCAACCGATTTCGGTACGGCATTTCACCGGGTAGCGCAGTTCGCGGTAGTCAGCGCACCTGATCAGGGGGGTCTTCTAGGTGCACCTGCGGATGAGCGCATCGGGGCAATTGCACGGCAATATAGAGTGGTAGGGGAGGTGCGGATCCGGCTCGATGAAGCACTCGATCGTTGGTTTGCTTCCGACAGTGCCCGTCGGGCGGAATCGTACGCCACGATGCGCGCTGAGGTTCCTTTCTTCGTAGCACTCGATGGCGGCAAAGAGCCTCTTTTCATGGAGGGTGAAATCGACCTGTTGTGCAGCGATGCCGAAGCCACGCATGCGTTTGTCGTCGATTACAAAACGGGTGGATCCCCTGAAGAATCGCCCGATCAATTGCACGGCAAGCATTTACTCCAGGCAACGTGCTATGCCTACGCGATCATGTTGCAGGGTGTGGATGTCGTCGACTTCGCCTTCGTTCGTGTTGAACAGCGCGATGCTGTCGATCTGGAGCAGCCCCAGGTAGTTTCCTACCATTTTGAGTCAACCGATTTACCTGACCTCGAAAAAGCAATTCTGACCGCTTACAAAAAATCTCACTAGCACTTTCGCAAGAGAGCTTCTGTATAAAACGTGAAAGCACCCTTTCGGGTGCTTTCACGTTTAAATAATAAGCGGTTGTTGGAATTGGTTTAGGCTAAAAGCGTCTCAACACTTGCCAGTTTCACGCAGCAGATAAACACATCCATAGCCGCATCCAGCTCTTCGAGTGGCGGCAGCGTCGGTGCGATACGAATGTTGCTATCGGCCGGATCGTTTTTGTAGGGATAGGTGGCGCCTGCACCGGTCATAACCACGCCGGCTTCCTTTGCGAGTGCTACAGCGCGCTTTGCGGTACCGGTTGGGGCGTCAAACGAAACGAAATAGCCACCACGCGGATTGCTCCATGAGCCGCAACCGGTACCTTCGAGGCTTGCGGCGAGTTTTGCGCACACCAGTTCGAACTTGGGACGCACGATGGCGGCATGTTTTGCCATGTGGGCGGTCAATCCGTCGAAATCGTGCAGGAAGCGCACGTGCCGCAGTTGGTTGAGCTTGTCGTGACCGATGGTCTGCACGCCGACGCGTTTGGTGGCCTCGGCGATGTTTTCCGGGCTTGCGGCGAGTGCGGAAATACCGGCACCGGGGAAGGTGACCTTGGAGGTGGACGCGAACTTGAAATAACGATTCGGGTTGCCGGCAGCTGTGCAGGCGGAACCGATGTCGAGCAACTGGTCCTGATCGGCTGCGTCTTCGTAGAGGTGATGCACGCAATAGGCGTTGTCCCAAAAGATGCGGAAATCTTCAGCCGCGCACTTCATGGAGGCAAGGCGCTTGACCACCTCGTCGGAATAGGTCACGCCGCCGGGGTTGGAATACTTCGGAACGCACCAGATGCCCTTGATGGAGGCGTCTTCGGCGACCAATTGCTCAACCAAATCCATATCGGGACCGTTGGCATCCATGGGTACCGGAATCATTTCGATGCCGAATTCTTCGGTTACTCCGAAATGACGATCGTAGCCGGGAACCGGGCAAAGCCACTTGACCGTGTCAAGTTTGCTCCAGGGAGTTGATCCGAGGGTGCCGAAAACCCAGCAGCGCATCACGGCATCGTACATAATATTGAGGCTTGCGTTGCCGAAGACGATCACGTTTTCGGCTTTGTCGTCAAGCATGGCAGCCATGAAAGCCTTTGCTTCCGGCAATCCCGCTCCGACACCGTAGTTTCGACAATCGGTGCCATCGGCTGCGTTGAGGTCTGAATCGGAGGCGAGCACGTCGAGTAAGGGTAGGCTTAAGTCGAGCTGTGCCTTCGCTGGTTTTCCGCGCGCCATATTCAGTTTTAAACCCTTGGCCTTAAAACCTGCATACTCCTCTTCGAGTTGCGCCTGGAGCGCTTTCAATGCCTCGTTTTCCATTTTTGCGTATGCCACCATGCCGGTTCCTTTCGCCATCTTGGTCGAAGTTGTTGGTATTCTTCGGAAACACTCCACTTAAATAAAGTATAATCCAAAAAGTTAAGCTCCTTGAGGCCAGAATGGACGGGCGGCATGCTCGACCCAGATTGGCTTCACGCAGCTTCTCAGTATCATTCATTATAAAGGGAGAAGACATGGTTTCAAACGATTTCTGGGTGTTGCTCGCAATGCTCCTCTATTTCATCGTCGTCGTTACGATCGGTTTCGTCTACGTGAAAAAATCGAACGCGTCATCTGAGAATTACTTTCTCGGTGGGCGAGGGCTCGGTCCGTGGTTGACGGCGCTTTCGGCTGAAGCAAGCGATATGTCGGGTTGGTTGCTTATGGGCCTACCTGGCGTGGCTTATTTCACGGGTGCTTCCGATGCCATGTGGACAGCGATCGGCTTGGCGCTCGGTACGTATTTGAATTGGAAATTTGTAGCCCGTCGTCTGCGCAAGTATTCAGAAGTTGCCAATAACTCCATCACCATCCCTGATTTTTTCTCAAATCGGTTCCACGATAAGAAGAACATCCTCATGACCATGGCTGCGCTTATCATTTTGCTGTTCTTCTGTATCTACACCGGAAGTTGTTTTGTGACGTGCGGCAAGTTGTTCTCGACGCTGTTCGGGCTCGATTATGCAACGATGATGATTCTGGGGGCCATCATCGTGTTTCTCTACACGTTTGTGGGCGGTTATCTTTCCGTGTGCACAACCGACCTCGTTCAGGGTACCCTCATGTTTTTTGCGCTCATCATCGTGTTTGTGGGCAGTGTTACCGCAGCTGGTGGTGTCGAAAATACGGTGATATTCTTGCAGGGTATCCCCGGTTTTTTGAGCGGAACCCAGATTGCGACACCGGTGCTTGATGCGGGCAGCCTTCAGGCGGTTGAAAATGGCCTTCCTGTTTTTGGTATCCCGGGTGAATATGGCATTATTGCTATCATTTCCTGCCTGTCGTGGGGCTTAGGTTATTGTGGCATGCCTCAGGTGCTCGTTCGCTTCATGAGTGTTCGCCATTCCGATGAGATTAAAAAATCTCGTCGTATTGCAACTACGTGGGTTGTTATCTCGCTTTCCTGTGCGGTGTGCATCGGCTTGGTGGGGCGTGCCGTTTTGCCGATTGAATTTCTGACGCAATCGTCAGCTGAAAATATTTTCATCGTGCTTGCTAAGATGATTTTGCCGGCATTCATGTGTGGCTTGGTGGTTTCCGGTATTTTCGCAGCCTCCATGTCTTCCTCTTCGTCCTATCTGTTGATTTCGGGTTCAGCTGTTGCCACAAATATTTTTAAGGGTCTCATTAAAAAGGATGCAACCGACCGTCAGGTTATGATTGTCGCGCGCCTGACGCTTGTTGCGGTGCTGCTTTTCGGCGTTGTGGTGGCACTGGATAAAGACTCATCGATTTTTCAGGTTGTCAGCTATGCTTGGGCGGGCTTTGGTGCCGCTTTCGGACCGCTGATGCTTGCGAGTTTGTATTGGCGTCGTGCGAACATGCAAGGAGCTCTTGCGGGCATGATCGTGGGTGCCGTGACGGTTTTGGTATGGCATCAGTTCATTAAACCTCTGGGTGGAATCTTTGGGGTATACGAATTGCTTCCCGCTTTTGTTTTGGCCCTTGTTGCCATTGTCGTCGTTTCGCTTCTCACCAAGGAGCCCAGCAAAGAGGTCACCGACGAGTTCGATTCTTATATGCACTCTGAATTCTAAAACCAAGAGGTTAGCTTTCAGCGGAGATATCTGTTTGAGAAGAAGGTTTTCAGGCGTGTTGGGGTGTGGCTGGTGTGCTTGCGGCGAAGGGAGAGACCGCGTAGGGACGATTTTGTACCGCTTAAACTATGGCGGCGATCTCTTCGGTGTTGCTCCGTGTGGATTTATTGCGTGCTTTCTTTGCTTCGATCGAAAAGATTGGGGCTTTTGTTGGCGGGCTAATCGATTGCGGCTATAAAACTATCCGTGCTTTTCCACCCCTTGAGAGCCGGTACGTGGACGGCGGTAATGATTTTTCGTAAAGGACGTGTTCGCCGATTTGCGAACACGTCCTTTTATATATACCCCATCATTTTTCCGTGCGCGGCAAAGGGCAGCACGCTTTGATGGAAGAGGTTGCTTCGATATTGACGCACGCGCTGCGCCTGTCATGGTGAGCGCAGCGTGTGTGGGTAGAAGGCTCTGTGGCTGTGTGTTTGGTGCTCCCAGAGGGTAAAGGTCGCGCGCAAAGAGATTCTCAGCGTGCGGGCGCGTGGCGTCTTTGCCGGGACGTTCGTTTTCGCGGTAGTTCTCAATGCGTTGCGCGAATGATCGTTAAGGTCGGTGACCTTGAGCCGGGTAATTTTTCTGGCGAACCGAAATAAAAAATTTTCAAAAACAGGTTCGACAAGCCCGATTCTATGCTAAACTACCGTCCGTTCGGTGCTTCAGTGCTTAGGTTGTGGGGA
>JAVVXN010000067.1:0-6478 GCA_036651575.1 Raoultibacter sp. | reverse complement strand
CGGCGCGTTACTTTGGCAAGCTGCTGCACCAAGCACAAAACATCACGCTCGATGCTTCGTTTTCCGTGAAAACCGTTGATAATTGCACGTATCTTTCCGATCCCGTTCAAGGCGACAAGCAAGCTTTTCAACTTGAAGACGGTCGTCGCCAAGCACGCGAAATCGCAACGTGTCTCGCCGCAAAGGAGCACGTCCACCGCGAAGTACGCAACCCACTCGGAATCATGTTCTCGCTCGCAACGTGTCGCCCGAATAAAATGTGTTCGACCGATAAGTTTTTCGCCACAAATGCCTGCATAGGCTGTGGCGATTGCGAACGCATCTGCCCCACCAACACCATCACGCTCACTGAAGGCCGTCCTGTCTGGAGCGGCGCCGAGTGCACGCAATGTTTGGCCTGCCTTAATCGCTGCCCCGCCCACGCCATACAATACGGCAAGAAAACCGAAGCTCGCACACGCTACGTCAACCCCGTGCTCGCAAAATAAACGCACTATCCGCACCAGCCCGGATGCCACCGCAGTTTGCCCTACTTGAAGAACACTTCGCGCGCTGTCGCCTCCTCAGGAAGCAACGTTTGATCGATTTGAGCCAAGCGATCGACGACTTCCTGCGCAATAAAAATTCTATTACGTTTTCCGGAAGTTAAGGGAATTAAAATACCCACATCGATCAACCGGGCTACCGCTTCGGCGGCAGCCTGAAACTTCTTTCCGGTAATTTCTGAGACGGAGGCCACCGATACAATCGGCATCCCCGGCAATTCAGCAAGCAGCAAATCAAGCACCGACCCTTTATGGATATCCGGCATCATCGTTCTCCACCTCTCTTCTGTTTCGGATATGAAATCACGATAGATATATGCCAACTTCACGCTTCGACTGGTCGCACGAGTGCAATGAGCAACCCAATTGTCAAGCGCAGCCATAGCGGTTCGTTGCGCAAAATTCTGACCCGTTCTGTAAGGTATTAAAAGCTCCGTGTGCTTTTGTGTTTGAACCGCCGGGGTCAACGAAAAGGGTGGAAACACGCTTTCAACCAGCCCGCACTGCTTCCAAACAAGAAAGGCGAACATTCTCCCCAGTCGATCAGCGCCTTGCTGTACCGGTCGAATTGCTTCAAGCTGAAAATGCTCAACAGCTGATCGAGTCAGTGGTGAGAGAGAATCGCCATTGCAGAAATCGACCAAATCCTGCAGGAGGGGTTCAACTTGATCGGCACGGGGAGGAATATACAAAACACCGCTGCTTGATGTTTTTTCCACCACCCCTTCTCGTGCCGCATCTTCTCGGCGAAGACCAGCAACACGTTCTCTCCGTGTCCCCCTCATACAGCTATGGTACAAATACCAAAGATCATCACAGGTCAATCCTGTTGCGCGCGGCTTAAACGCCATGATATATCGAAGCGTTTGCAGACAACAAAAAGCTTCATAGGACGCCTCGATGATCGCAAGAGAACTTTCGGGGAAATTTTTTCTGAGATACACTTTTTGCAGGCGCGGTGAATTTTGTTTTTTCTTGCCGATAAGCTCCAGGAATAAAATTTGCATGAGATCGGGAACGATACCGTCGCTGCGGACGGTCGCTAAGCTTTCAACACGAAACAAAATCTGTCGAAGAGCCGAAGCATAGGGATACCTTTTGACCATTTCGTCGAGTCGAACCAGCGCCATCTCTGCTTTTGCATCGGAAGCCAGCGTTTCGCCTCTAAAAGAAAACGAACGCTGCGCAATTGGATGCGGTATATAGGTATTGCTCCCCTTAACGGAAAGGCAATCCTTACTTTCGATGTTCCCTATTTCACGGAACGCATCGTTTTCCATTGGAAGCCGCCTCACCATCTCACTTTCCCTTGTTTTCATTATAGGCGAACCACAAAAATACCGTTGACACACCGTTATCGGCAACGGATTTACGGAAAATCAAAGATTCATATTCCCCTTTCAATTCAAAACCAAAACATGGGAGAAAATATTTGAGGATCCCCTTCGTCGCGTATTCTCCTCCTCATCAACAACAGTCTTTTTTGGTGAGCGCTTCTTATAATGGCGATAAAGGCAAGCTGCAGATTGCCTGAAGTCGATTCTTTTCCGACAAGGAGGGTTTATGAACAAGATACGAGAGGCAAACATTCCGAAAAAAAGCGGTCTCACTCGTCGATCATTCCTGAAGTGGAGCGGCCTTGTTGCCGCCGGTGGTGCCATCGCAACAACCGCAGGTTGTGGCTTTTCGGGCGCCGACAAGACACAAAAAACAGCAAGCGTGGGCAAATGGGTTCCCGCTCAATGCTGGGCTGACTGCGGTAGCCGAGGATTTAACAAAGTATACGTAAAAGACGGCTCCTGCGTACGCATGGGCACCGACGAAACGCATGAAGATACCCCCGATTGCCCCCGCTTGCGCTCCTGTGCACGCGGCAGAGCAAATCGTGCACATATCTTTGGAGCGGATCGACTCAAATATCCCATGAAGCGCAAGAACTGGGAACCGGGCGGAAAAAGCGACGGATCGCTGCGCGGCAAAGACGAATGGGAGCGAATAAGCTGGGATGAAGCGCTCACCTACATTGCCGACGAAATCACCCGCATTACGGAAAAATACGGCAACGATGCCATTGTCGTTCCCGGGTATGTTGCTTCATTGTTTGGTCAATGGGATATCGGCCGCTTGCTTTCCCTCCGCGGAGGGTACATGGACAATTGGGGCGCTTGCTCGAGTGGTGCTTGGGGATCCATCGCTCCCTACATCGGACTCGATGAAGACTTCAACGACCGTCTCGACCTGCTTAATACCCAACTCGTTGTCTTGTGGGGATCAAACCCCGCCTGGAGTCGTGCGGGCGTTCCCACCTACAACTACCTGCGCATGAAACAAAAGGGCACCCGTTTTATTTCGATTGACATTTTCCGCAACGCAACCGCTCAAGCGCTTTCTGAAGATTGGATTCCCGTTCGACCCGGTACCGACGTGGCTCTCGCAATGGCTATGGCATATGTCATGCTGCAAGATGATACCGCCTCTGGACAAAAGCTTATCGACTGGGATTTTCTCAACCGTTGCTGCGTTGGCTTCGACGCCGATCATGTGCCAGCAGGAGCAAATCCCGAAGACAACTTTAAAGATTACGTATTAGGAACTTTTGATGGACAGCCAAAAACACCGACGTGGGCTTCTGAAATCTGCGGCGTACCAACCGACCTCATAGAAAACGTCGCACGAGAAATCCTCACAACCGAGCGCGTTGCAATCTGCATGGCTCCCGCTCCTGCCCGAACAACCAATGGCTGCGCTTGGCCCCAGACCATCATGGCCCTTGGCGCCATGGCAGGCTGCATAGGAAAACCAGGGTGCATGACCGGCAGCGACAAAGGCCACACGTGGCAAGTCGGCGGCCCCAGTCTTGTACTTGGCGGCGGGGTGCTCGGTGATTATGCGTGGTTTACTCCCGGCGGCATGAAAATGGTTGAAAACCCGATCGGTGGAATTTCCCCTTCTCGTTTCACCGGCGCACCAAATGGCATGTATTCCCGTCCTTTGCCTCCTTACTACCGCATTAACGTCAACGAACTGTGGACATCGGTACTGACGGGCAAGTTTACCGCTGGCAAAGATGACGTCCGCGAATGCAAGACAAAAATGTATTATCACACGCACTCCAATCTTATGAACCAAGCACCTGGCGTTATGAAGGCTATCGAAGCACACCGTAAGGTAGAATTTGTCGTTACCCAAAATATTGTTATGACTACAACAGCCAAATACTCAGACATCGTACTTCCCGTTACCACGCAGTGGGAGCGCGACGGCGATCTTACGCAAGGGTATCGCGAGCAGCTGCTTTTAACGAGCCAGGTCGTTGAACCTCTGTTTGAAGCAAAAGATGACATTTGGATTGCTGAAGAACTTGCCAAAAAACTTGGTGTTGACATCAAGCAGCTCAGTCCTCATTCGCACAAACAGGAGCTCTTTAATCAACTTGCCGCCTCACAGGTTATCAAAGACGACGGAAAGACCTTCGAAACACTTTTATCCATTACCGAAGAAGACATCAAAGAAATGGGTGTCGAAGGTGCACCTCAACAGGGTCGCATTGACTACAAACAATTTAAGGAAGATGGCATTTACACGGTTCCTCGTTCCGAAAAGGACAACTTTGGATTCGTCTGCCTCAAAGCGTTTCGCGATGACCCCGAAGCAAACCCGCGCAAAACCATAACGGGCAAACTCGAGATACACTCACAAACAATGGCCGACGACTTAGCTGCCTGCGGTTTTTCAACGGTGGATCCCATCCCAAAATACACCCCCGGCATCGAAGGATACGAGGAGACGTTCTCTGATTGGACGAATAAGGTTAAGGGGGAATACCCCTTCCAGCTCGTCAGCATTCATACTCCCCGTTTTGCCCACTCCACCTTTGGAAACATACCGATCTTGCGTGAAGCATTCGACCACCCCCTCTACATGAATCCCCTCGATGGCAAAACTCTTGGATTTAAAACAGGAGAAACGGTGCTGTGCTCTTCAAAATGGGGGAAAGTACTACGACCGCTGTTGCTGACCGACATTATGATGCCGGGCGTACTTGCTCTTGGACAGGGTGCCTGGGTTGATATCGACGAAAAAACCGGGATTGATAAAGCGGGTTGCACCAACGTGCTCAACGGCCCCAACCTTGTTGGATTCGGCCATGAAGCGTGGAACAGCTGCATCGTAAAGGTTGAAAAATGGACGGGTGAAGCCCTTGTGCCCGATGCCGAATGGCCGCAACGCGAGATTTTTAAGGAGGCTTAATATGTGTGCACGAATGGCATTCCATATCGATTCAAGTACCTGCGTTGGGTGCAAAACCTGCGAAATTGCCTGCAAAGATAAGCAGGATCTTTCCGTGGGGCCGCGTCCTCGTTTTGTTCGCGAGTTCCATGGCGGCACCTGGATGTCGGATGCAACCGATTCAACAATCATGCGACAGGAAGGCGTGTTTTCCTACAACATCTCAATGTCGTGCAATCACTGCGCAAACCCCGCCTGCGTGCCTGCATGCCCCCAGGGAGCCATGCAGAAAGATACTAAAACCGGGATTGTCACTTCTGACTGGGAAAAATGTATCGGGTGCGGCCGGTGCGCCGAAGCCTGCCCCTATCATGCACCGCAGATCGATGTTGAAGCAAAACACATTCGCAAGTGCGACTTCTGCAAGGACTTACTCGACGAAGGCAAAGCTCCCGCATGTGTTGAAACCTGCCCCATGCGCGCTCTCGACTACGGCGAATACGACGATCTCGTTGCCAAATACGGAAACGTCTGCGATGTCGCCCCCCTTCCAGATTCAGCCACGACAAGCCCGTCGGTTATCATCACGCCACATCGCGATGCGAAATATGATATAGCCCAGGGGTATTCAACCACGCTCTATCGCCAGGAGGCCTAACATGATCGGCATCGATAGCACCTTCGCCACAACCCTTGAGGCCTATCGTTTATTTTTTGATGCGCTGGGAAAATCACTTTACCTCTTCCCAACTCAGGAATTCCTCGAATCTGTGGTGTCCAAAAAAGTGTTCGAAGAAATGCCGATCGAGTCTGAAGACGAGAGCTTCATGCGCGGGGCAAGCCTGTTGCGATCCTGGAGTGAAGCGCAGCACGGAACCTTAAGCGACGAACATTTTCACGAGGTACGCATCGATGCCACACGCCTTTTCGCGGGCACCCAAACGATGGCAGCTCCCCCCTGGGAATCGGTGTATTTCAATAAAGAACGCATGATATTTCAAAAGGAAACACTCCAAGTACGAGCATGGTATTTGCACTACGGGCTGCAGATCGCCCAGTTGAATCACGAGCCCGAAGACCACATCGGCTTAGAGCTTGACTTCGTCGCTCATTTGCTCAAATGCACACTTGAGGCCTTTGAAGGCGGCAACAAAAACCAGGCCGATGAGCTACTGCATGAAACATACCAATTCATCGCAGAACACCCCATTCGCTGGATTCACCAATGGGCAAAACAGGTACAGGAAACCGCAACAACAGACTATTTTCTCGGCATTGCCCTCCTTGTTCCTGCCGCCCTCGACGACCTTTTCGATACGCTCAATAGACACCTTTGCATGAAAGATAGTGCAGGAAACCCCGCATAGTATCGAGCCGTACCAACACCGCCCCCGTCTCGCAAACCTTGGCGGCAACAACAATGATTTCCCTCCCTTCAAGGGGGTGTCCCAAAAAGACACCCCCTTGTTGACGCGGTAGTATACAAATAACAAAAACAATAACGTGATTACGCGGCAACTTTTTTCTTGACGCAGCCTTATTACGCGATTATAGTGTGTATATCGGGTATATACACTATGCTATGTTGCGCCCGTAGGGGTACGGATACGTAACCGTACCTTGCCCGATACGCCGCAAGACGTTGCGGCGTATCACCGGGATTAAAGGGACGCCGATAATCCTTGAGCGTGCACGACGTTTCC
>JAVVXN010000066.1:0-6584 GCA_036651575.1 Raoultibacter sp. | reverse complement strand
AATAAAGAAATAACACCCCTGTAATAACCCGGCATCCTGGGCGTATAGGACAAAATCAAAAACCCACACCGCGGTGTGGGTTTTAAAATTGTATGGAGCGGGTGACGGGAATCGAACCCGCGTCATAAGCTTGGAAGGCTCAAGTTCTACCATTGAACCACACCCGCGAAAAAAATGGTCGGGACGACAGGATTCGAACCTGCGACATCCTGCTCCCAAAGCAGGCGCGCTACCAAACTGCGCCACGTCCCGACATCTGAAGAAGCTCTAGCATTATACCAAAAGAATCACGAAATGGGGGAAATCTTCTTCTTCAGTTCACGCAATGCATTTCCCCGATGTGAAATCGCGTTTTTTTCTGCCTGATTTATTTCAGCAAGCGACTTGTTTCCCTTAAATTCGTCGGGGAAAAAGAGGGGGTCATACCCAAACCCTTCACTCCCCTGAAGTGCATATCCGATTTTACCCTCAATCGTGCCCCGAGCGGTAACTTCTTGTCCCTCTTCATCGATAAACACCAATGCGCACACAAAGCGTGCACTGCGCTGATCGGGAGGAACAGCAGCTAGCTGAGCGAGCACTTTCTCATTATTGTCGGCATCATTACCATGTGAGCCCGCATAC
Source organism: Raoultibacter sp. (assembly GCA_036651575.1). Lineage (GTDB taxonomy): Bacteria > Actinomycetota > Coriobacteriia > Coriobacteriales > Eggerthellaceae > JAVWGW01. The sequence goes on along the minus strand of JAVVXN010000066.1, from coordinate 5,960 downwards.
CGGGCCGAATAAACCCCCGGAGCGCCGCTTAAGGCATCAACGACCAAACCGGAGTCATCGGCCAACGAAGCGCACCCTGTGGCCTCATACGCCGCACGAGCCTTGATGCGTGCATTACCCTCGAACGTATCCGCATCTTCTTCCGGTTCAGAAACAACCCCGACCTCTCGCAACGTGCAAAAATTCCACCCTTCAAAATTCAAAGCATGTTCGATCTCTTCAACCTTATGTGCGTTATTGCTCGCAATCACCACGCGTTTCATGGTGCTCCTTTCAGATAGGTTGCCCTGGTGTTAATCCCCAAACAAAATTATGGCAAATCAAGGTGCGACACCGACGCAAGAGGAAGTCGCAGAACGCGGCTACCAAAATTCTCAAACTCGGCGACATCGGCACCGGTCGTATAAAACTCGTAAGAAGAACGCCGATTGCGTTGTGCGCATTTCCCTTGCCGTGAAAGAATTTCATGAACATCTTTCACCACTTCTTTATCCGATGAAATAAGCAGCACCTCACGACCGATAACTCCCCCGATCAGTGATTTCAATAAAGGAAAATGGGTGCAACCCAAAACGAGCGTATCAACTTCACACCGACGAAGCGGCTCCAGATAATCTTGCGCAATCTCTTGGAATGCGGGGCGAATATACACCTTCGAAGCAAGGGATGTGTAGCTTTCGATGGGACCTTCCGCCATGCGAATGCCCTGTTCAGCGATTTCGACAAAACGAGGTGTTGCCGTAGAAAAAACCGTAATACCCGCGTTGATGTTGCGAATAGCATTCGTGTAGATATCGGACTCGACGGTTGCCCTCGTTCCGATCACGCCAACACGACCGTTTTTCGTGGCATGAGCTGCCGCACGTGCACCTGACTCGACAACACCGATCACCGGTACATCAAAAACCTGTTGAGCGTGCTTGAGACCAGCGGCCGTAGCCGTATTACATGCGATCACTATCAGCTTCACCTGACGACCGACCAGCCATCGCCCGATCTGCTGGACAAAACCATCGACTTCGTCCAAAGATCGCGGTCCGTAAGGACACCGCGCCGTATCGCCTACATACAAGATACTTTCGTGGGGAAGCGCTTTCATGATTTCGCGCGCCACCGTAAGACCGCCATAGCCGGAATCAAAAACCCCAATCGGAGCATTATCGAATGCAGCTCCTAAACGTTGGTCCCGCTGCGCGGCAAACGTCTCATCAGTGAACCCGTTGGTATTTTGCATGCCTTCAATATCCATGATGTCAGTATAGCGCAGCTGTGCTCCTTGACCAGAAAAGCGAGCAGGAGCCATATTTTCTGCTAATCTTAAAAAGTGTCATATCAACATCAACACTGGCAAGGAGTGTCCATGAAAGTTTTGCTCATCAACGGGAGTCCCAACGAAAAACGATGCACCTACACCGCCCTCAGCGAAGTGACAAAAAGTCTGCATGCCCAAGACATCGAAACCAAAATTGCCTGGATCGGCAAAGATCCCGTTCGTGGCTGCGACGGATGCGGTGGGTGCTCCAAAAGGGGCGATCAGCGCTGCATCCACAACGATGACGTCGTCAATCACCTGCTCGATGCCGTTTCAGAAGCCGACGGAGTCATCGTGGGCACACCGGTTTTTTATGCCGGTGCCAACGGCGCCCTCATCGCCGTACTCGATCGCATGTTTTACGCCGGTGGGCAGACGATGAAATTCAAACCGGGAGCCTCCCTCGCTTCCGCACGACGCGCTGGAACAACGGCAGCCATCGATCAGATGAATAAATATTTCCTGTTCAACGAAATGCCCCTCGTTTCATCGAACTATTGGCCTATGGTTCATGGCCAATCGGCAGAACAGGTGCAACAAGACGAAGAAGGCCTCCAAATCATGCGTATTCTCGGCAAAAACATGGCGTGGATGCTTCGGTGTATCGAAGCGGGGCAAGCAGCGGGGATCACCGCTGTACAAACCGAAGAGAAAATCAAAACAAACTTTATCAAGCCGACAGCTGCGCAATAATCAATGATTTGATACGTTGTCATGACAAAACCAGCTGATCGAAAAACCAACGCAATGCGAGAGCTCGACAGAGCAGGGGTAGCCTATAGCGCCCATTGGTTTCAATGCCCCACAGCACTGAGCGGCGTCGAGGTTGCCCGCCTTCTCGATCTTGATGAATCGCAGGTTTTTAAAACACTCGTAACCGTTGGAAAAAGTGGTGAACACTACGTTTTTATGATTCCGGTGGCGGAAGAGCTTGACCTGAAAAAGGCAGCGTGTGCCGTCGGCGAAAAATCAATTCAGATGATAAAGTCAAAAGAGCTGCTTGGATTAACCGGCTATATCCATGGCGGATGTTCCCCTCTTGGTATGAAACGAACCTTCACCACGACCATCGACGAAACAGCCCTGCTAGTCGACACCGTCATCTTCTCGGGAGGCAAAATCGGCTGCCAGATAGAAACACAGCTTGACGAGCTGCAGCGTGTTTTCATCTTGGGCATAACCGACCTTTGCTGTTAAGGTCCCTACCAACAAAGGTCACCCGCGACGATTCCTTCGCAGGTGACCTTTGGATAGCACAGACACAACAGCCACGGCCCGTAGCGCGATCAGCCGTGAGAAACTACCACGTCTCCAACGGAAAGCAGACTATAGAGCGCCGAGGCATCCGAAGAAGAGAGGTTCACGCACCCATGCGATCCGTAACCTTCCGCATACATCGACCCCCCGAAGCTCGGCTGCCACGTAGCATCATGGAAACCGACAGCGTTGCCAACAAACGGCATCCAGTACTGAACCTTAGTCTTGTATTCAGGCTCGCCGGTAGCAGGCACCATAGAACCAATAAGCGTTGAAGGACTCTCCATTCCGTTGACAACGTACACACCCGTAGGTGTCGCGTACTCACCATTAGGCTTGCCGGAAATAAAGGCAGCGCTCCAAATAAGTGATCCCGAGGCATCGTAGAAGCGTGCCTGCTGTTCGGAAATGTCAACATCAACATATCGAGGACCCCAATCCTGTGCGCCAGCTCCATTGAAAGCAGCAGCACTTTGCGTCACGGGAATATCAACGTTTGATTGACGACCTTCCATAACACCTTGCAGGGTGGTCTCTTTCAACGCATCTTTATCGATGAGCCAACCATACACACCACCCGTAACACTCACCGTTTTTCCGTCAGGACGAGTGTAGGTTCGCGTCGAGCCATACGTATTGCATTCTCCTGCAGTTTTATCAATCCACGCCGTTAAAAATGCATCATCAAGCTTCACGGTCAAATCATCTTGCAAAAACACAGAGGGGGCAATCTGCGTAGGACCCAATTCGGCCACAGCCGTGCCCGCCATCAAAAATTTCATATTTGTGCCGACCATTTTATTCGCACTTACACACGCAGTTTTCAACTCGGGCGTGTCTTTGGTAACCGTAGGCTGAGCCAGCTCTTTATGGGTGATTTTCACCATGGGTTCCATCTTCCCGATAGCGTCATCAACCGCTTTCACAACATTTTCAACAGCAAAAGTCGTGCCCGCCACTTCGGGAACAACCACGAAAGTTTGAGTGCTTTCCGTATACGATATCGTTGCGTTTTGGGGTGCAACTGCACCAGCATTAAACGCCTCTACCTGTTTTTTGACCGTATCGTCGAGCCCCGCCTCTGTCGAGGTGAGCATAAGCTGATTGCTTTCGTCGTGCTGCTTCATTATTTCAAACGGCCACATCCAAGGATTGACGTCCCCAAGCATCTTCGCAACAAGCACCGAGCTGTCAACGGAAACACCGGCGTCAGCTGCCGTCAAAGTAAACGACAGACCTTCACCTTGCACCTCAAGAGAATAATCGTCAACAGCATCGCTGATCAACGCCTGGGCATCGGAGGCGGTCAACGTGGACACATCGAGGTCAGCAACGACGGTATGAGGCCAAAACCGGCCAAAGAAAAAAATGGATACACCAACATACGCAATCAGCAAAATCCCAAAAATAATCGCTACGACAATACCGATAATTTTCAAGGGACGCTTGCCGCTCGGACCACCCTCATTCGAAACCGGTGCAGCCGAAGCGCCCGCCGGCGCAAAAGGGCGGTAGGAACCAGCCGGCTGGACGGAAGCTGTATACGATGAAGCAGGAGGTTTGACAGTATCGGGGCGCGAAGTTGTTTCCTGATGACGGGCATGCTTACCCGCTGACGCGCCATGAGTTTGTTTTAAGTCTTCGTTTTTACTCGCCATATTCAATCTCTTTACTGGAGGTCTTTTAGACATAATAGCAGGAAAACAGTCTTTTATACCAGGACGGAACAAGCAAACAGCAAACGGAAGCATCAATCGACCACACTCCCCACGAACCCACCATATTCCGCCCGTTTCTTACCCTTGCTTTCGCCGTTCAAAAAATAAGAGCACCTCCCTCGCACAATCCAACGAAGATGCTCTTGCTGTAGGCAGGTACCTATTTCTCAATCCGCTCAAATGCGGAAGCCGGTTGTCCACACACGGGGCACACAAAATCAGCCGGAAGCGAACCGTCATGAGTGTAGCCGCAGACACTGCATTCCCACTTCTCAACACCACTCGATACAACCGCCTCGTTGGGAACAATAAGGGCAAGCAATTTTTCAAGAACTTCTCGAGGGAAATCCTCACTTTTAGCTTCGTTTTGCAGGGAGCGCAAAAAGACCTGGGCATTGGCGCTTTGAGGTAACATATATCCGGCTTCACGCAGAATATCTTCAGCCATGATGCGATTGGATTTTTCGATAGCCCGAGCAAACCGATACGAAGCGGAATTATCGGCAGATGCCGCAAGACCGGCAGCTTTGTTTTCCTGAGAAACCTTACTCTGTGCCAAATCACGTTGAGCAGCAACGACGGCAGCGACCTTGGGTTGCTGTGGCGGAAGCTCATCTACCATCATCGATAGAGCACCTGAAGGACACGAGGTCGCACACGCACCGCACCCTATGCAGAGAGACCGGTCGATGATGCTGTTTTCTGTGTCGGCAGCCCCCGTGGGGCAAACGTAGAGGCAAAGACAATCTTTGGTGCACAATCTAATATTCCTGACAGCGTACATGACCTACCTCCCCTCTATTTTCGTAAATTTCCAACTGGGTACCCTGCAAACGGGACACCATTCAGGTGGTGTATCACCCACCGAAATAAATCCACAGATGGTGCAAACATACACGTTCGTTCCCTCAATCATGGCATCGCCCTCTTTTTCGTAGCGAGTGAGCAATGATTTTAGTATGCGGGTAACTTTTTCACTCCAGACAAGCGAGCGCAAAGCACCGCGATCGGAATCGGCCGTAGCGGCGGTATTCGCACGGGGCAACCCCGAAAAAAGATCGCTTTCCACAAGCGAAAGCAGTTCGTCGAATCCACTTTGCTCATCGGGAATTGCCTTGCTTTTAAAGTAATCTGCCAGCTGAGTAAAAAGTCTCGACTCCTCTGCCAGGTACTGTTTTTCACAGCCACGAGCAAGATTTGAGCACAAAGCGCTCACTTCCAGCGTCGACAACTCACGAGAATCCCCCGCAACTGAGGCGATCGTCTCCGTTTGCTCCAGTTGTGCCTCGATGCTTTCCGCATCTTGCTCTCTCTCGAATTCATCCTTACTGGCGCCACAAAGCGGGCACACCCAATCGTGGGGAACATCTTCCCAAGGTGTTCCCGGCGCAATACCCGCTTCGGGAACTCCCACAGCTTCATCGTAGACAAAGCCGCAAATCTGGCATACATATTTTCCCACAGTCAAACCTCCTTCACCTCAAGAAACCAATTACTGACGCATCACGCTCTTCAAGCCGCACTTGCCCCTTGCGAGTTTCACTTGATTGCCGATACAGCGGCACCCCGCATGACGCTCAATGATGTCTTCAGCATATACTATTCGATCACAGCGCCCAACCATGCAGGAGGGTTTCTGCCTTATGCGGCAGCTCGCTTCGGGTCGATGGGTA
>JAVVXN010000065.1:0-6822 GCA_036651575.1 Raoultibacter sp. | reverse complement strand
TCAGCCGCGCACACCCGCCCAACACAATCGAGCAACGGCACCTTCTCGGCCGACAGAACACCCACCTTCGACAAAACAAGAGCTCGAGCTTCCTCGAGCGAGATCATTTCTGGCATATGCTCTCCTCAAATCCTGTTTTAAACTCTGCCCATTATAGCGCGCCCAGGATAAAACAGAAGCTGAAACATCCGCATGAAAACAAGTGCTGCACCCTCACTTTCCAAACGTAGCCACCGCTTGTCGCATCTTTGCAACGATTGAAACGTCGAAGGGGCATCGCGTTTCACAATCGGCGCATTCGATACATTCTCGTGCATGATGATCGAGCGAGGCATAGTGCTCGCGCACCGTTTCAGGCAGGGATCCCGCAGCGATTACCAGGTCAAGATATTTGTTGACCGCAGCGATATCGATAGCTGCCGAACAGGGCGCACAATGTCCGCAATACATACACTCCCCCGCAAACGTGTGCGTGGGAAGCTCGGAGAGCACGCTGCTGAAATCGCGCTGCTTATCGCTGGCATCTGAATAGGCACACGTTTGGGCAAACTGCTCGGGTTCATGAAAGCCCGCAAACACCGAAGCGACCGCGGGACGCGTCAGCGCATAGTGCACGCACTGCACCGGCGTCATCGCCACCTTGAACTGCGAACGAGCCGCATCGAGCAGGCGTCCTCCGGCAAACGCCTTCATGACCGTGATACCCACTCCCTTACGCTCACACAGTTTATAGAGCGCATCGCGGTCGGCGTCGATGTTATAGAGCGGGTGCTCGTAATTTTCGAGATTGAACAAATCATCAATGTTCTCCGTTGCCGGCTGCAAATCGTAAGCGGGATTGATGCTAAACATCAGCACTTCGATCAGGCCGCTCTCAACGGCCCGCTTCGCCACAACCGGATTGTGGGAGCTGAGCCCGATATGACGGATGCGCCCCTCGGCTTTGAGCTGCTGGGCATACGCAATCACCGGCCCGTTGAACACTTCGTCGAAGTCGGCCTCGCCATCCACAAAGTGGATCATGCCGATATCGAGGTAGTCGGTTTTCAGCTGCGCAAGCTGCGCCTCAAACGCCGCTTTGGTCTCAACGATATCGCGCGTGCGCTTATACTGGCCACCGGTCCACGCCGAGCAGATATGCCCCTGGATGACCACATCGGCTCGCACCTCGGCAAGCGCGGCGCCCAACAGGGTGTGTACCTGCGGGCTGGGTGTATACAGATCGAAAAAGTTGATACCCTCCTGCAGCGCCGCCGCCGTCAAGGGCGCTACGCGCGCCAGGGGATCATCAACGTAACCTTCGCACCCCATGCCGACTTCGCTGACGCGCAATCCCGTCGTTCCCAGATACCGATAATTCATAGATGCCTCCTCACAAGGTAAGCGACCCGGCCTCAAACGAGAGCGGGTCGCTGCAGTTCATCGATTGTCGATGCGCGTACTAGCGCTCGATATTGTAGAAGGCGCCCCGGCCCGCATACGCACCTGCGGTATCAAGTTCTTCTTCGATGCGGATCAGTTGGTTATACTTCGCCACACGATCGGAGCGGCACGGTGCACCCGTCTTGATCTGACCGGCGTTGGTAGCAACCGCCAAATCGGCGATAGTCGTATCCTCCGTTTCGCCGGAGCGATGACTCATAACGCACGCATAACCTGCCTGCTTGGCCATCTGAATAGCTTCAAGGGTCTCGGTCAAAGAACCGATCTGATTCACCTTGATCAAAATGGCGTTGGCACAGCCCATCTCGATGCCCTTGGCAAGACGTTGGGAATTAGTGACGAACAGATCGTCGCCCACCAGCTGCACACGATCACCGATACGCTCGGTCAATGCCTTCCAGCCATCCCAGTCTTCTTCAGCCATGCCGTCTTCGAGCGAGATAATAGGATACTTGGCGACCAAAGCTTCCCAATAATCGACCATTTCAGCGCTGGTCAGCTCGCGGCCTTCGCCGGCAAGCACGTACTTGCCAGTTTCTGCGTTGTAGAATTCGGTCGAAGCCGGATCCATGGCGAACATGATATCGCTGCCCGGCTTATAGCCGGCCGCTTCGCACGCACGCATGATGTACTCGAGCGGTTCTTCGTTCGTTTTGAAGTTGGGAGCGAAACCGCCCTCATCGCCTACTCCGCCGCCAAGGCCAGCGTCATGCAGGACGGTTTTCAGGGTATGGTAGATTTCGGCACACCAGCGCACCGATTCAGCAAACGTCGGAGCACCGACGGGCATGACCATGAACTCCTGGAAATCCACGTTGTTGTCGGCATGCACGCCGCCGTTCAAAATGTTCATCATCGGAGTCGGCAGCAAATTCGCGTTGACGCCGCCAACGTATTTATAGAGGGGCAGTTCTGCCGCTTCAGCAGCAGCGCGCGCCACGGCCAAAGAAACACCAAGCACCGCGTTAGCACCCAAGTTACCCTTATTTTCCGTGCCATCAACTTCGAGCATTTCCGCATCGATTGTACGCTGATCTTCTGCTTCCATGCCAATCAGGGCATCGGCGATTTCCTCGTTAACATGAGCAACGGCGTTGAGCGTGCCCTTGCCGAAATAACGATCCTTATCTCCATCGCGCAGTTCAACCGCTTCAAACGCACCGGTCGAAGCACCCGAAGGAACAATTGCGCGACCAAAGGAGCCGTCGTCTAAGACTACTTCGACTTCAACGGTCGGATTGCCGCGTGAATCCAAAACCTCACGCCCGTACACATCAATGATGATGCCCATGTAATGCCTCCTTGAAAGCTTGTCTTTTGCAACTACTCCATGATACTAAAGCACACTCGCGCACGCGGCATCATCACCGATTTCGCAGATATGAGGTGCAAGAGCGGCGGTAAAGCGGCGAAGGAAACCCTCCTTTAATAAAAGTTCAGTAGCAGAAAAGACACCCGGCTTATAGCAGCACCGCAACCAGGACACACACCGCAACACCGCAGGCAAGCACGGCGGCACTGCGCGGGGTAAACGCGCAGGGGTGAAGCTGCGTGCGCGTCGCTTCAGCACCGTAACAACGGGACTCCATGGCGATTGCCAGCGTATCGGCACGACGAAACAACCCAACGAACAGAGGAATCAGCACCGTTTGCCAGGCGCGCAAGCGCGACCAAAGACTTCCTTCATCAAATGACGAACCCCGAGCCCACTGGGCCGCGTGCACGCGGGAAAACTCCTCTGCGGTAACCGGAATAAAACGCAGCGCAATCGAGAACATCGTGGCAATATCATCGGCAGGCACATGGAGCGCCCGCAAAGGGCGCAGAAAAGATTGGAGGGCATCGATAAGCGCATTCGAGGTTGTGGTGTAGGTAACCACCAGGCTCGCCAGCACCAGCAAAACGATACGCAGCGAATAAAAGCATCCGCGCGCAAACCCGGCGGGCACAAAACAAAACGTACCGAAAAGGGTAAGGGGCTGGGCGCCCTCAAGAAACCCCGCCGACACCACCCCCAACCCGTAGCTGTGCCCAAGGCTTGCCGCATCAAGGGCAAAACTATTGAAGATCAGGGTGAATGCAAGAATAAAGTACACGGGAATCAAAAGTTTCAGCAGGCGGGCAAGCGGCAGCCGAGCAACAAGCACCGTCAACGCAAACAGGGCAGCGCACACAAGAATTCCCGTCCAAGTATGCACGAAAAATAAGGTGACCGAATACGCCAGCAAAACAGCAAGCTTCACCCGTGCATCGCACGCATGAACAGGGGTATGGCCGGGGATATATGTGCTCGCATTGATTTGCATAAAAGCAGTATGTCATAAAAAAACGAGGGCCGAAGCCCCCGTTTTAAATGCGCTTTTGAAAACCAGGTGAAATTGACTATTCAGCCTTTTTCTCTTCAGCTTCTTCGACCTCGGCAACGGTTTGAGCAGCTTCAACAGCAGCAGCTTCGTTACCGGCTTCATCGGCAGCCTTAACAGCTTCGCCGGCTTCTTCCTTGATCTCTTCTTCAACCTGCTTCAAGTCTTCGGCGGCTTCCGTCTTGGCAGCAGCTTCAACCTTTTTAGCAGCCTTTTTCGCAGCAGGTTTCGCTGCAGTCTTCTTGGCGACCGGCTCGGTGACCAATTCCATGATAACCATGGAAGCATTGTCGCCCTTGCGGTTGCCCAGCTTCATGATGCGGGTGTAGCCACCCTGGCGATCCTTGAACATACCCTGCTCGACCTTTTCGAAGACCTCGCGGACCAATTCCTTGTCGCCCAATGCAGCGATAGCAAGACGACGAGAATGCAAGTCGCCCTTTTTCGCCCACGTGATAATCTTGTCAACGTCAGGACGGATTTCCTTGGCGCGTTCCTCAACCGTCTTGATGCGGTCGTTCATCAGCAATGCACCGACCAGGCTTTTTTTCATAGCCTTGGTATGACTGGCATCAGTGCCGAGCTTGCGACCCTTCTTGTTGTGTCTCATAGTGTCTTGTCTCCTATTGCTTCAAATTGAGATCCATTGAAATGAGCTTATCTTTCACTTCTTCAATGGACTTCGCACCAAAGTTCCTAATGTTCAGCAGGTCGTTTTCGGAATACTCAACCAACGCACGGACGGCATGGATGCCGGCACGCTTCAGGCAGTTGTATGAGCGAACCGAGAGATCGAGATCTTCGATCTGCTTATCGAGCTCAGCATTGGATTCCTGTCCTTCCGGAGCGAAGATAGAAGGAGCTTCCACTTCTTCTTCAGTCTCTTCGGGCTCGGTCAGACTCAAAAATGCACCCATATACTGATTGATGATATTCGCTGCACGGCACACCGATTCAGTAGGATCGATAGAACCGTCAGTTTCAACCTCGAGCACCAACTTATCGTAGTCGGTACGCTGACCAACACGAGTGTCGGTCACGTCCAACGTACAACGACGAACCGGCGAGAACAGCGAGTCGACATGGATAACGCCGATCGGATCTTCGGTACGTTTGTTGCGCTCAGCTGAAACATACCCGCGGCCAACACCAATACGAATAGTCATATCGAGCTGTCCGCCATCAGCTACCGTAGCGATAACATGCTCGGGGTTAATCAGTTCAAACTCGGTCGGAACATCAAGGTCTGCACCAGTAACCATGCAAGGACCTTCCGCTGAAACATGCGCGGTCGCTTCCACCACGGAATCATTGAGAGCGGAAAAGACCAGGCCTTTCACGTTCAAAACAATATCCGTAATGTCTTCGATGACACCCTCGGCAGTCGTAAATTCGTGCTGCACACCATCTATTTGGATGGCTGTCGCCTTGGAACCATCCAAGGAAGACAACAATACACGACGCATGCAGTTGCCGAGCGTATAGCCGTAGCCACGCTCAAGCGGCTCAACAACGTAGCGAGCAACAGTCTCGTTGACTTCTTCCGTTGTAACCGTCGGCCTCATGAACTCTGTCATATCGTATAAGCCTCCTTACAAAGCCGCAATGTCTGTTATTTCGAGTAAAGTTCGATAATAAGCTGTTCGCGAATATCGAGATCGATTTGATCGCGCTGCGGAAGGGCAAGGACGCTACCCTGCAGTTTCTCGATGTCAACTTCCAACCATGCAGGAACCTGCACGCGTTCGTTGGAAATGAGCGCACTCTTAATAACCAACATATCCTGGGCCTTGGGAGCTACCGCTACCACATCGCCAGGACGCACGCGGAAAGACGGGATGTCTACGCGCTTGCCGTTTACGATAATGTGACCGTGACGCACCTGCTGGCGAGCCTCGGCGCGAGACTTCGAAAAGCCTAAACGGTATACGACGTTATCCAAGCGGCTTTCGAGAATGCGGAGCAAGTTTTCACCCGTAACACCCTGCTGGCGGTTAGCCACATCGTAGTAGCCGCGGAATTGCTTTTCGAGCAAACCGTAGATACGTTTCGTTTTCTGTTTTTCACGTAACTGAAGACGATATTCGCTTTCTTTTACGCGTTTGTGGCCGGCTTCACCCGGCGCATAGTTGCGACGCTCCAAGGCACATTTGTCCGTGTAACAGCGATCGCCCTTAAGGAACATCTTTGTTCCTTCGCGGCGGCACAATCTGCAGTCCGCCCCCGTATATCGAGCCATAATGGGATCCTTTCAGTTAAACACGACGACGCTTGCACTGGCGGCAACCGTTGTGCGGAATGGGTGTGCAATCTTGAATACTGGCTACTTCGAGCCCTGCAGCCTGCAAAGAGCGAATTGCGGTTTCGCGACCCGAGCCCGGGCCCTTAACGAAAACCGAAACCTTGCGAAGACCATGCTCCATAGCGGCCTTAGCTGCTGCTTCTGCGGCCATCTGCGCAGCAAACGGCGTGGACTTGCGAGAGCCCTTGAAGCCGACGGTGCCTGCAGACTGCCACGAGATCACATTGCCCTGAGGATCGGTGATGCTCACGATAGTATTATTAAACGTTGATTTGATATGCGCTGCACCCACTGCAATGTTCTTGCGTTCAGAACGCTTGAGGCGGGTACGCACGTTTTTCTTAGCTGCCACTTAACTACCTCACTTCTTCTTTCCGCCGATTTGCTTTCTGGGGCCCTTGCGCGTGCGGGCATTCGTGTGCGTGCGCTGACCGCGAACGGGCAGGCCGCGACGATGACGCAGACCACGATAGCAACCGATTTCCATGAGGCGTTTGATATTCTGAGAAACCTCACGGTGCAAGTCGCCTTCCACCTTGATGTGTTCCTGAATATAATCGCGAAGCTTACTCAAATCATCTTCGCTCAAATCCTTCACGCGAACGTCAGGATCGACGCCGGTTTCGGTAATGATTTTTTTAGCTGTAGTGGAGCCAATGCCGTAAATATAGGTCAAGCCGACTTCAATGCGTTTATCGCGAGGAAGGTCGACAC
>JAVVXN010000064.1:0-6927 GCA_036651575.1 Raoultibacter sp. | reverse complement strand
TTTTTGCTCAAGGGTCATGGTGGCAAGTTTGTCTTGGATGCGTTTTTCGAGAGGATCGATCGGCGATGCGCGGGGGGTTGGCGTATCTGTTGTGGGGTTGTTTGCGGTGGGCGAAGAAGCTTGTTCTTCAGCGGAAGATTGTGAAGGCCCCTCGCCTGAATCTTGAGGTGCGCACGATCCTAGGACGCACAATGAAAACAGGAGCACTGCGATAAGCAGTGCTCCTGCGACAATCCCTGTTGTGTATGCAAGGGACGACTGTTTCACGGGAATGCTAGTCCTTCTGTTTGAGCAAGCCGTATCCACCGTCGTTACGACGATACAGTACGTGGGTTTTGCTCGAATCTCGATCGGTATAGGCGAAGAAATCATGGCCCAAAAGATCGATCTTCACGAGGGCTTCTTCTTCCGTCAAGGGCTCGAATTCGATTTCCTTGACGCGGACAATGGCGTCATCGTCGCCGGAAAGCTCGGTCATCAAATCGTCAAGACTTGCTCCGGATGAAGGAATCTCGCGAACGGTTTCGCCACCGCGCACCTTACGCTCGACAACCTTGGTCTTGTATTTACGCAGCTGGCGTAATACCTTGGCCGCAGCAACATCGATTGCGGCGTACATGTCTTCTTCGCTTTCTTCCACGCGAATGATATGACCCTTCGTACGCAGGGTAACTTCGCAGACAGCCGGTCGTGGGTTGGAGGGGTTTTTCTCGACATAGAGAATAATTTCAGCGTTCAAGGGGCTGATATCCATGACCTTCATGGAGTTGCCGATTTTTTCTTCAGCATACTGATGCAGCGCGTCAGTGACGGGCATTCTCCGTCCGGTGACCGTGATTTCCATAGTGCTCACCTCTTACCTTGTAGGGAATAAAAAACAGCCGCAGACAGCCATCTTCGTTTATGAGGGAATTCTTGCGAACGTCTCATATTGTTCCGAAGTTGACTCCTTCCGCCAGCCGATAGGCATAGCATAGCGCACTTTGGTCTGTTTTGCTTGCCGTGTGGAGAGGTGGTTGAAAAAAAGAGCTCGAAATAGGAATATTTTCCCCATCGGGTGCGCTCGGGCGGTATCATGGGAGACTCCCTTAAGCGACAGCGATGATTATCCAACGATTGAGTTGGGTTTCGGAGTGGATAGGTGCATACATACTATTATGGTAGAAAATAACGCGTTGCAGGATCCCTTGTTCATCAAGGAAGTACAGGGGCATCAGGCCCGCTACAAAAAATTACTCAGCTTCACCCATTCGTCCACCAAGGCGGCGGCGGCGATGCTGGTGGCCGCAATCGTTGCGCTCATCGTAGCCAACAGCGGCTTCTTTGTGCCGTTTATGGCATTTTGGGAAACGAACCTTACCATCGGATTCGGTGAGACGCTCTACGATATGTCGCTTGCTCACATTATCAACGATGTGTTCATGGCGATTTTCTTTTTGATGATCGGCTTGGAAATCAAATATGAAATGACTGTAGGAGAGCTTACGAACATCCGTCAAGCACTGCTGCCGATTTTGGCCGCTTGCGGCGGCGTGTTGGTTCCCATCCTGATATACCTGGTGTTCAATGCGTCAAATCCCGAAACTGCGCACGGATGGGGCGTGCCGACAGCGACCGATATTGCGTTTGCTTTGGGTATTATGGCGTTGCTTGGCAATAAAGTTCCCAATGGAGTACGCGTTTTTCTCTCGACTTTAGCGGTCGCCGATGACATTATTGCCATCTTGATCATTGCCTTTTTCTATGGGCAGGCCCCCTCGGTTCTGTGGCTTATTGCAGCGGCGGCGGTTATGTTTGTGCTGATCATGATGAATCGATCTCATGTGTACTCCCTCGTTCCCTATTTGGTGGTCGGGGTGCTTTTGTGGGTCTGTGTGTTTATGTCGGGCATCCATTCCACGATTGCTGGTGTGCTTTTGGCCTTTACGATTCCGTCGGGATCGCGCGTCGACCTGAAGGGTTTTGCTTCGTGGTCGGGTGACAAAGTTAAGGAAGCCAACGCATCGTTTCTCGCAAACGTACCGATTATGGGGCAGGACAGCTATCTCAAAAACGTCACGCACTTAAGCAGCGTTGCTCGGCAGGTTGTTCCTCCGGCGACACGCCTGGAACAGGCGCTGCATCCCTGGGTTAATTTTTTGGTGCTGCCGCTGTTTGCCTTGACCAATGCGGGGGTGTGTTTGATCGACGGCAGTCTTGGAAATATTTTTGCCGATCCGGCGCTGTACGGCGTGTTCCTGGGGCTGCTGCTGGGCAAGCCCGTCGGCATTCTTTTGTTCAGCTTGGTAACGGTCAAGATGAAAATCGCGCATTTGCCGGAGCATTCAAATTGGATGCACATTATCGGTGCGGGTATTTTGGGCGGCGTTGGTTTTACCATGGCAATCTTTGTGGCAAATTTGGCGTTCAGCGATCCGTCGGTGGTGACGACGGCCAAGGTCGGTATTCTTTCAGCGTCGGCGCTTGCGGGCGTATTAGGGTTTTTCTTCCTCTGGCTGCAGGCACGAAAAGATACCAAGCGTGGTGTATCGTATATCACGACGAGCGATGAGGGTATCATTCGTCAAACGGCGGGCGCAGAAGCTTTGCAATCCGGAAAGGCATTGCTCCAAGAAATCGAAGGCCCTTTGCTGCAGCGAGAAATTGAGGCGGCACAGCGAGAGCACGGTATCGTTGAGGTGGCTATTGACTTGGGATCGGATGATCGCCAAGGCGATAACTAGCACTCGATCTGGTGTTTTGCTTTGGTCTGCTTCGCTTTCGGGGCCGTTTGTTGACGTTCTTGCATAAAGGGTGCTCATATACTTGCGACGAATACTTAAAGGAGTGCACATGGACGAAAAAGAGTGTGCAACCCCTGAAGCAACCATTCGGCTTGCTATCGAGGGCATGCACTGTGCAAATTGTTCCGCTAACGTTGAGAAGAACTTCAACAAACACCCGGCAGTTTCAAGCTGCGTGGTCAATTTGGCTACCAATACGGCTCTGGTGAAGTTTAATCCCGACCAGGTCAGCGTCGACGAGCTGCTTCATATTTTTGACAAGCTGTCGTTTTCTGCGGAGCTTATTGCCGACGATGCACCCTTGGTCGATGAGAAGCGACGCGATAAAGAAGCTCGTACGCGAGCACATGATTTCCGCGTTTTTCTGGCATCGTTGATCTTGACGGTGCTGGTGGTGGGTGTCGGCATGATTTCGGGCGTTCATCACGCGGTGGGCATGGCGCTTGCCGATTTGTTTGCGGTAGGGCAGCCTACGGAAAAAGATGCGATGTTTGCCGGCAATGTTTTGCTGATGGCGTTGACGATTCCCGTCCAGTTCGGGTGTGGCGCCCGCTTTTACAAAGGGGCGATCGGTTCGCTGAAAGGTGGCTCGGCGAACATGGATGTGCTCGTGGCGCTTGGCACGACGATTGCGTTTGCGTTCTCGGTCTGGATCACGTTTTCGGGCTCGATGGTAAACGGGGGGATGCCCTACTTTGAAACGTGCGCGATGCTGATCACGTTCGTGTTACTTGGAAAGATTTTGGAAACGCGGGCGAAGGGTGCGACAAATCAGGCAATCGAATCGTTGATGAATCTCACACCAGCCACCGCTCATGTCGTGCGCGGTGGCGTGGAATCAACCGTTGCCCTTTCCCAGGTTTTGGTGGGAGATACGGTGCTCGTGCGCCCCGGTGAGAAGATGCCGGTTGATGGACGGGTCGAGCGGGGTTCTTCGGAAGTCGATGAAAGCATGCTGACCGGTGAGCCTATTCCTGTTCTTAAAGTATCCGGTGACGAGACAACGGGCGGGACTATCAATACGACCGGAGCACTTACGGTTCGTGCTTTGCGTGTCGGTGCCGATTCCACCTTGGCTCGTATCGTGCGTGCCGTTGAAGACGCGCAGGGGTCAAAGGCTTCCGTGCAACGTTTGGCCGATAAAATTGCTGCTATTTTCGTACCCGCGATCCTCGCGATTGCCGCACTTACGTTTGCGGCTTGGATGTTTTTAGGCGCTGCACCTGCCGGCATCGAGCGCTTCCAGCAGGCGTTGTTGTGTGCGGTTGCGGTAATCGTGGTCGCGTGTCCTTGCGCGTTGGGCTTGGCGACACCGACTGCCCTCATGGTCGGTATGGGTAAGGGTGCAGGTCTTGGTGTGCTGATTAAGGACGGGGAAGTTCTCGAGAAACTGTGCTCTTTGCACGTTGCTATTTTTGATAAAACCGGGACATTGACCAGGGGACAACCGAGTGTTGTTGCGTCGTCGGTATCACGAAGCGATGTGCGTCTCGCGGCAGCGCTTGAAATGAAGAGCGAGCATCCGCTTGCGCGGGCAATCGTTTCGTACGCGGTCGCGTGCGGAATAAACGATGTGCCCGAGGCTCAGACGTTTCGTGCGCTTGTTGGCAGCGGTGTCGAGGGAACGGTCGAAGGCCATGCGGTGTTTGTCGGTTCGACGGTGTTAATCGACGGGCGAGCGTGTGGTTGCTTCACCTTTTCAGACGAGGTGAAAAAAGATTCTGCAACCGCTTTGGCTTCGTTGCGTGGTGAATACGCAGTCGATGCTTATATGGTCACGGGTGACGCATCTGCACCCGCTGAGAGCGTTGCTCGGCAGGTGGGAATTTTGCCCGATCACGTGTTTTCTCAGGTGAAGCCTTTTGAAAAAGCTTCAAAAGTCAAAGCCGTGAAAGCGGCGCTGCCCAAGGATCGAAATCTCGTTGCCTTTGTTGGCGACGGCATAAACGACGCTCCCGCTTTGGCGGCCTCCGATATCGGGGTCGCGATGGGGAGCGGTACCGACGTGGCACTTGATGCTGGCTCCGTCGTACTGATGCACAATCGTTTGAGCGATCTTGTGGTGGCCATCCGTCTTTCGCGTGCCACGATGCGCAAGGTGAAGCAGAATTTGTTTTGGGCTCTTATATACAATATCATCATGATTCCTCTGGCTGCATTTGGCGTTATCGCTCCTGAGCTTGCGGGGGCCGCAATGGCTCTGTCCAGCGTGACGGTGGTTTCGAATTCCTTGCTGCTGAAGCGCTTTAAAGGGTAGACATTCGGAGGATGTTTAACGCATTTATTCAAAAGCTGCACGTGAAAATTGGCGGGTACTATTTTATTGCGGTGATAAACAGCGGATTTTGATGTGTTCGTTGCTTCCGGTGCCGTTTGAGAATTTTTGTTGTAAACATCAGGAATTGCTGCGTTAAACGGTGTTCGGGAAGAATAGAATTTATGAATATGTTGCAGGGGATTTGCAGAGGGTTTAGCCGTGGTCGAATTTCTGGTACTATACTTGACAGCTTGTGCTCAACGCATTTCGTGCTCAATCAAGGGAGGCCTTCATGAGCGGGCAGAACAACACACTTAGTAGACGAGCTTTTATGGGTGGTGCAACGGTATTCGGTGCATCGCTTTTCATGACTCCAGCAATCGCTCTTGCCGATCCGACATCGGCTGATAAGCAGGCTGAAGCGCAGACCGCGCTCGTCTCGCTCAATACCATGCAAAGCAATCTCGATCAGGCGTCAAATGCGTATCACGCAGCGCTCGAAGAACACGAGAACGCGCAAAATAAAATGACCGAAGCTCAAACGCGTATCGATGCGGCAAATGGACAGATTTTCAACTTGCAGGACAAACTGGGAACGCGTGCGCGCAGCATGTATCGCAGCGGCGGGTCCTCCTTTTTGGATTTGCTGCTCGGCGCAACGTCGTTTGAAGAATTCGCCACCAATTGGGACATTCTCAACCAGATGAACGAAAGCGATGCTGCAATGGTGCAGCAGACGAAAGATTTGCGCACTGAAGTTCATAACCAAAAGGCTGAATACGCCAAGCAGGAACAGATCGCCGCTGAAAAAACCCAGGAAGCAAAGCGGGTTGCCGATGAAGCGGCTTCAACCGTGTCCGCCATGCAGGCAACGTACGAAAGTTTGAGCACGGAAGCGGCAGCTCTTCTCGAACAAGAACGTGCTGCTCAGGTGGCAGCTCAGGCAGCAGCAGCTGCTAAGGTTGTCGAAGAAGCCAGCAAGCCTGCTGCGAGCAGCACCAACAATGGCGGCGGCAGCAATAGCGGCGGCAGCACGAGCGGTGGTGGCAGCAGCAGCGGTGGTGGTGGCAGCACGAGCGGTGGTGGCAGCAGCAGTGGTGGTGGCGGTCAGACGCCGAGCACGCCCGATACTCCGAGTGGTGGCGGTGGCGCTACGGGCCCCGCATACGGTTCTGTTCTCGATTATGCGTACAGCAAGTTGGGAAGCCCCTATGTCTGGGGAGGCAAGGGTCCCGACTCCTTTGACTGTTCCGGTTTTGTTGCCTGGTGCTATGCGCAGGTCGGCGTTTCCGTTCCGTCCTATACCGGCAGCTTGATGGGTTTGCCGCAGGTGTATAGTCCGCAGCCGGGCGATATTGCGGTCAACTATGAACACACCGGTCTTTATATCGGAGGCGGCTCCATGATCCACGCGGCAACGTTTGGTGTTGGTGTTATCACCGGTCCTGTTCAGGGTGGTATGATTTTTGTACGTCCCTAGTTTGTTTTGGTTCTTTGATTGTACGGGCGCGTTGCGGGTGGCCTTCTGGCTTGCCGCAACGCGTTTTTTTGTTTCTGTTGTTAAGTTTCTCGGAGATTTGGTAAAGGCCTTTTCTTTTGAGGTGGTTGTGCTAATATTACTGCCGCTGCATAACACAGCAAACTCGGGATGTGGCTCAGTTTGGTAGAGCGCTGCGTTCGGGACGCAGAGGCCGCAGGTTCAAATCCTGTCATCCCGACCACGAGAGCCCAAAGGGATGTAATCTTTATCGGATAACATCCCTTTTTTGCAGAGTTGTGGTAACCTAGCGGCGTTAGTTTTGGATGGATTGCGCGGCGGTGCAAATCGCTTTGAAAGCTTGGAGGATTCTATGAAATTCGGTGGCATCGGAGTTCCTGAACTTCTTA
>JAVVXN010000063.1:0-6970 GCA_036651575.1 Raoultibacter sp. | reverse complement strand
TTATCACCAGCGCCTACACCTACACCGCCACCGCTTCCGTCATTTGCCACGTGGGGGCCACGCCGGTATTGTGCGACACCGCGCCGGGATCCTTCGAAATGGATTATGCAGCACTACCCGCTCTTATCAACGAACGCACAAAGGCGATTATCCCCATCGACATAGCCGGACGCATGTGCGATTACGACGCTTTGTTCGGCGCCATCCACGCCGCCTGTGCGCCATGGAGCCCCCGCACCGCTTTGCAAAAATGCTTCAACCGCCCGATTGTAATCACCGACGGTGCACACAGCTTGGGTGCTACCCGCCACGGGGCAGCCGCAGGGTCGGTGGCAGATTTCACCACGTTTTCCTTTCATGCCGTAAAAAACTTCACCACGGCCGAAGGCGGCGGCCTTGCCTGGCGCGCGGGCAGCTTTGATTCCGACGAGCTCTACCAGCAAATGATGCTTTTTAGCTTACACGGGCAAACGAAAGATGCTCTTTCCAAAAACTGCGCGGGTGCCTGGGAATACGATGTTGCTTTCCCCGGATGGAAATACAACATGACCGATATTCAGGCAGCCATCGGTCTGGTGCAGCTTGACCGCTACCCCGCGCTGCTCGCGCGCCGCCGTGAGCTGATTGAACGCTATAGCGCCAATCTGACTACAGCACCGGTCACCCTGCTTTCCCACTACGGCGACACGTTTGCTTCAAGCGGGCACCTGATGCTCACACGGGTAAACGGAGCTTCCACCGAAGAGCGCAATGCCCTGATCGAATACCTTGCCGATGCGGGCGTTGCCGCAAACGTACACTACAAGCCGCTACCGATGATGACGGCCTATAAAGCGCTCGGTTTCGACATCGCAGATTTTCCCCACGCCTATGCGCAGTATGTAAATGAGATAACCTTGCCGCTGCATACCCTTCTTACCGATGAAGACGTCGATTACGTATGCGACGCGCTCAAAAAGGCTCTTGCCGTATGTATGTAGGATTTTTCAAACGCGTGCTCGATATTGTGATAGGGATTATCGCCCTGCCCTTTGTGGTGCTGCTGATTATTCTGGTGACCCCTTTTGTCTGGCGCGAAGATAAAGGCCCCGTATTCTACAACGCACCGCGCGTGGGCAAAAACGGTAAAGAATTCAAGATGTACAAATTCCGCTCGATGAAGGTAAATGCGCCTGACCTGACCATGCCGGACGGATCAACCTATAACGGCACCGATGACCCCCGCATGACGCGCGTAGGCACGTTTATGCGCAAGACGAGCCTCGATGAAATGCCGCAGTTTCTCAACGTGCTGAAGGGCGACATGAGCGTTGTGGGGCCGCGTCCCGACCTTGAGCGGGAAACACTGCTCTACACAGGCGATGAAGGCGATAAGCTCTTAGTAAAGCCCGGTATTACCGGATATGCCGCCGTCTACGGACGCAACGCACTGCCGTGGCACGACCGCCTGAAGCTTGACATTTTCTACGTGCACAACGTTTCGTTTGCGCTTGACGTGAAGGTATTCTTCAAAACATTTGCAACCGTCTTTAAACAAGAGGGCGTGTTTGTGGAGGAAGACTAGAAAACCCTCTTCCTCCCCTCATTTTTCCTTTTATTATAGGCGCGCAGTCGCAATGCCGAGGTCTTCAAGAGCCGCTTCAAGCACCTTGAAAAACGCCTCTATATCGGCAACTTCAAGAGCTCCCAAGGTACAGAGCCTAAACGTATCCTGCCCGGCAATTTTTCCGGGATAAATAGTGAAGCCGCGTTCGTAACAATAATCGTGGACCGCCCGAAAATCCCATTGCGCGCAATCGGGAAACGACACCGATACAACAAGCTGGCTTTGATATTCGGAATCGATAGCCTCACTGAATCCAAGACGCGAAAGCCCTTCGTGGATAGCTTGAGCCAGGTGCTGGTGGCGTTCCCACTTCGCCTGCTCCCCTTCTGCAAAATACTCGTCGAGCGCCTGACGGGCCGCATACACCACCTGCACGGGAGGAGTGAAATGCATTTGACCGGTGCGCTCGAATTGATCGTATTGGCGGTAAAGATTGCAATAATAGGAGCGTTTCGGATTTGCTGCAGATTCTTCAATGACCGCGCGTTTCGCGATAATGAAACTCAGCCCCGTCATAGCCTGAATACCCTTCTGGGCACTTGCCATGCATGCATCGATGTTATCCCGCACAACATCTAGGGGAATCATGGCATAGCTCGACGTGGTGTCGACCACGAAAAGCGCGCCGTACTCGTGGGCTAGTGCACCAATTTCGCGAAGAGGGTTGAGCACGCCGGTCGCCGTTTCGTGGTGAGTCGTATAGACCAGTGCGATATCGCCCTCTTCGCTTAAGACCGCACGAACCGCTTCAACATCGATAGGGCGGTTGATGGGCAACTTGAGGTCGATGTGGCTTAATCCGTAGTAGGTGCATACCTCGACAGCACGGGAAGAATACACCCCGTTATCAACGACGAGCACTTTTGCTCCTTCAGGAAGAAGCGAGCTCAAAGCAGCATCTATGCAGATGGTGCCGCTGCCACAGAACAAGACAGAGGTATAATCCTCACCTCCATGCACGATACGCGTCAAATCGCTTTGAACCGAGCGCATAAGGTCGCCGAACTCGGTTTCTCTCGGACAAATATCAGATACGATCTGCGCTTGCTTCACTGAATCGGTCGTAGTTGCCGGACCGGGGTTTAAGAGAACCTTGCGTGCAGGAACGGTCATGGTGTGCCCTTTCTAACGACTTGCGGCCGGTATCAGCGTGAGAATCTTTTTGATGGGCATGCAGATATCATCCGCTTCACGACTTCTTCCGTTCTCTAAGATAATCCGAGCCGCAGACTCCATGGCGGGAAATGCGGCACGAATGAGGTGATTTGCGTGGATCACGATGCTGATGCCGTGTTTTCCCAGCTCTTCTTCGGTGATGTCGTTATAAGAAGTAGGAACCACAATGATAGGCGTTTCGCTATCCTGCGCACTGAATCGTTCGCAAAATTCAAAGATCTCATCGGGACTTTTCTTGCGAGAATGGATCATGACGCCATTTGCCCCTGCACGAACGTAGGCATGAGCACGCTTGAGGGCGTCTTCCATCCCCTGTTCAAGGATAAGACTTTCGATACGTGCGATAACCATGAAATCGGGTGTACGCAGCACAGATTTCCCCGCGGTGATCTTCTCGCAGAAACCCTCGATACTATCTTGATGCTGACCGGCTGCTGCGCCGAAAAGGGAATTGCGTTTTAAGCCGACTTTATCTTCAATGATAACCGCGGAAACGCCAATGCGCTCAAGCGTTGCCACGAAGTACTGGAAGTGCTCAATCAAGCCGCCACTATCTCCGTCGACGATTATGGGCTTAGTTGTAACCTCCATGACCTGCTCGATAGTGTCCAGACGAGAAGTCGCGTCAACCAGTTCGGTATCGGGTTTGCCTTTTGCCGTGGAGTCGGTCAAACTTGAAATCCATATCGCATCGAACTGTCGAATCGTCTCGCCCACTTCGACTTCGGTCTTCTCGACGATAAGCCCGGTGAGCCCGTTGTGTGCTTCCATAACACGCACGGGGCGATCCATCGCAAGCAACTGACGCAGGCGCGGGCGACGGCGCTCGGGCATGGCGAGCACGCGGCGCGCTTCTTCTTCGATTTCGGATATATATACATTGTGGGTATAGGGAAATTCAACAAGCTTACCCCCATAAGACTCCAACGCTTCAAGCACTCGTTTGCGCACCGGGGCCAGAAGTCCCGTACGCCAATCGTCGCCATGAACCACAATATCGGGCTTTATTTCAAGAAGGGTTTCCCGGCAATCCAGCTCTTCGACGGGTACGACACGCACCACGCCCTTCAACGACGAAACAAGAGCAGATCGCTCCTCGTAGGGCACGACGGGATAATTACGGTACTCGTTTTCGGCGGTATCCGAAAGAATACCGACGGTAACATCCCCCAATTCAGCCGCGCGCGCTATGATTTTGATATGACCGTTGTGCATGATGTCGCTGCTCATGCTTAGAAACACGCTTTGCTTCTTATTCATACTACTCCGCCTTTTCCAGGTATTCAATAAAAGCTCGTCCATTTTCATAGGCACTTGTTGTGGGGCGACCAAGGTCGCCACGGGAGGTCAGATCAGTACGGATCTCTATAAAGACAGGACCGTCTACCTGAGCTGCCTCACTCAGCGCGTCGATGATGCCTTGTTCATCTTGCGCCGAATAGGCCGCTTGATAACCCATGGCTTTCGCAAGCGCGGGATAATCCACGAAAGGAGAAGCCGTCGGCATACCGCCAACCGTTTCATGTGCTGCATTATTGATCAGCACATGAACGAAGCGGTGAGAGTCTTGCGAGGCCACAATAGCAAGGGCACCCGTATGCATCAACAGAGCCCCATCGCCATCAAGCACGTACACGGGACGCTCTTTATGCGCAAGCGCAACACCAAGCGCTATCATAGGCGAATGACCCATCGACCCAACTGTCAAAAAATCAGAACCATGCGGTTCGCCATGGCGTTCACGCAACTCAAAGAGCTCCCGGGAAAGCTTTCCCGTTGTGGATACGAAGGCCGCGGAAGAAGGGGCATGACGCGTAACAGTATCTACCGCCTTCTCGCGGGAGAGGGCGCCTACGTCAGCATAGGATCGCTTAACTTCCGAGCTCAAAGCTCCCTTGCGCATAAGAAGAGCAGCGCTTTTTCCTTCCGCAAACAAAAAAGAAACCTTATCGAGGATAGCTGCAAAATCCTCCGGTGACAGACCTGCGTCAACAACAAAGACTTCCAGCCCTACACACTCAAGCAGGTCGCGAGAAATCATCCCCTGAAACACATGTTGGGGTTCGTCGTGGACACCGGGTTCGCCGCGCCACCCGACCACAAAAAGCAGGGGAATGGCATAGACGTGATTATCAATAAGCGAGCAGATTGGGTTAATGGCGTTTCCGATGCCGCTATTTTGCATATAGACCAACGAGGGCTTTCCTGTCGCAAGATAATGTCCGGCGGCCAAACCGACGGCACCACCCTCATCCGCCGCAACGATATGTCTGCTCGCAAACCTTTCCTGAGTGAGCAGCACGTCGCACAACGGCCTTAAAAGCGAATCGGGCACACCGGTATAAAAATCAACTTTTAAGCGGTTTTCTATCTGTTTTAAAAACACCTCTGCATCCATAATGCCTCCTCAATTGCCCGCTACGCCAAAGGGTGCCCTTCGTAGGCGGGATCAAGCTCTTGTAATTCGCGATAGGTATCTATTTCGATGATGTCATCGAAGGAGCACTCACGCACATGCACCCGATAGTTCTGCGCAAAATAGCGCAGAGGCACTTCATCCCAATAGCGCTCTTTACCACCGGGCATTTCGTAGGTTGCAACTGCGTCTTCGGCGATTTTCTTGCCATCTTCCTCGGTCCAATACGACAGACCGAACATGTGGTGACAATCCCTGCCGCCTACAGCCAGATTTGTAATGATTTTACGACGCGTTTCAAAACACCAGTCGTCGGTAACTTCTACCGGAACCCCTAAGTAATTCGAAGCGTACTGATACTTCGTAATGAGTTTGGGGTTATACAGCAGCAAATCCGATTCAAGGATGTAGGTATTTGCCAGCAAATCCTTCGCAACGCATATCGATGAGATATTGTTAGCTTCGTTGTACATCGGGTTTTCGATAAATTTAAGATGGGGGTACTTATACAGCAGCTGATCAAACTGTTCAGCAAGGTAACCGCGCACCACATACACCTCTTCGATGCCCGCAGCGTAAACGGCATCGAGTAGCGAATCAATGATGCGCTGCCCATGAACGCGGATGAGCGGCTTAGGGGTGTTTAAGGTAATCGGCACCAAGCGGCTGCCAAAGCCCGCAGCAATCAGCACTGCACGCTTCACGCGATAGGGTTCAAGCGCTTCAAGCCCTGTGGGCGTTATGCCCCCTTTCTGCACAAATCCCTGACTGCCCAGATCAGCCATGGTTTTGTTGATGGCACCTACCGACATGTCGGCCAAAGCGGCAAGCTCGCGCTGCGTCAGAGCTTGGGCGCCATTGGCTTCAAGCGCAGCCAAAATCTTGAATTCCTTTATATCGAGCGATCCGCCCATCCTGCAACTCCTTTTACCTTAGCCGATACGGACACCCTACGCTTCAACGCGCAGAACCTTCTTTA
The DNA here is from genome assembly GCA_036651575.1 of Raoultibacter sp. Taxonomy (GTDB): domain Bacteria; phylum Actinomycetota; class Coriobacteriia; order Coriobacteriales; family Eggerthellaceae; genus JAVWGW01. Next base: position 793 of record JAVVXN010000063.1, on the reverse strand, counting down.
CTCCTGCAAGTACCAATTTCATGCCTATATTAGTCACCAGAATCAGCAGCGACACAAAGGCTGCGCACTCCGTTAAGCGCTGCGCATCAAGATCGGTGATCAGCAAGGCCAGCGGCATATTGAGTGTCGTGGACAAAAATGCCACCGCCGAAATGGTCACCATGCAGTTGACGAAAAAATACCCGAACATTTCAATGATGGTTCCCGCCGTTTGGGGCACCAGTACATCGCGCAGGATATGCATACGACCAATACCCATCGTTGCCCCGACCGCTTCCAAATTCTCATTCGCTTTACCCAGCGAGTTGTACGCCATAAGATAGGGCGATGCAAAAAAATGGATGAGGTTGACCAGAATCAAAATGGCAAAGGTCCCATAGATAAGCGACCCCTTGAAAAAGAGCACGTAAGAAAGACCAAGCACGATGCCGGGAATCGCCAGCGTCGTAATACATACCAGATGAAGCAGACGCGCAAATTTTCCACCAAGCCGGGCGGTGATATAACCTGCTCCGTAGGCCAAAAGAGTTCCAATAACTGCCACCGCAAGAGCAATCAGCAGCGAGTTAAGCCAATAATCCCCCGCATTCATATTGAGGGTACGACCGATATTGTTAAACGTAAAGTTTAAATCGATCGGATATTTTGAAGCGAAGGAAACAAGAGCGAACGAACCCAGAGGCAACACGATGAAAAGGGACATAGCGACGCTAACCACATAGCCACCCGCATCGCGCAGCTTATTGGAGGCAATAGCGAAGCTTTTTGAAACAAAGGAAAGCTTGCCCTTATC
>JAVVXN010000062.1:0-7082 GCA_036651575.1 Raoultibacter sp. | reverse complement strand
GACCCCACCGCGTCGTGACGGGCGAAGCCTCGTCACGCGCTGTCCCAGGTTGAGCGACCCCCACCGCGTCGTGACCGAGCGGCAGCTCCGGTCACGCGCTCCCCCAGGTTGAGCAACCCCACCGCGTCGTGACCGCGAAGCCGGTCACGCGCTGTCCCAGGTTGAATCGAGCACGGGAGAGTCAGGCGCGTTGTGGCGAGTCGGATAGCCCCGAAAAGCCGAGGAAGCCTGAGCTAAGCGTACTTCTGTACGCGTGCGAAGGTTACGAGAGCTTTGAGCGGCTAGCCGGCCGCCACAACGTGCCGTCAGGATGAGGCGGCTAGGTGGCCGCCACAACGCCGTCAGGTTAAAAAGAAATCACCGTGATGGCGGGTCCATCACGGTGAGGAGAGCATCTGCCCAATCGGGGGAAAGGGCGAGATGCAGGCACGTACCATACAGTACGAGAGGCCTTATATTAACGGGCGATTGCTTTTACGCCCTCCAGATAACCTTCTTCAGCAGCAACGACAGCACGATTACGAGCAGCAGTTCTCTGCTTGAGCGTTTCGGAAACAGCAATCAGCTCGGCAGCCGCATCGCGTTTGCGATTCCGAAAATAAACTACCCAGTTCACTGCGAGGCACGCAAGGTTAACAACGTAGACAATCAGCACCCAGCTAAGCGAGTTTCCCGCAAATTTTGCAGCGATCCCAACGAGATATCCGAAGGTAATCAACGCAAGAAACTGCCAACTTGACCCCACAGCCGTACCCGATCGATAACTTTTATATGCATTGATCGGCCACGAAAGTCCAAAACAAACCAACATAGTTGCTTCTAAAAGTGCTGCCACGAAATGCCATCTCCCTTGCGCTGAAAGCGCCCGTATATCCCATCGTCTTCAAAACGACTTCTCTAGGTTACGTTGAAAAAAAGATATTGTCTAATATATTGATTTTATAGAACCCATAATGTGTATATTATCAGTTACCCAAGAAAAGAGGTCTCAATGGAGCTGCTGCAACTACAGTACTTTGCCGAAGTGGCGGAGAGCGAACACGTTACCAACAGCGCGAAAAAGCTTCATATCGCTCAGCCGGCCCTCACGCAATCCATTCATCGCCTCGAAGACGAACTGGGTGTGACACTATTCGAACACACCGGCCGCAACATTCGTCTTTCTTCCGCGGGTGCCTATCTCAAAGAACGCATCAAACCAGCACTGGCAACCCTTGATGCCCTACAAAACGAGCTTGTTGCCTTTTCGGCGCAGGAAGATCGTACGATTCGCATCAATATTAGAGCCGCTTCGGGCATCGTGATCGATGCCATCACCGCGTACAGCGCAAAACGCCCCGATGCGCGCTTTCAAATCATTCAAAGCGACACAGAAGAAACCTACGACATCGACGTGATGACCCTTTCTCCCACAGACGGCGATTGCAACCCCGCGCTTGACCGCATCCGAAAAATTGATGAAAACACCTTCGCCTACAAGGAATTAATCTATCTTGCCGTCCCGCAAAACTCCTCCTACCCCGAAACGGGGGTTCCGCTCTCCAAGCTTTCCAATGAAAATTTTATCTGCCTCGCAGGTTCTCATCGCTTTCGAGAAATCTGCGACACCCTCTGTGCCCGACAGGGGTTCACGCAGCGCGTCACGTTCGAAAGCGACAATCCCTCGGTTGTAACCAAGATGATCGGTCTTGGACTTGGTGTAGGATTTTGGCCAGAGCACAGCTGGAGTGACCTCGAAGAACGCAATGCGCGTCTGGTCCGCTTGCAGGAAGTCAACTTCGAGCGCACCATCATTGTGTCGTTCAGCGCAAAGAAGGCGCCCGCCGAAGCAGACACCTTCTTTCGTTTCTTTATCGCATACCTCGAAACGCTTTGGAATGCTTAAGCACCCAAAATGGGAGCTGCAACCTGTTTTTTACGGCTTAAAACACCTGGCATCCACGTGCCACCCGGCGCGCACGTAATCCCGAAAACGCGCTCAACCGTTGTGGGATCACCCTCAACAAGAAACTGGCTGCCTTCCGCGATGATGTCGGTTACCAACAGCAGGGCGAATTCATATCCGTTTGTCTCGATCAAAGAGCGCATATGGGCGCGCATTTCATCTTCGCGCTTCATGACCCCTTTCAGATTCACCGTTTCGCGCTGAGCGATCAAAACGGTGGCATCTCCCACTTTGAATTCCTTGGAATCGGCGCATACAAGCGTTTCGATATCCATGTCGTCTTCGCCACCCCGGCACTCGAAAATACGCAGGCCGTACTCCGTAGCATCCACCCCAGCGATGCCGCTTAAGTAGGCGATCTGCTCGCGGTCGACATCGGTTGTCGTCGGTGACTTCGTGATAACGGTATCGGTCAAGATGGCCGAAAGCAACACGCCGGCGAGCTCTTTGCTGATTGAAACCTGAAGCATGCGGAACAGGACGGTAACGATGGTGGCAGTCGATCCCCACGGCAAATTGATAAACTGGATGGGATTGTTAGTGGTGATACTACCAATGCGATGATGGTCGACAATTTCGACAAGATCGGCATCTTCAAAGCCATCAACGGCTTGCTGCGATTCATTATGATCGACCAGTACTATTTTCTGACCCGCTTCAACCCGCTGAATCAGTTCGGGCGCTTCAAAACCGTTTTGCTCAAGCACCCAGGCACTTTCTGCGGGCAAAGGCCCGAGACAAGCGGGTTTATAAATGATCTCTCCACCCGGTTTTCCCTCTTCGCGCGCGCGTTTATTCAGCTCGTTTTTAAGATATGCATACGCCACCGCCGACACAATGGAATCATTGTCTGGCTTTTTGTGACCGATGACGAAAATAGATGCATCCATGTTCGCAACTCCTTGTACCTGTCTTTGGGTTCATGATTACGTGGATATAGTCGCACACCACACGCTTATCTGTCGATATTGTATCGTGGAGGAGCTGATTCCCCCGTCGAATGCGCACAACAGCATAATGTCTGCATGGCACCAATTCCTCAAAGAGGACGTGCCTATACAAGATCTCAAAGCGTGGGGAGACACCATGGAAACATCAGGCATTCGCGATATCATCGGGCCGATTATGATCGGCCCCTCCAGCTCACATACGGCCGGCGCTCTCCGGATCGCCGCCATGACCCGCACGCTGTGCAAGAGCGCCCCCGTACTCGTCACCTTCAAACTCTACGGATCATTTGCCCACACCTACGTTGGTCACGGCACCGACAAAGCCCTTGTTGCGGGTATGCTCGGATTGGCCGCCGACGATCTGCGTATCCGCGACTCGTTTAATCTTGCCCAAGAGGCCGGCATGCGCGTTGTCTTCACGCCCCTTGCCGATGCGGGTCACGATCATCCCAACACGGTCGAAATCACCGTCGTCGATGCCGACGACACCACGATGAGCGTACGGGGCATCAGCGTGGGAGGAGGCGCTGCGATCATCGATCGCATCGACAACGTCGATGTGTCCATCACCGGAAAACACAATTCCATCGTCATCCAAAACCATGACGAAAAAGGCGTACTTGCGCACATAACCAGCTGCATCAGAGATTTCGACATCAACATCGCCACGGCGCGCATGTACCGCGAACGCAAGGGCGATCGCGCCTACATCGTCTTAGAAACCGACGAAGCAATTGGGGAGACCCTCCGGGAAGCGATCAGCAAAAACCCCGCCATCAACAGCATTCGCGTCATTCCGGCCGCCCGCGCACGATCTGCCTACGACAGATCAACTTTAGATAAGCAGCGTTCACCCACCTTCACCAGCCCCGATTGCGCACAGGCCGCCTTCGACGAGTTCGACTTTTCCAGCGGTGCGCAGCTGCTTGAACGCTGCGCCAAACAGCACTGCTCAATTTCCCACCTTTTTTACGAACGCGAGATCGCGCTGCAAGAAAGTCACGGCAATTTCGCCGACGTCGATACCTATCTTTCCCGCGTACTGCGCGTCATGCACGACGCAGCGACAGATCCGATCAAACACCCGCAACCATCAATGGGAGGCCTCATCGGAGGCGAGGCAAAGCGATTGACCGAATTGGAAGACGCCGGGAGTTCCCTGTGCGACCCGCAGCTTGCCCGCGCGATAACGTTTGCCGTTGCGGTTCTTGAGACGAACGCCTCTATGGGGCGCATCGTTGCCGCACCGACCGCTGGTTCTTCCGGCGTGATTCCTGCCGTGCTATTCTCCCTGCAGATGACGCACCATTTTGACGACGATGCCCTGAAAGCGGCACTTTCAAACGCGGCGGCAATCGGCCACCTGATCGCCCGCAACGCGACGGTGTCCGGAGCCGAAGGTGGCTGCCAGGCAGAAATTGGAGCAGCTGCAGCCATGGCGGCCAGTGCCGCGACCGAGATGGCCGGCGGAACCCCCGCGCAGTGTCTGGCGGCCGCAAGCAACGCGATCGCCAACATGCTCGGCTTGGTGTGCGATCCCATTGCCGGGCTGGTCGAAACACCCTGCCAAAAACGCAATGCAGCCGGAGCAGCAACCGCCCTGGTCAGCGCACAGATAGCGCTTGCGGGAATCGAAAACCTCGTCGACTTCGACCAGAGCGTCGATACCCTATACGCCGTCGGCCGCGCACTCCCCTTCGAACTGCGCGAAACAGCCCTCGGCGGCCTGGCCGCAACACCTGCCGCGTGCGCTTTCTGTGCGAGCTGTCGCTAGAACAGGGGCCGCTCGGAGTTCGGGGCACGCTTGCGCTAATCTATTTTGATAATGGGCGCATAGTCCTTTAACAACTTCTTCGTCTGACCGCTTTTCGCAAAGCGGATATGCAAGGTATCGCCGTCCACCTTGGTCACTTTACCGCGACCGAATATCTTATGATCGACCGCATCACCTGCTGCAAACGTCATCTTTGCAGCAGACTTTTTGCCCACTTCAGGTCGAGCAATCGGCTCAAAGCTACGCGAGGTGCCACCCGAAGCACTCGACTTGCCAAATACGCGACCACCCCCCGCCTCGGTACCCGACCCCGCGATACCCTTGCGACTACCCCGCTTTTCCCAGCCTGTCCCCGAAAAACCCGCACTGCCCACGCCCGTACTTTGACGCAAGTTGGAAGGAATTTCCGCGATAAAGCGTGAAGTGGGATTAGCCGATGTTTGCCCGAAAAGCTGGCGGGAAGCGGCGCAGGTCAAATAGAGCCGCTTACGGGCTCGCGTAATGGCCACGTAAGCCAAACGGCGTTCCTCTTCGATTCCTGCAGCATCGCTGATCGAATTGACGTGGGGAAACAAGCTCTCTTCCATACCTGCCACAAACACGCAATCAAACTCCAGGCCCTTCGATGAGTGCACCGTCATCATGGTCACCGCAGCACCCCCTTCATCAACCGAGTCGAGATCGGTGCGAAGCGTAACCCACTCGATAAAGTCAGCCAGTGAATCGGCAAACAGTTCACGCACGGGAGGTTCTTCGGCAGCACCCTGCGCAAATAAGCTATCCATAGGCGCATCGGTCAAGCCGAAACCACCTTCACCGACCACCGGAGCCGCGTATTGAGCATCCTGTTCGTCGTGTGTTTGCGTGTATTCATCGACAACTCCCAAGAGTTCCTTGATGTTTTCGACACGACCCCGCGCCTCGTCGGTATCTTCGGCTTCATAGGCTTTGATGATGCCACTCTTTTCGATGATCGCCTCGATCACCCGGCGCAGATCGCCGCCGTAGGTGCTCGCCTCTTTGAGCAACTCGACAAATTCGCCAATCGCCTTGCGCGATGCGGGTCGCAAGGCATCATCGGCAACCCCCAATTCGGCAGCTTGCAAAAAGGTTAGATTCTCGTTGCGCGCCACGATTTCAAGCTTTTCGATGCTGGATTTGCCGACACCTCGACGCGGCACGTTGATGACGCGCTTGGCGGCGATATCGTCGGCAGGATTGACCACCAGCGTCAAATACGCCATGACATCTCTAATTTCGGCACGTTCAAAAAAGCGGGTGCCACCGACAATCTTATAGGGAACGCCCGCCCGTAAAAACATATCTTCAAGCATGCGACTTTGTGCATTCGTGCGGTAAAACACCGCCATCTGATCGTGGGATATACCCGCGTTACACTGGCGTTCGATTTCTCCTGCTATCCAGCGGCCTTCATCGCGTTCGTCGCTTGCCATGTAGACAGAAATCTGCGCACCCGCTTCGGAGTCTGTGAAAAGTTTTTTTGCCTTGCGGTGCTGGTTGTTGGTGATAACCGCATTTGCCGCCGCCAAAATATTTCCACAGCTTCGATAATTCTGCTCGAGCTTGACCACGTGTGCCTGCGGATAATCGCTCTCGAATTCAAGGATGTTGCGAATATCGGCACCACGCCACGAATAGATGCTCTGGTCATCGTCGCCCACAACCATGATATTTTTATGCGCCGCCGACAGCAGGCTCGTGATCGTATACTGCGCGTGATTCGTATCCTGATATTCGTCCACCATCAGGTAGCGAAAACGATTCTGGTACGCCTCGAGCACCTCGGGGTGATTGTGAAGCAGCAGGTAGGCATAGAGCAGCAGATCATCAAAATCGAAGGCGTTTGCAGCCTTCAAACGCTCCTGCAAGCGAGTGTAGATACGCGCCGCGACCTTGCCGACCGGATCGTTTGCCTGTTCCTCAAAATTACCGGGAACAATCAATTCGTTTTTCGCCGTGGAAATGCGTCCGCGCAGGGTCTGAATAGGCCAGCGCTTGGGATCGAGATCAAACTCGGCCATGATTTCTTTCACGAGACGCTTGGAATCATCGTCGTCGTAAATGGTGAAGTTCTTTGTAAAACCCAAACGCTCAGCATCGGAGCGCAGCATACGCACGCACATGCTATGGAAGGTCGAAACCCACATACCGCGCGAGCCCGGTCCAACCAACGCCCCCAAGCGCTCACGCATTTCGGCCGCAGCTTTATTCGTAAACGTGATGGCGAGGATTTCCCACGGTGCCACCCCTAAATCGTCAATCAGATGCGCAATGCGATAGGTAAGCACACGAGTTTTACCTGATCCGGCACCCGCAAGCACCAAAAGGGGGCCATCAGTGCACAGGACTGCTTCACGTTGCGGAGCATTCAAAGAATCAATATCGATTGGCA
>JAVVXN010000061.1:0-7110 GCA_036651575.1 Raoultibacter sp. | reverse complement strand
TTCGAGAAATTACATCGTCCGTTACCCGTGGCAAGAATCGTCTTCCCCACGCGATCGGCCGCTTCAAATATCGTTACCTGAGCACCGGCGCGCGCCGAAGCGACCGCGGCCGCAAGACCGGCGGCACCCCCACCTATGATTGCAATATTTTTCATGAATCCCATAATAGCGTATGACCCCGACAATGCCGGAGCCATACGAGTTTTTCCGCAAACTTCACGCCACAACGTGTCGTCAGATTACAGCTCGGTTTTCCACAAACCATGCAGATTACAGTACTCATACACCGCGACCGGCGCGTCGCCTTCAGCGACAGCAAACGAAGCGGCAGGTTGGTCAGCCGGAGTCAAGCGAGCGATTTGATAGCCCTTTTTCGTTTCAAGGCAGACAAAGGTGATGTAGTGCTCTTCGGTCATGGGATGGGCAACGCTACCCACCGCAACCTGCACTGCATTCCCCTCGATGGTAACAACTGGCACGTGTTTTTCGACGGCAGCATCGACGGTGTTGGCGGTAAGTTCTTCCATCTTGTCGCCGCAACACACCAGCGGCACGCCCGCGTCGAAAGGCTTAACGGCGATGTTTCCACAGTGAAGACACTTGAAGAATTGCAGACTCATGAATGTTCCTCCTTCTGGCCGATTACTCGACCGTATATCTCTCTTTGCATAAATGATACCATGTTTGTATCATTTAACGATACCCTGTTGAGGAAGTTTCATTTTAATCGCATACACCACGATACCCAGACCGATCACGATCAGCGGCACCGAAAGCACCTGCCCCATCGTAAGCCATCCGCCCCACAAGTAACCCAGCTGCACATCGGGCTCTCGTACAAATTCGACGGCAAAGCGAAACAGACCATACATGACAAGGAATAGCCCCAGAAACGTCCCCCGAGGACGGGGCGGCTGCTTGCGGGAAAGCGCGTAGAGAACCACAAAGATGACGATACCCTCCAGCAGCGCTTCATACAACTGAGAAGGATGGCGCGGCATCATGCCCGCCGAGCCACCAAACACAACGCCCCAGGCAGCATCGGTGGGAGCTCCCCACAATTCACCGTTGACAAAATTGGCGCAGCGACCGAAGAACAATCCGATAGGAGCACCGATACAGCCCAAGTCAGCCAGCGTAAAATAAGGCATGTGAATAATCTTTGCGGCGACAATGCCCGCCAGCAAGGCGCCGATCAGCCCGCCATGAAAACTCATACCGCCGTTTACGGTCATAAATATTTCAAGGGGGTTCGCCAGGTAATCACCGGTGCCGTAAAACAGCACGTAGCCAAGGCGTCCACCGACAATGACACCCACGATGGCGCACAGCATAATGGTGAGCAGAGAATCAAAATCAACCTCGATCTTCCACCGTTTCGCGACACGATACACGACAAAACCAGCGCAGATAAAACCGAGGATGTAGGCAATACCATACCAGCGGACAGGAAAAATGCCTACGGTAAAAGCTATGGGATTGAGCTGTTGATACAGGTCGTTGAGCATACGATCCTAACTTTCGCGGCCCATGCCCGCGCCCACTTCAAGGGCGGCGAAACGGACCTCTTCACGCAAGAACGAAGGGATATTCGCGACGGAAGAAACCTCGGCGCCGCACGCGGGACAGCGCAGGGTAAAAAGAGCGGTATCGACCCGCAGCACCATCATCGACTCATAGTGCGCCAAATCAAACCCGGTTGCCCCGCACGCAGGGCACTGCATAATTTCGCCCATGGCCAGCTCCTTACGTCGCAGTGTATGTGCGTCGCTTTCTTTTTATTGTAGCAGAGTTTTAAGCCGACAAACGGAAGGCTTAGCCGGCTTGACACTTCGCTTCAAACGGGAAGGAAACCACTCAAGCAGAACCGACTACCTGCGTGACGAAATATTCATGAACGCGGGTGTCGTCGGTTAATTCCGGGTGAAAAGCAACCGCCAAAGCACGACCCTCACGCACCGCCAGAGGCTCACCGTCGTCGGCACCTGACAAAACGCGAACCTGATCCCCCAGCCGGTCAAAACGTGGAGCCCGAATAAACACGCCGCGTACTTCATCTTCCACAACACCGGCAAACGCCACGGTTGTTTCAAAGGAATCAGCCTGACGGCCGTAGGCATTCCGCCGAATGCTCATGTCCATGATGCCAAGCGCTTCCTGATCGGGTCGTCCCCCTTCAATTTCGCGCGCCAACAGAATCGCACCGGCACAGGTACCAAACAGAGCCAAGCCCTGAGCGTAGGCCTCCCGTATCGGGGCATACATACCATGGATGGCCATCAATTTGGCGATAGCGGTCGATTCACCACCGGGAATCACCAGACCCGCGAGCCCTTCAAGCTCAGCGGGATAGCGCACCAGACGCGTTTGGCATCCGATGCGCTCAAGCATATTCTTATGTTCGCGAAAGGCTCCTTGTAGCGCCAGAACCCCGATTACCACCCGCGACCCGCCATGAGTTCATTTTCAGGAATATCTGAAATGTTGATACCGACCATCGCTTCACCTAAGTTGCGAGAGACGCGGGCAAGCACTTCGGGGTTATCGTAGTTCGTGGTTGCCTCGACGATAGCACGCGCACGAGCCGAGGGATCTCCGCTCTTGAAGATACCGCTTCCCACAAACACACCATCGCACCCGAGCTGCATCATCAGCGCCGCATCAGCCGGCGTCGCAATACCACCCGCGGAAAAATTGACAACGGGAAGCTTACCGTGTTCGGCAACCCATTTTACCAGCTCGTAGGGAGCCTGTAAGTTTTTTGCCGCCGCAAACAGCTGCTCGCCACGCAGGCCCTTGATACGAGCGATATCATCGCAAACCGTACGCATATGATGCACGGCTTCTACGACATTGCCCGTACCGGGTTCGCCCTTGGTGCGAATCATTGCCGCACCCTCGGCGATACGGCGCAGGGCCTCTCCGAGGTTGCGGGCACCACAGACAAAGGGCACCGTGTAGTTCCACTTATTCACGTGATGTTCTTCATCGGCCGGCGTCAACACTTCGCTTTCGTCGATAAAATCAACGCCCAGCGTTTGCAGTATCTGCGCTTCAACAAAATGGCCGATACGACATTTTGCCATAACGGGAATGGAAACGGCCTTGATGATTTCCTCAACCATGGAAGGATCGCTCATGCGAGCCACACCACCGTGAGCGCGAATATCGGCAGGAACGCGTTCGAGAGCCATGACAGCCACCGCGCCGGCATCTTCGGCGATCTTTGCCTGCTCGGCGTTGACGACATCCATGATGACGCCGCCCTTCATCATTTCAGCAAAACCAGTTTTCACCGGCAACGTTCCCGTATTCGATTCTGACATGAACACCACTTTCCTCGCTCGTATCTACCAATCCTTTGTACCCCCACGATAAAACGGGGCAGCAAAGAGCATATGAGGATTCACTATATCGCTTCGAGACGGCAAAGCAAGAGGGAAAAGGGAAATGTCGAACCAGTCAACGTGAAAGTCAAAAGATTTCGCGACACGCAACGAAAAAAAGTCGCACCTAGAGCAAGAAACGATTGGGATTACCGAGCGGCTTATTACCCGCAGCGGGGTCATCGGCAGCCAGAGGACCATTGGTGAGAAAGAATTCGCAAAAGTGGCATATCTCTTTGACGGAGGCATTGTAGTTCAGCTCGGGATTCAATAAGAGATTAAAATCAGTTGCGACTTTATGGGTCAAACGACTGCAGGCCGCAAAATGACAGTCGGCAGGACAAGGCTCCCCCGGTATATTATGCGGACAACGCGACATCATCTCTTCGTCGCATCCACGCATTTCCCAACAATGAGCCATACAAAATCCTGCCGACCTTTCAGAGTTTGTGATTACAGAGCAGGAACGACGCGAAGCACGCCGGGAACCCGTTCCTTCAAAATACGCTCGACACCATTAGCGAGCGTCATCTGAGACATCGGACAACCCTTGCAGGCACCCTGCAATTCAACGGTTACCGTACCGTCTTCATCGACGTCGATCAACTTCACGTCGCCGCCATCGGCTTGTAAGCTGGGTCGAATAAGCTCAAGCACTGCCGCTACATCGGTTTTCTCTACCATAGAACACTCCTTTTCGAGTTCTTTTTTTGAGATTTTACCACAGGATACCCACGCACACAGAAACAGCGCCTCAAGCGGCATCCCAAAACCTACTTCGTCGGCGTGTAATCCTTTCCGATCATGACCAAAATATCGGTATTAAACGTGTAAAACGAGCTGGCATCCGTCACCCGACCACCGCCAAGCGCGCCCGCCACCGCCTGTGCCGCACCGGAGCGAGCAGCGTCTTTGTAGATTACCAGCGTCTCGGTATAAACGGGACTTTCGGCATTTCCGGTTTCTGTCACCTTGAATCCCGCATTGGTTAAAAACGTTGTCGTTTCCGCAGCAAGACCGGTCACGTCCGAGCCATTGCGCACGGTGATGGTAAAACTTTGCGGATCAACCGAAGAAGCGGCTGCTGTCTGCGATGTCGCAGGATCTTTCCCGGCCCCAACCGCTTCCATCATCGTCTTCCAGCCCGCAGATGACGCCGTAAACATGCGCTTTTGATCGGCATTCACGTACGTCGACCCGGGAACGCGTGCCGTATATATCGTCTGAGAGTCGAGACCACGCATCGACTCGATCAACCCCGTGATGTCGGTTGCCGAATAGTCGGTCTTGATGCAGTCGGCCAGCATATCAATCGTTGCCGGCAGGGCTGCGGTATTGACCGCGAGCAGCTTGTCGGCCAAGGCAACGGTGAAGGCAAGCTGATTGTCCTCGCGCGTCTGCGCACCCTTCACGAAGTTACGAGCCCGACAAAACGTCAGCGCTTGCTGGCCGTTGAGCGTTTGTGTTCCCCGGGCAATATAATCGCTACCCGCCTGAGGATCGTCGACCTCTTCGGTCACCGACACCGTAATACCCCCCAAGCCATCAACGAGAGAGATCAGTCCTGCAGCGCTCGTTTTCACATAATGAGCGATCGGCACCCCCGCAAACGAAGAAACTCTGCTGATGACTTCCGCGTCTCCCCCAAACCCGTAAGCTTCACGCAAGGGATGCGTTTTCCCATCACGTAAGGTCACCTCCATGTTGGGCGGCACACAGACGAGAGTAACCTGCTTTTTCGCCTGATCGATGCGCGCTAAAATCATCAAATCAACCTGTTGATCATCGGTACCTGCATCCGCAAAAGGAGCCGCAAGCAAGAGGTAGTAGGGGTCAGAAGGAGCTGGAGCAACCAAAGCGGATCGCGCCGAATCTCCTTCAAGTGCCATTTTGGAAGAGACGGAACCGACGTAGGTAAAAGCCGAAACACCCGCGACGGCAAGCGTGATCAAAAGTAAGACGACAACGCCAATAATGATCCCTTTGCGCTTAGAATGGCGCGTTGCCTTATCCGCAAGGTTGAGTTGACCCACACGACGCGAATGAGCCCTGTTGCTTTCGCGTGAAGACGTCGTGGGAAGAACTTGATTGATTTCCCCGCGAAGCGCGCGATTGGTTCGCTTGCGACTCGCGAAATCGAGTTGATCGCGCGAACCCTGAAGACCCGCACGGCGCGGTTGCTTGGCAACGTGCGAACCGAGCGTCGCGGTATTAACGCGACGCGAAATATTACGAAAATGCGACTTTGAAAAACCCTTACGACGACCAAACACCTGGTTAAGCCCCGATCATAACGCGAGCCACATCGGCTCCCAGCGCATTTAATTTATCGACATAGTGTTCGTACCCACGATCGATGTGTTCGATATTGTGCACCTGCGTTTCTCCCTCGGCAAAAATACCCGCCAAAACCAAAGCCGCGCCTCCTCGCAGGTCGGTTGAAGAAACCGGAGCTCCCTGCAAAGCGGACACGCCGCGCACCAAGGCGTGATGGCCTTCGATAGTGATATCGGCACCCATACGCATCAGTTCTGCCGCAAACATGAAGCGATTTTCAAAAACATTTTCCGTGATGATGGAGCTTCCCTCCGCAAGAGCTGCCAGCAGCATAAATTGTGCCTGCAAATCGGTGGGGAAACCCGGGTGGGGCAGTGTCTGCAAATCGGTCGGATGCAGGGGGGACGTCCGGGAAACCGTCACGAAATCCTCTCCCGCCGACACATGGCAGCCCATGGCATCAAGCTTCATAAGTGCCATACGTAAAAACGACGGGTCAATTCCCCGCACCGTTACCGGCCCACCCATAAGAGCGCCGCCCACCAGAAACGTTCCGGCCTCGATGCGATCTCCCACCGTCGTGTGTTCACACGGATGCAGTGAGGACAGAGCAACGCCGCAAACCCGGATAAACGACGTGCCCGCACCCTGCACATCGGCCCCCATGGCGTTGAGCATGTTGGCCAAATCGGCGATTTCGGGTTCGCAGGCAGCATTTTCGATAAAGGTTTCACCCTCGGCGACAACCGCCGCCATCATGAGATTTTCCGTCGCGCCAACGCTGGGAAATTCAAGGGTGACCGAAGCTCCCCGCAAGCCGTGGGGCGTACTTGCCAAAAGATACCCATGATCGACATCGAACGTAACCCCTAAAGCCTCAAGCCCCACCAAGTGCATGTCGATTTTGCGGGCACCGATTTGACACCCGCCGGGCATCGCCACCCGTGCCTGTCCGAATCGAGCGACAAGCGGACCTAAAACCGAAATGCTCGCCCGCATCTTAGAGACCAGTTCGTAGGGAGTAACATAGGTGCTCACGGGTGCCGTATCGATCGTGAGTGTGTGATCGCTTCGCACGACCGTAGCTCCCAGGCAGCGCAAAACATCCGACATGATACCGATGTCTGAAATAACCGGTACGTTATGGATGATCGATTCGCCCTGCCCCAAGATGGCTGCCGCTATCAGCTTCAACGCCGAGTTTTTTGCACCAGAAACCGTCACTTCTCCCCGAAGCGTGTTATTACCCTGCACAACGATGATTTCTTCCGACATATTCAGCATCCCACCTCTCTTTTATCCCCCGATTATAAACAGCAAAGCCCTCCCCGACCAACTTTCACAACGAAAGCAGAAGGAAGGGCTTTGCCTTAAAGTAAACCGCGTCGTGACGGGCGAAGCCTCGTCACGCGCCCGCCGCAGGTTGAGCGACCCCCACCGCGTCGTG
>JAVVXN010000060.1:2347-7119 GCA_036651575.1 Raoultibacter sp. | reverse complement strand
ATGATGTTGTCTTTGATTTTGGGTTCGAAATGAGCGGTAACGTTGAGCGCCAGCAAGTCGATCGTTGACGGATGATACTGCTTTTCTTGAGCATCGAACGCCTTGGCAATAGCTGCCGATATCTTTGCAATATCGAAATCAGACACTTTCCCGTCCCGCTTTTTGACCTGATACATTCCCTGATCCTCCTGTGCTGTCCGTAGCGCTGATTGCAATGAAAATCCGCACCCCTTCAGACTCTCTCTGAGTGGCGCGGTGGGGTTATTGGTTGTGTAAAACGCTTATGTGATACGGTGTATCCTACCAGGCGTCCCGCGAACAGTCAACGGAAGAAGGCCAATATATTGATATTACCCGTAATGGGTGTACTACATATTGTGTTTTATACCGATTTTGTGAAATAATAAATCTACGACAAAAGGGGCTTGATTCTGCTCGAGAAAACGAAGATGCAGGTGAGCACGTATAGTCTTGTACCAAGTGCCGCCGCCGCGAGATGAGTCCGTCACAAAACACACCCCTGCACTCTACAGAAGTCATCCATCATAGCATCGACGGATCCCCGTGCTACAATCGATGCCATTATGAAACTATCTGGATTACAAAAACTGACCCTGCTCGACTTCCCTGGCAAAACAGCCGCAACAATCTTTACCCCCGGGTGCAATTTTCGCTGCCCGTTTTGCCACAACAGCGATTTAGTGCTGGGCGAAAATCTTGAGGGCAACGCCGCCTTCCCCGAAATGTTGCTGGAGGAATTTTTTGCCTTCCTCGATAAGCGCCATGGCCTCCTCGATGGCATCTGTATCACCGGTGGCGAACCGCTGCTGCAAAACGACATCGAGGGCTTCTGCCGCCGCATTAAGACCGAGGGTTTTGCCGTCAAGCTCGATACAAACGGCAGCTTTCCCGAAAAATTGCGCGACTTAGTGGATGCCGGCCTTGTCGATTACGTGGCGATGGACGTGAAAAACTGCCCCTCACGCTACGGCGAAACCATCGGGTTGCCCCCCTTCGACAGCACCCCCGTACAGGCAAGCATCGACTACCTGCTGCGTGGCACTATCCCCTACGAATTTCGCACCACCGTTGTGCGCGAACTGCATGACACAGAAAGCCTGATCGCGCTTGCTCACCGCATCGCGGGCGCCGATGCCTGGTACCTGCAAAGCTTCCTCGATTCGGAAACCGTGCTTGCCGGGCAAGGCGCGCTGCACCCCTACACCGCCGAAGAGTTGCAGGCGCTACTGCCAACCCTCAAAACCATCATCGACCACACCCGTCTGCGCGGCGTGTAGGCGCCCGCAATCAAAATCTGACGCCTTTCGTGAGCTGCACGCCAAGCGGATCTTTTTTCAAACAGAGAAACGAGCAACGCGGAGAACCTTCTCTTCAATCTCTTACCGCCCGCAGGTACACTTCGGCAAGGCGCTCGTTGACAGAGGAGAACTTAACGGGCAGTATGGAGAAATGTGCAAAACCGTCCCTTTTTGCGGGCGGTAAGATCAAAAAACCGCCCCGGCCAAGGAGAAACTCATGCCCCGTATCCATTGTCTCAACAACATTTCCGCCTACGGCACCGATCTGCTCACCGGATCATACGAGCTTACCGATGATGTCGCGACAGCAACAGGCATCCTCGTACGCAGCGCGGCGATGCACGACATGGAATTTGGAGATGATCTTTTGGCCATTGCCCGCGCGGGCGCCGGCGTAAACAACATTCCGCTCGATCGCTGCGCCGAAGAGGGCATCGTCGTGTTTAACACACCGGGCGCAAACGCCAACGCGGTAAAAGAACTGGTTCTGTGTGCCCTTTTACTGGGTAGTCGCGGCATCGTGGACGGCATCGAGTGGTGCCGCCAAAACGCTGACGACGAAAATATCGGCAAGGCAGCCGAGAAAGCGAAAAAGGGATTTGCGGGCCGCGAAATCAAAGGCAAGAAACTCGGTGTGATCGGCCTGGGTGCCATTGGTGCTGAGGTGGCGAACGCCGCCATCAATCTCGGTATGGACGTGTACGGCTACGACCCTTACGTGTCGGTAGGCGCCGCCTGGCGTATCTCGAGCGAGGTTCATCACGTGGTAAATATCGATGACCTATTCCGCACCTGCGACTATTTCAGCATCCACGTACCGGCCATGGAAGGCACCATCGGCATGATCGACGAACACGCCTGCTCACTCATGCCAAAGGGTGCGGTGTTTTTAAACTTCTCGCGCGACACGCTGGTAAACGAAAGTGCCATGGCTTCCGCGCTTGCTTCCGGCAAAGTGCACGCCTACATCACCGACTTCGCCACACCGGCCGTCATGGACATGGAACACGCCATAGCACTGCCCCATTTGGGCGCCTCAACCGAAGAAGCCGAGGACAATTGCGCCGTTATGGCAGTCCGCGAAATTATGAACTATCTGGAAAACGGGAACATCGTGAACTCGGTAAACTACCCGCTATGCGACATGGGACTGTGCCCCGAGGGCCAGGGACGGGTTGCCATCATGCATCGCAACATCCCCAATATGATCAGCCGCATTACCACCGTTTTCGGCGACGAGGGCGTAAACATCGAAAACCTGACGAACAAAACGCGTGGTGACTTCTCCTATACGCTCATCGACGTAAACCAGCCGGCACCGACCGGCGCACTGGATTCTCTTGCCGGCATCGAGGGCGTCCGTCGCGTACGCGTGGTGCAATAACGTCTTAGCACGCCTTCCCTCACCGGAAAAACAGTCGAAAGGGGAGCTTATGCGCTCCCCTTTTTTTTCGTAGGAGTTCCGTCTTCGGCCAGCTACCTCATCGGAAAACAAAAATCGGTTGCCGCTGGGAGAGGGGGCAGCGGCAACCTGGAATAAGTACGAGAACACGCTTGGCGTTATGCGGAGATATTCGCTAAATATCCAAGTTGGGGATTTCCTTTTCAGCATCGCCTCCGGCAGCATTGATGCCGGCAATATGGCCAAATGTCACACAGCGACCGTGGCCGATACCGGGCACGTAGGTGGGGTAATCACCCGCACCGAAGAAATCGCCCGCAGCAGAACCACATACGAACAAGCCCTTGATGGGTTTGTCCTCGCCGTCCAAAACGCGCGCTTGCGTATCCGTGCGCAATCCACCGCACATGGTGAGCAAGCAAGCCTGTAGGTGACCTGCGTAGAACGGAGGATCGAGCACCGGATCCATAACCTCGGGACGCTTGCCATAATCGACATCGTTGCCCGCTTTTGCCAGTTCATTGTAGCGCTTGACGGTTGCCACAAGATTTTCGGCCGGAACGTCAATCTGCTTGGCCAAATCTTCAAGAGTATCCGCCTTGAAAGCCAGACCCGATTCAATTTCCTGCTTAAGCACCTCTTCCTGAGCAGCCAGGTTATAGGTACCACCGACAGGTTGCGTCAGTTGACCCCACTGCAAACCGCCGCCGACACCGGAGTCCATCTGGCGCTTGACGTATTCAAGACCATGGGAGTCGTAAATGGTATAGGCAGTCTTTTCAGGCTGGAACGCCTTGGTGGTACTCTTTGACTGCGTATTGACATCTTCATTCTTGAAGCGATTGCCCTCACCGTTCACATGCAAAAAGCCATAGCTTGCCGCACCGAAGTCGAGGTGCATAACAGCTGCGTGCGGCTCTGATTTCTGCATAGCGGCACCAGACCAGATAGCCTGCTTATGCATGTCGCCCGTATCGACATCGGCCGGAATGTAGACACGTTTATCAACGGAATACACCGTCATCGGTGAATAGTAAGCCAGCATTTCGGCATCAGCAGCATAATCACCCGAAGCGATAATAACGCTCTTGGCGTTGTACTTAAGATATTCGCCCTTCTTGCCCGCAGAAGCGATGGCGCCCGTAACGGGTCCTTCACCCTCACGCATCAAACGCTCAGATTTCTGACCCCAACGGATTTCGCCACCCTTGTTTGCGATGATCTTGTACAGAACCGGCACCAAAGCGGCGTTGCCGAACACGTCGCCTTCACCATAAAACGTGAAGTTGAAAGTTTCTTCTTCCTTGCCCTTTTGATAGAAGATGTGCGTCACCGGATATTCCGTGTAGTCAGGACCTTTGTAATAGCCATCCCACAAAAAGGCATTGAGACCGTTATTACTTCCTAAGTCATACAGCCAGTCGAGGCTTGCGCCCGATTTGCGAGCAAATTCCCACAGCAACGGTTCTTTGACGCGCCCCTGTGCCCACTGAATCCAGCGACGAACAACTTGGCGATAGTCAGGTTCGGTCAAGAGACCCTGCGCAACCAAATCCTGCTGCACCTTGGTGTGGAATCCGGCAATATGGACACCGCGTCCAACAACCGTTCCCTCGGGGTTTTTGTCAAGCACGATAACCTTCGCACCCTTTTCCAGGGCCGAAATAGCCGCCACGCACCCGCCCAAACCGGCACCGACAACCAAGACATCACAGTCGGTCGTTTCCTTGATTGCACTATCGACAATCGTTTCGGGCGCAACTTCCCAGCTGTGTGCGGCGCCATCAGCACCCGCGCCACCGGCAGCCGGTTTTGCTGGCTCGGTTGGTGCTTTCGGGCTGCAACCGGTCATGCCCGCAACTGCCGCACCGGCGGCCGCCGTAACGCCCAGCCCTAAAAACGAACGCCGGGACAAACCTTTTTTGCTGATACTTTCTCCCATGATTCCCTCCTTGCCTCAGATTCACCATCGCGCACCCTCCCTGAGCACGTACCCCAAGCATAGAGAAAATCTCGGCGCAAACCATCCCGTCAGAAGGGGGAACGCACCT
>JAVVXN010000060.1:0-2247 GCA_036651575.1 Raoultibacter sp. | reverse complement strand
TCCTACAGGTGCAATTCTTCAACTTCCACAATATCGATAAGATCTTGCTGCGAATGAACGTCTGCTTTGCGATAAATATTCTTGATATGGGTCTTCGCCGTTTCCAGGGATATGACCAAATCTTCACAGATGTATGCACGGTTGCGACCTTTTGCCAACAAAAAGAATACCTCCGTTTCGCGCGGCGAAAGGCGAAAGCGGCGCGCAAGCATACTGCTGCAACGTTCAAGCGTACTCGATGCCGTTTCATCCTCCACAGGACGCGCCAAGCCCCATCCCGTAGTCAATTGGTTATTGCTTAAGGCGAAAATTGAAACCAGCAGAAAGCAGAACACGATGATTGCGGAAAACATGGCCATCTGAAAAGACGTGTGTATCATGGTTAAGGCCAATGCCCCCGCCCCCGATCCAAGAAGCTGTCCGAGCTGAATAGAAAACATGCCCAGCGCAACAATCCAACCGGCAGGAAGTTTGGTACTCGTTGCCAAAAACGCCCAGAGAGCCCACAGGATAATATCAAAATACTGATAACCCATCTGGTGCAACCCCGTACCCGCAACCAACCATAACCCCGAAAAAGGCAGGAAGAGAAAACCGACCGCCATCAGCGGCAATGCTATTTGATATGTCATGTGCTTGAAATCCATCTTGTACACAACCGCAGTGGCGAAAACCGCCACCAAGCCTATCATGATGGCGACGATGTTGGTCACATCTCGCAACAATACCAAACTGGCATCATCGGGCGGTACGAGCCCCTTCATCAGGCCAAATGAAAATCCAAAGAAAAGCGAAACCGCAATCAACATCCACGGAGGTCTTCCTTCCACCAACACATTACGACAAGTTTTGGACGTACGAGGAAGGCAGCGCTTAAAGCGACGTAGATAAAAGATACTGATCAGAGGCAAAACCGCCACCAGCAACTGTCCTGCAACCCGAGGAAGTAGCAGGATAAGGGGATAAACCAAAGCAGCAAGCAGGCAGGAAGCAACGCTATAGAATACGGTACGTTGCGCACCTTGGCTCGCATACAGTTCGCCCCACAGCACAACGAGAATACCCGAGCCAATACCCGTTAAAATACTACCCGCGGTTTCGCAGAGGGAACACAGGGAACCCGCCACCTCAAGAACCGGAGTCGAGATGAGCAGCGTGCCCAAAACAGTAGCTGCGGGCGCGAGCCAAACGAGTACCTTCACGTCGGTGAGCGGGTTTTTACGGCGGCTCAACAAAACAAGAACGAGCAAGGTGAAAACGTTTGCCCCCAGCGAAAAAGTCCAGAGAGGCTCAAGGGAAAGAAATGAGTCAAGCGCACCGACGGCCTGGTTTTGACGATAAAAAAGAGAGCTCCAAAAAACGCACCAGATCCAAACCCAGTGAGCCGCAAACCCAATAAAGTCAGGTGTACGCCATAAGTCCTTAAGAACCTGCATGAATTTCATGCCGAATCCCCCCTCGTCGGCACCTGCGCACTTCTCCCCCAAGCGGTGCGCCTTATCTCACAAAATCTCAGTATAGCCTACCGTCGGTTCAAGCCCGGACAAAACCCCTTACGAATAAGAGGTCCCTATACGCCCAGTGCCTCGGCAAGTTTTATCCATTCTTCCTCGAGAGCAGTTACTTGTGATTCAAGGTCGCGAATCGTAGCCTGAACCTCACCCAATGCAACATAGTCGGACGGATCGACGTCGATCATGCTTGCCCGCGCAGCCTCTATCTTGTCATTGAGCGTCGCCAGCTTGCGCTCGTTGGAAGCCATCTGTTTTTTCGCCTTGTGGGCATCACCGCCCGTAAGGGTTGTCGCCGATGCGGAAACATTTACTTGCGAGCTTTTTTCGGTGGAGACAACCGAATCCCGCTTCGCCGCACCTTGCGCGGCGCGAGCTTCTTCTTTCCTCGCCCGATCAGCAGCGGCACGTTCCGTAAGGGAATCGCGCTCATCGAGTTCGCGCAAATACTCATCGACACCGCCCGGCAAATGGCGCACCTTGCCATCGAGCAGGGCAAACTGCTGATCGGTCACGCGCTCCATCAGGTAGCGATCGTGCGTGACCATCAGAAGCGTACCGGGCCAGGCATCGAGCAAATCTTCCATAACGGCCAGCATATCGGTGTCCAGGTCGTTTCCCGGTTCGTCCAAAATGAGCACGTTGGGCTCTTCAAGTAAAATGAGCAAGAACTGAAAACGTCGCTTCTGGCCGCCCGAAAGATCTTGCACCCGCGCTTTCAGCTGGTCTTTGGTAA
>JAVVXN010000059.1:0-7316 GCA_036651575.1 Raoultibacter sp. | reverse complement strand
ATTTGTCCATACTCTCCCACTGTTTTTGTTTTTTTTTTTGGCGGGGGCGCGGGGGGCTCCTGCCCCCCCCCGGCCCCCCCACCGCTCCACATTTTACGAGTAACCAGATCAAATGTTGCGCTTGAGAGGTGTCATAACTTGCGCGTCTCTACCGACTCGTCTTCATACTTGCCGGAAAAACAAGGTATGATAGGCAAACGGATAAGAAAGGTAAGGTATGCAATGGGAAAACAAATTGAAAAAGAGCGCAAAATCGCGCTCTACGAAGAATTTAACGCAATCAATTCGATCGATCCCTCTTTCTATGAGAAATATCAAGTTAAGCGTGGCCTTCGCAATGCTGACGGAACGGGTGTCATCGCTGGCGTAACCAATATCTCGAATGTTCATGGCTATGTCGTTTCCGACGGCGACAAAAAACCCGATGATGGAGTACTTTCCTTTCGTGGCTACAATGTTTCCGATCTGTTGGCTACCGCCCCACTCAACGGCCGTTACGGGTTTGAGGAAGTAGCCTATCTGCTGCTCATGGGTGAACTTCCCGCCGCCGATCAGCTGCGTCAGTTCGTCTCGGTGCTCGATTCCGAACGCGAATTGCCCGATGGTTTCACCGCCTCTCGCCTGATGAAAGACACTCCGCGTGATTTGATGAACGCGCTTTCTCGCTCTGTTTTGCTGCTCTATGCCGACGATGATGATGCGGAAAATCGCTCGCCCGAACACGAAATTCATACGGCGATTTCGCTGATTTCCCGCCTGCCTCGCATTATGGTTTTAGCCTATTACGCCCAGCGTGCGGCTTATTATAACGAGTCGATGATCATGCATCGTTTTATTCCCGGTCAAACCACGGCGGAAACCATTTTGTCCATGCTGCGCCCCGATCGTTCGTTTTCTCCCGAAGAGGCTCGCATGCTTGATATCATGCTGTGCCTGCATGCCGAACACGGCGGTGGCAACAATTCCACGTTTACGTGCCGGGTGCTCTCTTCGTCTGACACCGACCCCTATTCGACGTATGCGGCGGCAATCGGTTCGCTGAAGGGCAGCAAGCACGGCGGTGCAAACCACCAGGTGCTCGCTATGCAGAAAGATTTCAAAGAAAATATCAAGCATTGGGACAACGACGGTGAAGTGGCCGATTATCTGGCGCGCGTTGTCAATAAGGATGCTTATGACAAAACGGGTCTCGTATACGGCATGGGGCATGCCGTATATACGAAGTCGGATCCCCGCGCCATTATTTGCAAGGCTTTCGCCGAGCGCCTTGCTGCTGGTACCGAATTCGAAGCCGAGCTCAACTTGCTCAAAAACATCGAGCGCTTGGCACCCGAAGTCATCTTGAAGGAAAAGGGTACGACGAAAGATATGTGCGCCAACGTCGATATGTATTCCGGTTTCGTGTATTCGATGATGGGCATCCCCGAAGAGTTGTTCACGCCGCTGTTCGCCTGTGCACGCATGACGGGCTGGGCTGCGCATCGCTTTGAGGAAATCGTATCGGGTAAGCGTATCATCCGCCCTGCCTATAAATCGACGCGTAACGAAAAGCGCTCCTATCTTCCTATGGACGAGCGCTAGAAACTGCCGAACTTGGCAGAAAACAGGTATGACTCCCTTGGACGAACGCAGGGGTTTCGTCCAAGGGCAATCAAGGGGGAGGCGCGTCATGAGCTGGCGCGCCTCCCCCTTGTCCTACCATGCCTACGACGTACTAGATGACGTGGTATTTCGTCAGCAACTCTTCTATTTCAGTATTTTTAAGCTTTTTCAATCCTGCATGTTCCGCCCAGTTCAAAGGCCAGGGAAGCTTCATTTCTGTCACTTTTTTTCCGTCCATCATCTTGGAGGTCGCGTCGAGCAGCATACGCACATCGAAGCAGGAAGCGAATACTTCCGGCACGCCGCGGTCGATGTCGAGCAGCGTGTAGACGGCTTCCATCCCGGTTCTCACCGAGTATTCGGTGGTGAACACCGTGTCGCGGACCGTGTCGGCAAACTGGCCGATGAAAGCGAAGTTCGTGCAGCCTTCGGGCACGATTTTCGGACGGTCACCCACGGTGCGCGGCATGAAAAACGCGGTGATGTAGGGCATCATGCAGGGCATGCAGCGGGCCGAATCGTGCGCCATTGCGGGAATTTCAGCCTCGGGTACGCCCAGGTGGTAGAGCCATTCCTGGGTTATTTCCTCTCCGGTGCATTCGCGCATCGGCTTTTTGATGAAGTTGCCGGGGATGTCGCCGAATAGGCCATAGACCCACACGACCAGCTGCTCTTTCGGCTGATCCTTGAAGTGGGGTTGACGATTGACCGTCCAGCTCATCAGCCAGTGAGAGTCTTTTGCGGTCACGATACCGCCCGTGACGACGCCGCCGCTGAAAGGATCGCGCTTGCAGATTTTTTCGATATAAGGGGGAATCTGCGCGTCGAGGGTGGTGATGCTGGCCGATTCCCAATTCGTCTTGTTCGGTTGCGTGCAGAATTTATTGGGGCGGCCGAAGGAGGGATCCTGCGCCGCGATGTTGCGCCATAAATTCCAGCAGCCGCCATCGTTGGTGTTGAATGCGGGTGCGTGGTCGTGGTCGCCCCAAGTGGAGTTTTCCGTGCAACTTCCGTTGGTCACGAACACGAGGTCGTCTTCGGAAAGCTCGATGGAGGTTTCCTGTCCGTTGCGGGTGAGAAGAATCTGCTTCGCCAATTTTTTGTCGCCCTGGATGTCGAAGACGACGTTGGTTACCCGGGCATCGTATTCGAAGTGGACGCCGTGGGTTTCAAGGTAGGAAACCAGGGGCAGGATGAGGGATTCGTACTGGTTGTATTTCGTGAATTTCAGAGCCGAAAAGTCGGGCAAGCCTCCGATATGGTGGATGAATCGCTGGATATAAAGCTTCATTTCAAGCGCGCTGTGCCACTGCTCGAAGGCGAACATGGTGCGCCAATACAACCAGAAGTTCGACGTGAAAAATTCTTCAGTGAACACATCGTCGATGGTCTTGTCGTAGAGGTCTTCGTCGCGCGTCAAGAAAAGCTGGGCGATTTCGGTGGCCGCTTTTTCCGAAAGAGCGAACTTGCCGTCGGTGTGGGCGTCTTCGCCCCGATTGATGGTTGCACGCATAAGTGAATAGTTGGGGTCGTGTTTGTTGATGCGATAAAATTCGTCAAGCACTGAAAAATCTTCAAGCTCAAGTGAGGGGATGGAGCGAAACAAGTCCCAGAGACATTCGAAGTGGTTTTCCATTTCACGCCCGCCGCGAACGAGAAATCCTTTTTGCGGATCGTGGATACCGTCGCATGCCCCGCCGGGTAAGCTCATCTCCTCGAGGATGTGGATGCGCTCGCCCGACATCTGCCCGTCGCGGACCAGAAAGGCTGCCGCTGCAAGCGACGCGAGTCCCGCACCGACGAGGTAGGCTGATTTCCGGTCGACATCCTGAGGCTTTTCCGGTCGAGCAAACGCTTCGTAGTTTCCGTTGCTGTAATACATGGCAGTCCTTTCTGTACAGAAAGCAGCTGGCGAAGATGCTTGATGCCGCTGTTTGCTGCAACAATGATTACTGACTATCCGGTCAAAAAGAGAATAATCCCTTGGTGCGAGCGGGTCGAAAATTGCCATCATTTCGTTGTATTGGCGTGAAAAAACGGGGATATTGGTTTTTTGGCGACAAAGGATTTTGAACAAAACCCTTTGTCGGTTGTTTATTTGATCTTTTCTTCGGCGGGCAAGGCTCCAGGGCGATAATCACTGACATCGACGCTGTTGATAAGGCAGCCTTTTGTGCCGACGATCCAGTCGACCCATGAAGCGGTCACTTTGGCCCAATACTTTAATACTGGGTGAAAGCGAATGCTTGAGTCGGTTTGTTTTCCTGTTTCTGCCAGAAGCTGCATGGGACAGTTTTCGCAGGGGCCCTTGTTGCCCCACAGCGCTTGGTAGCAGTAGTCTCCCACCTCTATGCCGGGAATCGTCCGGAGTGTCTGATCGTTGATGAAGAGGAGCTTGTGGGTGATGGGGTCGCATACGTAGGCGCACGAGTCGAGACCGTTCACGATGGAAAGCACGGCGTCGCTCGAAGTTTTTGCCCGTTTGAACGCCCGCATTTCGGTGATGAAGACGCCGAGGATATTCGCAAAGTTGCGGTAGTCGTTGAATTCGCGGTCTTCGGGCATGCGATAGCCGGTGCATTCGTCAAATCCGATAAATCCTGAAAATTTTCCGTCTTTGACGATGGAAAATTGCACCATGCTTTTGATGTTTTGAGTTTTGAGGATTTCTTTGATGCTCGTTGGTGCTTCATTGCTGTCTGCCAGGTAAAATACCCCTTCAGCGCCGAAGTTCTTTTCGTAGTCTCCCAGTTTGCGGTAGGGAATTTCTTTGAGGTTGTTTTGTATTTGAGAGGAAATTCCCTCGTTGCACCACTCGAAGGTGTTGCAGGCGTATTGTCCATCTTCTGAATTTTCAAAAACGTACGCACGGCTCACGCGGTAATGTTTCCCGATCAGTTCAAGCACGGAATTGATTCCCGCCTGCTTGTCGTTTGATTCGTAGAGGATGCGGAATACGTATTCGCTCATATTGCTTTCAAAGGTGTTTGTTTCCAGAACCTGCCTGAAGTCGATGCCTCCCGTGATGGTGTGACCCATCCGCATGGTTTCGTGATAGAGGGAGTACCGGCATCGTCCCTGTTCTTTCGCGTGATAGAGCGCGGTGTCTGAGTGGCGGTAGAGCTCGTCATAGGTTTTTCCGTGCTTGTCGTAGAGGGCGATACCGACGCTTGCGGTCATGTTTTGCTCAACGCCGTTTTGGGTGTAGGTTTCAGCAAGATTGTCGCACAATTCCTGCGCTTTCAAAAAAGCGATTTTCTCGTTTTTGATATTGCTCATGAAGACGACGAATTCGTCTCCGCCAATGCGTCCTATGATGTCATCCGTTCTGAAAAGTTCACTTATTTTCGCGGAGGTTTGGGAAAGCACCGCATCGCCGAAGGCATGTCCGAATCGGTCGTTGATAAGCTTGAAATAATCCAGGTCAACAATGAAGAATATATGCTTTTCAAGGCTTCCTTTTTCGGAGGCAAGCACCGCTTCGATTTTTTCTTGCGTCGTATTTTTATTGTAGAGGCCGGTCATCAGATCGTGTTGCGCGCGGTAGAGCAGGGCGAGTTCGGCTTTCTTGTCTTCATTGATATCTTCGACGTAGGCATAGCACATCAGGTCATTGGTCTGCGTGCTTTCAAACAGCTGCAGCGCAAAGCGCACCCAGTATTCATCACCTTGGTCGGTGATGCGACGACAGTCGTGCACCAGGTAGGTTTTGCCGGAAGCGTATGATTTTTTCAGGTTGGCGTACGAAAGAAAATCGGTTGTTTTTGCCCTGTCGAGCGGATGGATTGTTTTCAGAACAGCGGGCAGGGTTTTGGCTGCATGCTTTTGGTCGTAAGAGGTGCCAAGGACGCCTTGGATATTTTCGGTACCAAGCTCGAGGGTGTCTTTGGTCACATTGACCTCGTACACGCGAGTTGATTTCGAAAGGGCTAATTCATAGCGATGCCGCTCTGCGGCGAGTTGTAGTTCACTTTTTTTCTTGGCGTCGATATCGAGCACGTATACGCGCATGGTGATATCGTGTGTCAGTTCATCTTGGATGATATTGATCTTTGCTTCAATCCAGACGGGTCTTCCGTTTTTGACCTGTCTGCGATATTCAAAAGTTACCAGTTGTTCGCCCTGCTCAAAAGCATCGAGCAAAAATGCACGCGATTGTTTTTCAGCGAAAATTGGAATATCTTCGGGCACGATGCGGGTGTCGCACACAAACCTCACGGCTTCCGAAAGCGTCGTGGTGGAAGAGACGTTTGCTTCAGTCGCCCAGCGGGGGTTGTAATGAATGATTTTGTTTTGGGTCACGTTTGCTTCGTAAAGAAAGAGGCTCTCCGATGTCAGCTGATCGCCATAGGCCTCTTCTTGACGAAAACGGACGGAGTCGGTGATGTCTTTGCGCACACCGAGTGCATGGGAATACTCTTTGCCGTCGGCAAACGCGCGAATCAGTTGGAGTTCGACAATGCGTTCGCTGCCGTGGACATCTTGGGCATAAATCGTTGCCGAAGATGACGGCGCGCCCTCGTCGATCCTCCGATAAAAGTTGCGGAGATCGTCTTTGCTCCGGGGTGCGACAGCTCCTGAAGCGATCACTTCTTCAACGGTCTTTTCAACGACGGCAGACAGTTCACATATGTTGAACATGTTGTCCGGGGTAGTGATTTTTTTGGTTTTCAGGTTGTACTCGAATATGGCGACGTTGGAGTACCCCAGCGCAATTTCGTATCGTTTCCTGGTGTCTTCCAGGGTTAGTTTCGAGTTGATTTGCTCAGTGATGTCGACCGTCGTGCTTTGCACCAATATTGTTCCGTCTTGCTGGGGCAAAACAACACCCTCGTCAAGCATCCACAACAACGTATCATCTTTTCTTTTGAGCGGGTATGTCACCCTGAAGTGGTTCGTCATTTTGCATTGTGTTTTGATTTCTTCATCAAGTTGGGCTTTGTCTTCGGGGCGAATGACGGCACTGTGGTTGTTGCCGATCAGCTCTTCTCGTGAGTATCCGGTCAGTTTGGCGAAGCCGTCGTTGACGTAGAGAATGATATAGCCGTCGGAGCAGTATTCGCATAGCTTGATACCTGCCACAGTATCGTGGTCGAGTGCTTTGAGAAGCGTCGCCTGACCTGCTATTGGGAAGTTTGAAGTTTCTTGCATGCGTTGTACGCTCCTTACCTGTGGCGCCAGCGGCTTCGAGGAAACACCGTTGTTGTCCTGCCGGAGGAAAACAACGGTGTTTCTCAGTCTTGTTTCGGGCTTCCGAAAGCAATATCCGTACAGACGTTTATCTCGGAAGGGTTTTTATTGATGGTTCGTTTCCGAGAAATAAGCGCAGTGTAAAATAACGATACTTTGAGTCGATTGTAGCAGCTGTCTCGCTTGTCTCATGTGGGGTTTTAAAAATAGTTGCCAGACGGTATCCCCGAAAGGAAAAGGTTGATTTCTCTCTCCATCGATACGCTTAAAACTTTTCCGTCCTTTATTTCTGACTTATCGCAACGGTGGCGCTCAGTCAGGATAAGGCGCGTTATCCCTTTTGGTTTCTCTGGCGGAGGAGATAGGATTTCGTACTTTGTTGGGAGGTTGGTCTGGGTTGGGGCACGTGCAATCCTATCTGCTCCTTCGAGCAAAAAAACGAACACCTTGCGGCGTTCGTTTTGATTTTTCTGGCGGAGGAGGTAGGATTTGAACCCACGGGACGGGGTTACCGCCCAACGGTT
>JAVVXN010000058.1:0-7529 GCA_036651575.1 Raoultibacter sp. | reverse complement strand
TTGAATTCGGTAAGAGATTACGCTTCGTGTTGGCCGTTGCTGCTTCAGGTTGTGATGGTCTTGATCAACCGCGCTGCTGTCGATGAGGCGCATCAGCAGATTTTACTGGAAAAATCCCTGGAGCTTCTTGCGCGCGTTGAGGAAAATGCTGATGAAAAAGAGTATCGGGAACAAGCAGATCTCTTGCGCGCAACAAGCTTTATCATGCTTGAAAATTTTGATGATGCGATTGCCTTGTTGGGCGATATGCGCTCACAGTCTTCGCCAATCGATGCGATGCTCGCAAATGCTTACGAGCAGGCGGGCAACCACGAAGCTGCCTTGAAAACCTATCAAGAATCAGTGTTTTGGGGAATCATGGAAGTTATGAATGGCTGCTCAGCCCAGATACTGCTCTGCCCCAACGACAAAACGCGAGTTGATGCCCTGGTTGTTGCGGCAGAGGCAATGGTTGACGCTTTCGATCTCGATGTGCTTAACCCGGTGCAGGGGCTTGGTTTGCAGATCAATGCCGCAACGGCTTACAAGCAGATGGGCAACGAGGAGTGCGCCCTCAACCACCTGGAGCACTACGTCGCCTATGCGACCGATGAGCGGATACTCAAATCAGATCCCACGATGGGGAAACGAGGTCTGTTTGATAAGCTGGACGCGGTATTGAGCCCAAAATTAAGCAGCTCCGACCAGCAACTTTACGAAGTGTCGGTAGGCGAAATGCTGCAAAAGGACATGAAAGACAGGGTGTTTTCCTCCGCCGTGTGGCAAGAGTGCACCGACAACGCACGCTTTCGAAAGATTACCGCACCGTTGGAGACATTGTAGAAGGCGGGAAAACGCATGCACCCCCTGTGTCGGGGTTTTACTTTCAAAAGGCTCGGTATCTCGATGAGGCCTTGCGGGGTGTAAAGGCAAAGACCCCGCTGCGACGGGCGCAGCGGGGTCTTTGAAAACCGTTGTTTTGTTCGAAGGTGCTTAGAAAGGCCAGCTGATTGGCAGCGGAGTACGCATCGACAGCTTGCCGGCAGTTTCTTGCGTGCTTTCTTCAGCGACGAGAGCCATGACCTGCTTGAGCGTGGAAGGGGAGACCTCGTAGGATCCGCTCGCTTGGCCCATGTTGATGGTGACGGTGTGCATTTTCGAGTTCGACATACCATTTCCTTTCGACGGGATACGTGCTTATCGGGCAGATATCCGAAACGAGGACGACACGGTGCCGTCCATCTTCAGTCCAGGTGGCTAAAGAAATGGTGCGAAAGCGAGAGAATGGGCAAAAAAATAACGCCCAAACCCCGACACCTTCAAGCCCTGCAGTGTCGACATTCAAACGCTTTCGCGGTTTCAATCCGGGGAAAGAAACTATTCTTTATTCACTTGTTATCGCCGAATGGTACTCGCTTTGTTCATTTTGTGCAAGTGCACAAAAAAGAGAATTGTTTTGCTTGCTGCTCTCCGTGCTGCGCCATCGCGCCAAGCTTTCTGAAAGGTTGTTTGTGCCTACCCGGTGTAAGCGATGTTTTGAGGTGTTGCGCAAAAGTGTTCAGACGCTCGTCGAAAGGGAGCGGGATTACCCCGATCGGTTTTGCTATTTTCCCCGCAGGGTTGGCACAGTTGCGATAAACTAAGCGCATTGATTTGTTTATGGAGGGCTCGGCAGTGGTTCGCGGCCTGTACAGTGGACAGACGGCGCGAACCACACAACGTGAAAGTTGGTGGTTATTATGGCAGCTCCTACTACCGAACACGTACGAAACATTGTACTGGTCGGCCAGGACGGTGCGGGCAAAACTTCCCTTGCTGAAGCGATGCTGCACGTCTCGGGCAAAACGCCCCGCATGGGTACAACCCATGACGGGAAATCCTATCTCGATTACGACGACGAGGAAATCAAGCGCAAATTCACTATCGGAACATCCCTGGCACCGATCCCCTTTAAAGATTTCAAGATCAATATGCTCGACACGTCGGGGCAACCTGATTTTATTGGTGATGCTCTCGCAACCATGCAGGCGGCGGAAACAGCACTGTTCGTGATCGATGCGGTGGCAGGTCCTCAGATCATGACGACGAAGTTGTGGCGTGCGGCCGAGGATATGCGTCTTTGCCGAGCCGTTTTCATCAACCATATCGACCGAGAAAACGCCAATTTCGACACCGCCATGGCAACGCTTCACGCACGTTTCGGTTCACGCTTGGGCGCGGTCACCATCCCTATCGGCGTTGATGCCGAATTTCGGGGCGTTGTTGACGTCTTGCGTATGAAAGCACGCTATTTCGACAAGGGCGGCGATGGCGAGCGCGTGGAAGAGATTCCTGACGAGTATCAGGAAGCGGCGCGAACCGCTCGTGAAAAGTTATGCGATTTGGTTGCCGAAGCCGATGATGATCTTATGATGAAATATCTTGATGGCTCAGAACAGCTTACCCAGCAAGAGCTTGAGCAGTTGCTGGGTAAGGCTATCGCGCAGGAGCTGTTCATTCCCGTGTTTGTTGGTTCAACCATTGTCGAGCAGGGGATCTTGGGCCTTATGGAAGATATTGCGACGTATTTCCCCAGTCCGACCGCACACGGGCGCTTTCGTCTGTCCGATGGCGGAGAAACGTTTATCGACGTTGCGGGAGAACCTGCATGCTTTGTGTTCAAAACGCTTTCTGATCCCTATGTTGGTCGCATGAGCTTTGTCAAAATCATCTCGGGCGTACTTGAGCCTGGCATGGAGCTTGTCAATTCGCGTACGGGTAAAAAGGATCGATTTGGTCATTTGTACGTGATGATGGGCAAAGAAACGAAAGACGTGAAAAGCGCGAAGGCGGGCGATATTATCGTCGTTCCCAAGTTGACTGAGGCCAAGACCGGAGACACTCTTTCAAAATCGGGCGAAATGTCAATCGATCCGCTGCCGCTTCCCACGCCGCTGTATCCCGTTGCAATCGAGGCGGCTAAAAAAACGGAGGAAGATAAGCTGGGAACGTTTTTGGCACGCATTGTCGAAACCGATCCGACCATTCACGTGCGACGCGACGAAGAAACGCATCAAACTGTTCTCACGGCAATGGGCGAAGCGCAAATCGATACGTTACTCAACCGCCTTCGTGCGCAGGCGGGAATAGAAGCAAAACTGCTTCCCGTGCGTATTCCTTATCGTGAGACCATTCGAAAAACGGCTACCGCGCAGGGCCGTCACAAAAAACAGACCGGTGGGGCAGGACAGTTTGGCGATTGCTGGTTGCGACTCGAACCCAATCCGGGCGGCGGGTATGAATACCTTGACGAAGTGGTGGGTGGCAGGATCCCTCGTGGTTTCATCCCAGCAATCGATCGTGGCGTGCAGGAAACCATGACCGAAGGCGTTTTGGCTGGGTATCCCATGGTTGACCTGAAGTGCGCGGTTTTCGACGGCTCATACCATGCGGTCGATTCCAACGAAATGGCTTTCCGTACGGCGGCACGCATCGGTTTTCGGGCGGCATGTGCCGAAGCGGAACCCGTTTTGCTCGAACCAATGGCGAATCTTGCCATTGTGGTGCGGGAAGAATATGCCGGCCCTGTCATGGGCGACATATCCACGAGGCGGGGGCGCATTGTGGGTACCGACTCAAACGACGCAGGTGAAACCGTCATCAAAGTGCGGGTTCCTTACGCTGAAGTGGTGACGTATTCGAAGGACTTGCGCTCGATCTCTCGAGGAAGCGGTTCGTACTCAATCGAGCTGGAGGGGTATGAAGAGGCTCCTTACGACGTGACGAAAAAGTTGGTTGAAGCGTACCAAACGGCCCGCGCTGCCGGAAATTAATCTGAGGGCAGGATAGGACTGATCTATTATAAACGAATTTGAAACTGCGGTCTTTTGTGGCATAAGTGTGGACTACAATGCTGTGAAAGTATGAAAGGAGAGTCCATACATGAAGGTGACTCAAAAAAAGGTTGATAACGACAAGATTATCCTTGAGGCTGTTGCGACATCACAGGAAGTGAATGACGCATTTGACCTCGCTGCGGTCGGTTTCGCACGACAGATGGGTATTTTCCCTGAACAGGGTAAGCTGCTCGTGAAGTCAATCGAAGAAAAGCTGGGTGTCAAAGACGTTGATGCGATCGTCGAGCCTCAGGTTGCTGAGTTTCTCGTTCCTTTCGCTATCGAGAAAAAGAATCTCACACCAGCATTTCCTCCGACACCTGTTGCGAAGTCGCCTTTAAGGCGTGGCGCGGAATACATCTTCACGCTCGAAGTTACCCCTCGTCCCGAATATGAGCTTTCCTCATACGACCCCGTGGCGATTACGGCAGCTCCCTTCGCTATCGATCAGGCGGAAGTTGACGCAGAGCTTGCGCACGTTGCGGATAGCTACGCTGAATACGCCGCCGATAAACCCCACCCGGTAGCTGCTGGCGATTCCTGTCTTATCGCTATCGATGCAAAGTTAAACGGGGAGCCGATGGAGGGCTTAAACACCGATGGCCGTACCTACACCACGAATGCTCAGTTGATGCCTGAAGATTTTGAGAAAAATGTTATCGGCATGGATGTGGGACAGACCAAGACATTTTCTTTCGAGGCCCCCTCGTTCGAAAACGAAGGCGAACTTGACACCATAGAGTGCACGGTTACCGTTAAGGAAATTCAAAAAAAGGTTATCCCCGCCATTACCGACGAATGGGTTACCAAGAATTTGCCTATGTTTAAAGATGTTGAAAGCCTGAAAAACAATATTGAAAACCGCATCAAGGAAGTGCGCGGCGAAGAATACGACATGTATCAGCAGTCCCTTGCGATGGGTGCGCTTTCTACGCGCTTCGAGGGAAGAATTTCCGATCCGATCTATGAGGCAATGCAGAAAAATCAGATGGAACAGCTGCGCGCCCAGATTCAGCAGCAGGGTATGACGTTTGAGCAGTTTATCGAACAGCAGGGTGGCGAGCAGCAGTTCAATATGATGATGATGATGCAGGTTCGTCAGACACTCGTCCAGGGGTATGCGCTCGATGCGCTGTTCCGTCACGAAAAGATGTCGATCAACGACGAGGATATTCTTGCGACGTGTAAAGTTATGAACCCCCAGCAGCCGGAAACTTTGAAGGAAGAGATGGCAAAGACCGGCCGCATGTTTGCGCTGCGTGAAATTGCAGAACGCCAGAAAGCCAGCAGGTGGCTGCTCGATCACGCGACCGTGACGATCGAAGAGCCGAAGCGGGGCTAGATACACGGTGCTACACCGGGTGCTGCCCGGTTGTGTCGACCATCAAAAGGTACGTTGCGAAACGATTTTGCGGCGTACCTTTTTCTTTTTAAGCAAACGGTGTGGGAGGGGCACGGTACCGTGCTTGGAGGCGCCGGGGCGCGTGCGGGGGGCGACCTGTGAGCTTTCGGAATTGATTTCTTGCACTTGAAGCGAACGATGCTATACTTTCAAAGTTTCTAATTACACATGTGCAACGGACCTGGATTCGCTAGTGGCCACAGAAAAGGCTGCGAAACGGGGATGAACTTGCACAGAGGACTAACGAATGGAGATTCGCATGACTAAGATCAGCATTACCACCCTGCTTGACGCAGGCGCTCACTTCGGCCATCAGACGCGCCGTTGGAACCCCAAAATGAAACCGTACATCTTCGGAAGCCGCGGCGACATTTACATTCTCGACATCAAACAAACTTTAATTGGGCTTGACCAGTCCTACAGCTTCGTAGCCGATATGGTGCGCAAGGGCGGTACCGTGCTGTTTGTCGGTACCAAAAAGCAGGCTCAAGAACCGGTCGCTGAAGCAGCAAACCGTTGCGGTATGCCTTACGTGAACGCTCGCTGGTTGGGCGGCATGCTCACCAACTTCGTCACCATCCGCTCTCGCGTAAGCCGCATGGAAGAACTTGAAGCCATGGAAGCTGATGGCCGTATGGAGAAGCTGCCGAAGAAAGAGCAGATTCTGCTTCGCAAAGAACTCTCCAAATTGCAGACGAACCTCAATGGTATCCGCAATATGAAAAAGACTCCCGACGCGGTGTTCATCATCGACACGAATCGCGAAGTCATCGCTATTCACGAAGCTCGTCGTCTCAATATTCCTATTGTTGGCACGCTCGATACCAACTGCGATCCCGACGATGTCGATTTTGGCATTCCGGCTAACGACGATGCTATTCGTTCGGTCTCCCTGCTGACCAACTTCATCGCCGATGCCGTTATCGCCGGTGGCGTCGCTCCGGTTACGGCCGAAGATATGGCCGCTCCTGCCGCTGTTGTCACCGAAGAAGCTCCGGTTGCCGCTGTTGTCGCCGCTCCTGCTGCTGGCGCTGTGGCCGTTGAAGCTCCCGCTGCGCAATAACTCAAACACTTTTGTTTGCACAATGAAACGTATTCTGCGGCAGGCATACCCTGCCGCAGCTTTGTCAAGAAAGGAACCCGCATGGCTGCAATCTCTGCATCTCAGGTTAAAGAACTTCGCGATATGACCGGCGCTGGTATGATGGAATGCAAAAAGGCTTTAGTCGAAGTTGATGGCGATCTGGAAAAGGCCGTCGACGCGCTGCGTACCGCCGGTTTGGCCGCTGTGGCTAAAAAGGCCGGACGCGCCACCAATGAAGGTACGGTTATGGCACTGGTTTCCGAGTGTGGCTTAGCTGGCGCACTGGTTGAAATCAATTGCGAGACCGACTTCGTTGGCATCAATGAAAAATTTGTCGCTTACGCCAAAAAGGTTGCACAGGCAGTTCTCGACAGCAAGCCCGCCGATCTCGATGCTCTCAAAGCCAGCACCATTGAAGGCGAAACGGTGGAGGAAGTTCTTACCGACGCCATTCATACGCTGGGTGAAAACATCAATCTCGCTCGTTTCGCATACGTCCATCAGGATGGCGGCGCGGTTTCGAGCTACATTCACGGCGCTGGTAAAATTGGTGTCTTGGTCGAATTTAAAATCGGCAACCCCGAAACTGCTACCAACGACGCTTTCAAGCGCTATGGTCGCGATATCGCTATGCAGGTTGCTGCTGCTGCGCCGGTTTCGGCAACGCGTGACGCGGTCGATCCCGCTGTTGTTGCTCACGAAAAGAGCATTTACATGGCTCAGGCTGCCGAATCGGGCAAACCTGAAAACATTCAGGAAAAAATGGCTCTGGGTCGCATGGAGAAATTCTTCAAGGAAAACTGCTTGACCGAGCAGCCTTTCGTGAAAAACCCCGACCAATCGGTAACCGATTACACCGCTGAAGTTGCCAAGGCATTGGGCGATACGATTGAGATCGTGAACTTTACTCGGTTTGTGCTTGGCGCCGAATAACTCTTTTTAACCTGACGGCACGTTGTGACGGCCGGCTAGCGCCTCAAAGCTCTCGTAACCTTCGCACGCGTACAGAAGTACGCTTAGCTCAGGCTTCCTCGGCTTTTCGGGGCTATCCGACTCGCCACAACGCGCCTGACTCTCCCGTGCTCGATTCAACCGGGGACAGCGCGTGACCGGCTTCGCGGTCACGACGCGGTGGGGGTCGCTCAACCGGGGATAGCGCGTGACCGGAGCTGCGCTCGGCCACGACGCG
>JAVVXN010000057.1:0-8298 GCA_036651575.1 Raoultibacter sp. | reverse complement strand
TTTGTCTAATCTCATGATGGTACCTCCTTTACGGTAAACGTCGTAAAGCCGTGCTGATTTCAGGGTGGACCAGAGCGGTCACACTTGCCTGAGTTTCCAGTTCGTGCACGCGGTCGGCCAAGCGGCGCACGCGTTTGTGCAAATCGTCTATTTCGGTATCGCGCTCATCGATGCGTCCCTGTAAATCCATGATGCGAATCACGCCGGCCAGATTGATGCCTTCGCTGGTCAGCTGATTGATCATGGCGAGTCGATCAATATCGGCCTGCGAATACATGCGGGTATTCCCGCTGGTTCGCTGGGGTGTGAGCAGTCCTTTTTGCTCGTAGATACGCAAGGTCTGCGGATGCACGCCCGCCAGTTCAGCAGCGATGCTGATCATGTAAAGCGGTCTGTTTTTGTCGTCCATCACCATTTCCTCACGCTTTCAACCGAGGCTGCCCTCAAGGCTTCCAGCGCCTGTTTTTGCTCATCGGTTATATCGGTGGGAACCACAACATCGACTTTGATGTGCAAGTTGCCAAAACCGTTGCCCTTTAAGCGAGGAGCACCCTTCCCTTTGATCGTTAAGACCGCGCCGTTTTGCGTGCCGGCCGGAACCTTGACGCGCACGCGCGTGCCATCGGGGGCGGGCACCACGATCGAATCGCCCAGGGCTGCTTCGGCAATGGTTATCGGCATGTCAACCACCACATCGGCGCCATCGCGCACGTAATAGGGGTGCTCATCGATCTTGGTGGTGATGAGCAAATCGCCCGCCGCACCACCGTTGGTGCCCAAGGCACCCTTGCCCTTGAAGCGCAAACGACCGCCATCAACGGCACCGGCCGGAATTTTAACCGTCAGTGTTTCTTTTTCGGTCTTACCCGGCACCCGCACGGTCACGCGTTTTTCAGCACCCGTAAACGCATCTTCGAAGCTCACTTTGAGGGTGACGTTCATATCCTGACCCTTACGGGGACGAGATTGCGCCTGCCTGCCGCCAAACCCTCCGAAATCCCATTCCGTTCCAAAAGCACCTTCGCCGTTGCGAATACTTTCGAGGATATCGGCCCAGCTGCCGCCCGCTACGCCCTGACCGCCGAAGGGGTTGCCACCCTGGCCGCCACCCCAACCACGGGGAATTTGATTTTCGTTCGCGGTGCCATACTGGTCGTAGAGTTCGCGTTTTTTATCGTCGCTTAAAACTTCGTAAGCTTCGCCGATTTCTTTAAACTTCGCTTCATCGCCCCCCGCATCGGGATGATGCGTGCGGGCCAATTTGCGATACGCTTTCTTGATTTCATCGACGGTCGCTGTGCGTGGAACGCCGAGTGTCTGGTAATAATCAGGAGTTGCGGACATTTCCACCACCTTACTTTCTCGTGTACTGGCTTATCTAAACGAAAGCGGGCCCGTTTATCAGCCCGCCTCGTCGATTTACTTTTTCGTTTCGTCTTGGGGGACTTCCCGCTTCGGCCCACCGGTGGTAACCGTGACCATTGCTGGCCGGAGTATTTTATTACCCATTCGGTACCCTTTCTGGTAGACCTCCGCAACCGTTTCATCCGGCACGCTGGCATCATCGACCGTTCCAACCGCCTGCGACTCAAGCGCATCGAACGCTTCGCCGCACGGATCGATCACCGTGACGCCATCCTTATCCAAAACACCGACAAACTTGGTGTGCACCGCTTCGATACCTTCCAAAAGTCCGACTTCGCCGTTTTTCTGGGCGTAATCGATGGTGCGCTCAAAATCGTCAATGACCGGGATCAGGCTTTCGACCAGCTTTTCGGCGGCTCGTGCCTTTTCCTGAATACGCTGTTCTGCCGTGCGGCGACGATAGGTATCCCATTCTGCCTGAAGACGCAGATGCTTATCTTTCCACGCTTCAACTTCAGCGCGAATCAGCGTCAGCGCGTCTTCGGGAGAAAGCTCTCCTGCTTCCTTCGCCTGTTCTGCTTCTTCTGCAACGATGGCTTCCTCTTCGATAATTTCAGCATCGACGGTTTGGGCATCTTTGTTGCGGGTGGCCCCGGTGGCGTCTTTCACGTCACCGGGGGTTGCGCCCGCACACACTTCGGGGGTTTCCAAGACTTCGTCCTTGTGGGGCTTAGCCATTGTTATTTCCCTTCTTTTTCATCCTCGACGACTTCGTAGTCGGCTTCGATCGTGTCATCGGTCGGGGTGCCTTCAGCGGCTGCTGCACCTTCACCAGCAGCAGGGCCCTCGGTGCTGTACACCACTTCGGCCAGTTTATAACCGGCGGCCTGCAGCTTCTCAGTTGCAGCCTTGATGGCGTCCATATCGGTTCCCTCAAGAGCGCTCTTGGCTTCAGCCAACGCTTCTTCGGCCTGCTTTTTAATGTCTTCGCTTGCCTTGTCGCCCAGTTCGGACAGCGTCTGCTCGGTGGCGTTGACCAGCGAGTCGCACGTGTTGCGCACTTCGACTTCCTGCTTGCGCGCTTCGTCTTCTTCGGCATGCGCTTCGGCATCTTTGACCATACGATCGACTTCATCGTCGTTTAACGCGGTCGATCCGGAAATGGTGATCTGCTGCTGCTTGCCCGTACCCAAATCCTTCGCGGAAACGTTCACGATACCGTTGGCATCGATGTCGAACGTGACCTCGATTTGCGGCACGCCACGGCGAGCAGACGGAATGCCGGAAAGTTGGAACTTGCCCAGCGTCTTGTTGCCGCCGGCCATTTCGCGTTCGCCCTGCAAAACGTGGACTTCAACCGATGTTTGGTTGTCGGCCGCCGTCGAATAGATTTCAGTCTTGCGCGTCGGGATCGTAGTGTTGCGCTCGATCATCTTGGTCATGACGCCGCCCATGGTTTCAACACCCAAGGAAAGCGGGGTCACGTCAAGCAGCAAGATGCCCTCGACATCGCCCGCGAGTACGCCGCCCTGAACAGCAGCGCCCATGGCGACCACTTCGTCGGGGTTAACCGACATGTTCGGGTTTTTGCCGGTGATGCTTTTCACCAAATCCTGCACGGCGGGCATACGGGTGGAGCCGCCAACCAAAATGACCTCGTCCACATCGCCGGTGGCCAAGCCTGCATCGCGCAACGCCTGCTCAACGGGGTGCTTGCAGCGATCGAGCAGATCTTTCGTGATCTTTTCGAACTCGGCACGCGTCAACGTGATGTCCAAATGCTTCGGGCCGGACGCGTCAGCGGTGATAAACGGCAGGTTGATATTGGCCTGTGCGGTGGAAGAAAGTTCCATCTTGGCCTTTTCGGCAGCTTCTTTCAGGCGCTGCAGTGCCATTTTGTCGGCGCGCAGATCGATGCCGTTTTCGGTCTTGAATTTGTCGGCCATCCAGTCGATGATACGCTGATCCCAGTCGTCGCCGCCCAGGTGGTTGTCGCCTGCAGTCGAGCACACTTCGAAGACGCCGTCGCCCAGTTCGAGCACGGACACGTCAAACGTACCGCCGCCCAAGTCGAACACGAGAACCTTCTGATCCTTGTGCGTCTTGTCAAGGCCGTACGCCAAAGCGGCTGCCGTCGGCTCGTTGATGATACGCATGACTTCGAGGCCGGCGATTTTGCCCGCATCTTTGGTGGCCTGACGCTGTGCGTCGTTGAAGTACGCCGGAACCGTGATAACGGCCTGCGTGATGGGGCTACCGACCTGCTTTTCAGCGTCGGACTTCATCTTTTGCAGCACCATGGCAGAAATTTCTTCCGGCATGTAATCTTTGCCGTCGATGTCGATAACCGCACGCTTGCCCTGACCATTTTTAACCTTATAAGAGATGGTCTTTTGCTCTTCGGGGGTTTCGCTGAAAGAGCGACCCACGAAGCGCTTGACCGACGCGATGGTGTTTTCGGGATTGGTGACCGCCTGGTTCTTTGCAGCCTTGCCCACGACGCGCTCACCGTCTTTGCGGAAGCCCACCACTGAAGGGGTGGTGCGGTCGCCCTCGGCGTTGGTGAGGATCTCAGGCTCGGATCCTTCCATGATCGCCATGGCGGAGTTAGTGGTTCCCAAGTCGATGCCGATAATCTTTCCCATTGTTCAAAATCCTTTCAGTTGCGAGATTTCAGTTTCCCAAAATCTTCCCTGTTATTCCTTGTCTCTACAGAAAGCTTCTGTTGTCCACCCGCCAAGGAGGGGTGGCGGGTGGCACAGAAGCTTTCCGGGTATAACCTATCCTCTTGACATACGCTCAGTCTTTTTAAGACGATAGAAATATATAATCTAAGTCTATCGTTGTCAAGTTATTTTCAGCTATTTTGCTCAAGTTATCTCACTTGTTACCTTCCTGTCATACAGGCAGCTCAGACGATGGA
Source organism: Raoultibacter sp. (assembly GCA_036651575.1). Taxonomy (GTDB): domain Bacteria; phylum Actinomycetota; class Coriobacteriia; order Coriobacteriales; family Eggerthellaceae; genus JAVWGW01. The sequence goes on along the minus strand of JAVVXN010000057.1, from coordinate 4,010 downwards.
GGTTTGGTGCCCTCCCCTTGCACTCCCTGCACAAAAGTCACTATATTCCTGAGGGCTCATCTGCTACGCGCGCGTCATCTTTGCAGGTAGAAGCCACATCCCTTCACTGATACGCACCGATGGCCGCCCGGGGGAAGCCCAAGACCAAACGAAAGGAGCACGTATGCAAATCGGAGGGATCGGGACGATTGAGAAGCGAGGACCCAACACGTGGCGCATTCGCCTGGCCACCGGGCGCGACCCTGAGACGGGAAAGTATCGACAACAATCGCGCACCGTACACGGAAGCAAATCCGACGCGTTTCGAGCACGCGAAGAAATGCGTCGAGAATTGGAAAGCGGAATGCGTCTCGGCGTTGACAAGATGACGTTTTCGCAATTTGCAAACGAATTCGAGCGGCGAAGAGAATCGAGCGGCGACATCAAAGCGATCTCACTGACCGCCGACCGCATGATGATCACGCGACTAAAAAGGTACTTGGGCAACACGCCCTTGCGCGCCATCGATGTCGGCGCGCTGATTCAGACTCAAATACGAATGCGGGAAGATGGCTACACGCAAACCATGCTGCACTGCACCTTGGGAAAGCTCAATCAGATTCTCAAGGAAGCGGTCCGCATCGACTTGATTCCCACCAATCCGTGCGACAAAATTGATTTGCCGAAAGCGGCACCGCGGGCGCTGTGCGTGCTCGACGCGCAAGGCGCCCGCCGTCTGCTGAAAATTCTCGACGCGCAGGAGCGCGCCATCCGCAACGACGGAGGCGGCGATGATCCCAATCCCCTTTTGGCGCGATCGCGCATCATGGCGTGTCGCCTCGCTCTTGCAACCGGTATGCGACGAGGGGAAATACTGGGTCTGACCTGGAAGCAAGTCGATTTGAAAAACGCGAAACTGCGGGTGGTGCAGCAGTATACCGCCGAAAGTACGCTGCGGGCCCCCAAGACAAAAAGCGGCATCCGCACCATCAGCCTCGATGCCAACATCACAAAACGCCTGCGAGTATGGCACACTTTGCAGGCGTCGTTGTTAGCGAAAGCGAATATCGTTATGACCGCTGAAGTGCCCGTCGTTTCCAATTCACTCGGCATCTTTGCCCACCCGAGCGATTTCAACAAATGGTGGGCGACGTTTCGAGACGAACAGGGTTTTTTCGGCCTTCGCTTTCACGACCTGCGTCACACGCAGGCAACGCTGCTGATTGGCAACGGAGTCGATATCAAGACCGTACAAAACCGCCTGGGGCATTCGCGTGCGGCGACCACGCTTGACATCTACGCCACCGCCCTGCCGGAAAACGACCGCAAAGCCGCCGACCTCTTCGGGTCGATCCTGCAAAAAGCACATTAGTACCCAACCCATTCAGGCCAAATTCAGGCCAAAAAATTCAGGTGGAAATCACACGATTTTCACCTGAATTAAGCGCCGGCAAGCGTGGCCTTGATCGCTGCCTTGGTGGCGGGAGTCACCACCACCTCTCCCCCCAAGAAATCGACGCTTTTCACCACCGTTTTGTGGGGAGCAAGCGCGGCATCGAGAGCATAGGAACCCTCGGCGCCTTCGTCGACCAGCAGCAAAACAGACTTGCTTGCGCCGGCGGCAGTCGCGGCAGAAAGCGCATCGCAGTAACCCTTCCCCGTCGCAATGCTGACCGAAGCAAAGGAAAGAGCCCCTTCGGCCGCTGCCGATGCAGCAATTTGGGCGGAAGTTTCATACAGCGTCGTTCCGCTCCATCGCTGCACCGCACACCCCTCACGCATCAGGGCATCTTCGGTGGCTTGCGAAACAACTGCGGTGCCGCCGACAATCTTGACAGCGGAAAACTTTTTGAGCGCCGCCGCCGTGGCCGCAGACAAAGAACCGTCCGCTTCGCTCAGATAGATCGGAGCACCTTTCGTGTAGGCATACGGGGCGATCGAAAGCGCATCCGCAAATGATTTCGACGTTGCAAGAATTGCCGTGGGAGAAACGGTTCCCTCGCTTCTTGCCACCTCGTTGAGCTTCACTGCGGTATCGGCGGCCGTTTGCCCAAAGATGCGCCGAACGTTTGTCGCTTTCACCAGAGCGCCGAGGGAAGCTTCAACCTCTGCAGAAATAACCGCAGGACCACCGGAAATAATGACCTTTTTCGCACCCAGGTATTCGATCGCCCGAACGGTTTGATCGGAAAGCGCAGCCCGATCGGTGATGAGCACCGGAATATCTTTGCCGTTTTTCATCTCGAGCGCACCGGCTAACCCCGCGGCCGCAAGCGCATCGGGAAAACCTGCCTGAGTCGCCACAATCACCGTGTCGCAGGACTGGGCTTCAAACGAAGCTTTCTGGATGGCTTCCATCGTGTCGCATGCCGTCACACCCGCAAGCGTGCGGTATTGGATTGTTGCCGCTTGCAGGGCCTTGATTGCCGCATCGACGCTGAGGGCCCCCTTGCTGCCGCTTGTCTGCCGCCGATCGTTGACCGGATCGATTACGGGAGTGGCCGTCGTGTACAACGCCGTGCACACCTGATCGACCGTCGCGTCGGGGACCACGGAAAAACAAAGCGCCGCGGCACCCGCCACCAGCGGAGACGCCATCGACGTTCCCGTCATCTTTGTATACGAGGCATCCGACGAACGGTATGTGGAATACAGCTGCACACCCGACGCGCTGATATCTTTGCTGAAATTGTAATCAGACCAGCGCGCGTTGGTGCCCTCGGGGGTCAGCGCCGTCACCGACACGCATTCGGGAAAATCGGAAGGGTAGGACGGCTTCGTGTACGGATTACCCCGAGCATCGCCGTTGCCTCCGGCACACACCGTCACAATACGGTAGGTATCGCGCGCACAAGCAATTCTTTCCTGCAACAAAAAATCCGCCGGATGCTGGCCGTAGCTGCCCATGCTGATGTTGACCACGTGCAAATCGCTCACGGCTCCGCTCTTGACCAGCTGAAACAGGTAGTCGTAGGCAACGACCATATCAAGCGTGGTTCCCGTGCCATACAGCGCGTCATCCACCACCTTGATCGGAAGAATCTTGGCCGCGTAGGCCGCCCCCGCAATACCTTTATTGTTGTTGCCAACCCCGGCCGCGATACCGGCCACGTGCGTACCATGCCCCATCCAATCCCCCGTAAAACCCTCCGTCGCCACCAACGGCTTCTGGGCATACGCGTCGTAGGCATAGCCGTGCAAAATGCTGTCGCGCAGATCTTCGTGCGACAAATTGATTCCCGTATCAAGCACCGCAATGGTGCCCTGCGCGGTAAAGGCCGTATCTTCCCACGCGTCGATGGTATGCGAAGCGTAGAGGTAGTACTGGTTTCGCGCTTCCTGTGAATCGGAAATTTGAGCAGCCGGATCGTTGACGAGAGGAGGGATGACCATGCGCTCGGCCGGCAAAAAAACGGAGGAGTCGGCAGCGCTCTCTTCGAGGGGATCAACCGGACGATACACGTAGTTGGGCTGCACCGCGACAACCCCGGAAATCGCTTGCGCCACGGCAACCGCTTCGGATGTGCTTTGATTTGCGGCAGGATCGACACGCAAAATCGTTTGGGCCGCATCCGCCCCGACAACCTGCTCGGCCACGGTCATACCGGCCTGCGCCAATTCCTGCACGGGATCTTCCACCGCACGCGACCGCATTCCTTCGGGCGCAGCCGTATCAAGCGTTACCAGTATCCCTTGCACCTCGGCCGCATCGGTGGTGGCGGATTGATCGCCTAAAGGTGTGGCAAAAGCAGAGGCCGCAGGCGGCAAACATCCAACCGCCAGAACAAGACAGAGCAGGAAGGAAAACGATTGACGGAAACGGGGCATGGGATAACCTCTTTCAGACGTCTGCAATCGGATGCTATCTTTTAAAGTAACACATTCGCCCCCGTTGCTAGATGATCTTTGAGTCGTTCAAGAAGAGAACAAAACGCTTCGCGTCCGTGTCCTCTTTTCACGGGGACCGCAGGCCGACCACACGATTCAGTCCAAATTCAGGTTATCGGCGGGTTTTAGCACTATAACCCCAG
>JAVVXN010000056.1:0-8646 GCA_036651575.1 Raoultibacter sp. | reverse complement strand
ATGATAGGACGAAACGTCGGAGAATCACCCCAGACGTTTCCGTTTCGTCACCACATCACGCGAGCAAGGACACCGCATCGATTATTTCGCAGTTTCGTCGCTTTTTTTCTTGGGTAGAACCGGACACGAAGGAGCAGAACTTTTGAAATAGCGGATAATAAAGCTGACGCCGGCAACGATCAAAGCAATTCCCAGGCCAGTATAAAAAAATGCAATAAACCACTCAGGCACCAAACCCGACATGCGCAAAGCAATGCCGCCACCCATCATGATAGCCATCATAATGTAGCCCTTTTTATCGAAAAATTTAAAGATATGGGTGCGATCTTCCTTGTATCCGCGAATGCGCTCTGTGTGCTTTTTTACCATCTTCGTGAAAATAAAAACGTGGAATAGCACATACACGACAATCGTACCGACAAGCAGCACGATAACCCAGATGTTCCAGTCGTGAACGTAGGCTCCCAGGCCAATATTGGCTATATTGATACCTGCAATCGCCCAGACGATACCGGCAACAAGCAACAACTTATCGGTCGGAATTTTTAGCTTTTCCATCCTATGTACTCCTATTCGTAGAGCGCCGCTCGCAGCAAGGCGAGCAATACACGACAATCCTGTCGACCATCACGTAAAGAAGTGAGCATTGATTTAACCACGAAAGAGCACAGATCGACCGCATCAATTCCTTGAAGTTTCGCAGGCACAATCGATGCGTCAGCTTCAAAAACGTGTACCAAACCATTACCTATGTGATCAAACGCTATCGACTCGCGTTTTTTTCCTGCGGTAATTCCCCCCAGCGAAAGCGCCGAAATCTGAGGAAGCCAGTCAGCTCGAAAATTAGCAAGCGCCCGCTTCATGGCATCAAACGCCCGCTCAACATACTCGACAAAATTTTCCCCCGGCACAGGGCGGCACAGATCCTTACGAAAAGCAGCCCCCCAAAAACGAGCGATAACATCAACGAGGAGATCATCTTTCGTGGGGTAGTAATTGTAAATCGACCCGACCGAAACACCGCAAGAAGCAGCAACGCTTCGAATGCTGAGGGCTGTCAAACCATCACGCTGGGCAATACGGTAAGCAGCATCTTGAATGGCCTGCTTGTCGATGCTTTGTCGTGGTGTCATTACGCACTCCATTTCCTTCACCGTGAACACAGTTCATTGCCTATACTCTCCATAGTAGACCTTCTCCCGAGACCCGACGACACTCTTCAAACTCACTCCATGTTTAGACGAAAACTTTATGCCTTTGGAGCGCCCGGAGTTTTATGATTGTGGCCGCTAAAAAAAACAGCCAATCCAAGACCAACAACAACCACTAAAGCTACTATACCCGCTTGTAAGTTGGCCATATGAAGCATTGGAACACCCTGTAAAATACCGAGCGTATACGGCATGAGCCAAAACAGCCACACAACGATACTAAAAGTATGAAAGCGAATCATAGCCTTTTCGTTTTGACGGACATACGTAATCGTTGCCCACGTAGCATGGATAGCCATCAATGCGATTGCGAACACACCGGAAAGAGCATGCATACCAAGAGCGCTGGTGCCACCCGCAAGCGCCATGGAAGTCATAATGGTAGTTCCCGTGGTATCAAAAAGAAAACCGGCCCAAAATAGTGCGACATTCTTCTTGGTAAGCGTTCCCCGACGGCGCTCGTCGAAAACACCCCACGTATATAAAACAAGAGCAAGCGAAATTGCCACCGTTGCTGCAACCAAAGAAATACTCATCGACACTACCTCTTCCCTTTTACTGGTTTGATATCGAATTCACCACCGATATTCATTTTATTCCCTTATGTATGAACAACGTTCATTTATTGAACACTGTTCATAATAGGGAGTCAACAGCGGGCTACAACCCTTTATGAACATTGTTCACAAAGAGCCCACGAAAAGGAAAGGGAGAATTGACTCCCTGAGCAATAACAGGAGTTATCCGCGCGGATGCGCTCGATGGTGAACTTCAGCAAGTCGTTCGGGTGAAAGATGGGTATAGATCTGCGTTGTGGACAAACTGGCATGACCCAACATTTCCTGCACGCTGCGCAAGTCAGCTCCCCCTTCAAGCAAATCGCTCGCAAAGGTATGACGCATATCGTGAGGAGAGAGCGTTTCGTCAACACCGGCCGCGCTCAGCGTTGCCTTAAACATCTTACGAATCGCATCGGTTCCCATTTGATTACCCCGTGTCGACACGAAGAAATAGGGGCTTTCCTTACCTTTAAGCAACTTGGGGCGGGCAACCTGAAAATACCCCTGCATCGATTCGGATGCAATGGCGTGCAGAGGAATGATTCGTTCCTTGCCTCCCTTACCAAAGACCCTGACCTGTGCTTCCGCAAAATCAACAGCGCGCACCAACAGACCCGATGCTTCAGATACGCGCGCTCCGCAAGCGTAAAGAAACTCCAGAAGAGCCTGATCGCGATAGTCTGGGTAGGTTTGTTCACGCTGCTGTCTGCCCTCGCCCCGTTTACCGTGCACCCGCAATATCTTTGCCATATCGCACGGAGCAATGCGGTGCGGCAGCGATCGCGCCAAGCGAGGCCCCTGCAAAACGCTTGCGGGATCCGTCGTCATCTTTCCGGTGAGATTGAGCCAACGATAAAAGGCACGCAAAGCACTCAACCGGCGATTGATGGTCTTGCGTGAGTACTGTTCACGATCGAGTTCCGCCAAGTAAGATCTCAACTGACGATGATCCATCCGGAGGGGGTTGAGAGACAAGCGATAGGCCCAGCGGATAAAAGCCTGCAAGTCGACGCGGTAGGCACGTACCGTATGTACGGATGCATTGCGCTCGACGTTAAGCGAGACGCAAAACTCTTCAACAAGAAATGCCAGGTAAGCATCACACGCATCGATACTTATATCCTCGCTTTTCTCTCCCGGCTTCACCGCATTGAGCCCCTCTTCACCCACCCGCTTCATCCCCTCGAGCAAGTATGTCAAGATCGCGCAGGGTGTCACAGTAGGCACGCATGGCTTCAGTGCCCCGTTGCGCATAGGCCGCATAACGATTCCGTTTGTTTTTAACAGGCACCTCAAGGGGCTCCATGATGCCAAAATTCACGTGCATCGGTTGATAATCCTTCACCTGTTCACTATCGGTTGCATAGGCGAGCAACGCACCAAAAGCCGTTGTGCGAGGTGTGTCGGGAAGAGGCACTCCCGCAACAAGCGCATAGACGAACAGAGCGGCAAACAAACCCGAGGCGATCGCCTCACAATACCCTTCCGTACCGCTGAGCTGCCCCGCAACAAACATCGCCGTAGGCACACCCTGAGCCGCACTGCCAACCAGTTGTAAATTGGATCCAAGCAGATGGGGGGCATCGATAAAGGTATTGCGATGCATGACTCCGTATCGAGCAAAATCGGCTTGCTGCAGGCCGGGGATCATACCGAAAACGCGGCGCTGCTCAGAAAACGTCAGGTTGGTCTGAAAGCCGACCAGATTATAGCTTGCCCCCTGCGCATCTTCAGCTCGAAGCTGCAATGCCGCCCACGGCCGACACCCCGTATGAGGATCGATCAATCCCACCGGTTTTAAGGTACCAAAACGCGGAGCGTCATGACCCTTTCGAGCGATTTCTTCTATCGGCTGACACGCTTGAAAAAGTTCACGCGTTTCGAAATCTTTTGCAATCACCCTGTCGGCGGCAAGCAACGCTTCAATGAACTCATCGTAGGCTTCCCGAGAAAACGGGGCATTAAGATAGTCCCCTATCCCCTCATCCTCATACCGACTTTGGATGAAAAGCTTATCGTAGTCAAGCGAGTCGGCCATCACAATCGGCGCCGCAGCGTCATAAAATGCTAAATGCTGCTTTCCTGTTATGGCCTGCAAACTGGTGGCGAGCGCATCGGAAGTCAGAGGACCTGACGCCAAAATAATCGCATCGGGAACACCCGGAAGTTCATCGCTATCCTCTTGCCCGCTTCGACACACGAGCACTTTGCCCGCAGCACTGATCCCCCGCGCTTCCGCGCGGACAACCTCAATCAGGGGATTGTCCTCGATCGCCTTCGTAACGCAAGCGCTCAGCTGGTCGCGATCAACCGCCAAAGCACCACCCGCAGGCACCGCGCAGCACTGCGCGCAAGCAAAAACTTGCGAGCCAAGCATGGCAAGTTCGGTCTTGAGCATGCCTGCAGCACTATCGGGTTTTGTGCTTTTCAATGAATTTGAGCATACGAGCTCCGCAAAACCCTCGCCGGTATGCACGGGAGTTTGCACGACGGGGCGCATCTCGATTAGGCGTACATGAACACCTCGTGAGGCAAGCTGCAGAGCTGCTTCGCTGCCTGCCAGCCCGCCACCAACTATATCAATTAAATTTTCCATGTAAGCAGCTTAGCAAACCACACCACGCCCCGACACAGCGCTTCAACAAACACCAGAAGAGATACGTATTGAACGCATGATGCATCCCCCTATCCGCTGCCTCAAAATCGCCCTTGTTTTGTGAATTTTTATCCCTGGCCTTAAAAACTCACACCCTTGCAGGACCAAAACGACCATCAGGAAAACAAGTAATTTTTCCCTGCCGCTCCAAATCGGACAAACGCACCATCAATTCGGTGAGAGCCGACCCTGCTTGAGCGGGAGAGGGTGCTAAAGCGTTCAGTATTTCTTCTTTGTTCATCGGGCTGGCATACAGCATGCGAAGCAGCTCATCTTCCGGTTCAAGAGTTTTTTCGACATACACCTCCTGCTTCAAGCAACCAAAAAGCGCCGAAAGAATGTCTTCGAAGCTCTCACAATCGACAACGGGAGTTGCCCCCTGATACAGCAGCCGATTCGCCCCACGCGATGTTGGCGAAACGATTGAACCAGGAACGACCAAAACTTCCCTACTCGCGGCAAGCGCTTCGTCAGCGGTAGAAAACGTTCCTGAAGGCAATCCAGCTTCAACGATTAACGTAGCTTTCGATAAGCCGGCAATCAAACGATTACGCATGCGAAACGTATGGCGCAAGGGAGGAAACGCCCACGACTGCTCCGAGACAACAGCACCACCGCCATCGATCACGTCCTGAAAAAGACTGAAGTTCTCAGCCGGATACACCTCATCGCATCCCCCGCCAAGAAATACCACCGTCTTACCGCCCGCATCAAGCGCTGCCCTATGCGCCCGGGCATCGCAACCTCGGGCTCCCCCCGAAATAATCACGATGCCCCGTGCAGCTGCAATCCCTGCAAACTTTTCAGCACACCCTGTTCCATAGGGAGTGGCTTTGCGCGCGCCAACCACCGCCAAACCTTCGGTAAGCGCAGAGGCATCCCCGATAACATAGAGTTTTTTTGGCGGCTGCGGTATGTTCATCAAAGATTCAGGAAAGCCCGGCTCTCCCCGGAGCAATTCGCTCCGAACCCCTCGAAGTTTCGGCCCTTGATACGCACTAAACCCCGCCTCTCGGTGCATTTGCTTTGATTGTCCTAACGTCACATCAGACACTTCCCCCAACCCCTTCCCGCAATCGGAAACTCAGCGCTTCGCAGAGGTGTTCCTTAGACACCCGTGGCTGTTCGTCGATATCGGCAACCGTCCGCGCGATGGATAAAACACGCATAATACCCCTGCCACTTAAATGATTCATACGGGCCATATCTTCGATAAAATCCTGGCTCTCGACACGTAAAGCGCAGGCACGCAAAAGTGCACTGGTTGCATCAAGTGACTCAACCTCCCCCTTGCGATCTCGTCGGTAATCCGCATACGCACGAGCGCGTAAAACACCCTCCAAAAGCTCTGATGAACTTTTTCCCGCAGCAGGATGGAGGATCTGATTGGGATCCGTGCGCCAGACATCGATATGGATGTCGATGCGATCGATCAGGGGACCACCAATACGATTTTGATACGAACGGATTTGCGGCAATGAACAACTGCAGCCAATTTCTCGGTCGCCGTAATACCCGCAAGGACATGGGTTTGTCGCTGCAACCATCATGAAACGAGCCGGAAAAGTCACTTTGTTTTCCGCCCGGATGAGAGAAACCTCGCCCAACTCCATCGGTTGGCGAATGCCCTGCAGGACTGCAGGCTTGAATTCAGCAAGCTCATCAAGAAACAGCACCCCGTTGTGAGCAAGCGAAACCTCCCCTGGCCGCAAGGGCCTTCCTCCCCCGACAAGACCCGCAAGCGTGGCGCTGTGATGAGGTTTTCTAAAAGGACGCATTTTCGCTAAAATCGATGCCGTATCTTCGCCGACAATCGAATAGACCAAGGCCGTCTCCAGGGCTTCAGCCTCGGTCAGAGGAGGTAGGATGGAAGGGAGACGCGAGGCAAGCATTGTCTTACCAGAACCGGGAGGACCCATCATCAAGACGCCATGCTGGCCCGCTGCAGCAATCTGCAGAGCACGCTTTGCCACATTGTGCCCGGCAACTTCAGAAAAATCGCCCGCAAACGGTTTGGCACGAATTGATTTTACTGATGCTGTTTTAAAATTACCCAACCGAAAATCACCGAGCGAAATACACGTAAGTTTTTCAACTCCTGCAACATCAACAAGCCCCTCGGAGTTTTCGGCACATACGATACCAAGCCCCAGCATCTGCGCGCATACCTCGTAGGCCAACAGACCGCAAACGCCACGGATTTGACCATCAAGGGAAAGCTCTCCAACAAACAGATTGTTTTCAATTCGGGCGGGGGATACCTGCTGAGTGGCAACCAAAATCCCCAGCGCAATCGGCAAATCAAATCCCGAACCGCTCTTCTTCAGATCTCCCGGCGCAAGATTGACCACGACCTTTTCTGCGGGCATCGAAAACCCGCAGGCACGAATGGCTGCGCGCACCCGCTCGCGCGCTTCCTGAATGGCCGCATCGGGCATTCCGACGATTGCAAAACCAGGCATACCGCTTGACACCACGACTTCAACGGCAACAGGTGCCGCTTTCACACCAAAAAGCGTGGCGCTCTTCACAACGCATTGTGCGTACATAAAAATCAACAACAATTCAGTCGCCAACGCCAAAGGCGTTGATATGGTGTCTGATAAATGCCCGTTCAGGAGCAATAACCACGATTGAAACAACATCGAATCGTACGCAAATATCCGCGAGAGGATGATCGCTTAAGTAGTATGCGGCAATTTTTTCGTACCGCTTGCGCTTCTCCGCCGTCACCGCTTCGGAAGGAAATCCCTTATCGACATCTGAGCGCGTTTTTACTTCAACAAAAACGAGAGTCCCCTCGCTATCCCGCGCAATAATATCGGCTTCCCCGCCCGGACAAAACCAGTTACGCTCAATAATTTCGTAATTGCGACGCTCCAAAAAAAGAGCAGCAGCGCGCTCCCCTCGTTCACCCAACCTTTTATTGTGGGTTTTTTTCCCAGAAACCGCGGCTTTCGCCGGAGAAGTTTCCTGTTTTTGCAACAGCGTATCCATGGCAACCCCTTTCACTTTTTTAAAGCTTACCGGGGAAACCTTGCAGAACTTTATAAGATAAGGGGATACGCATTACGTAAATTCAAACGAAACTTTGACGTGTTTTTCCAGAGATTCACAAAAATCTATCGTCACCGAAAGACCTTGCCACTTTAGGGAGCGGAAAAATAAAAGAAGCGTCAGGGTCGATACGGGGTAAAACGAGAAGAGGCGCACGCCTGTCGGCGCATGAAGCAGACTAGTCAAAAAGACGTTCCTGGGTAAATGCGGTACAAAAACTTCTACGATGCAATGCAGTTAAACCGTGGCGCGCAATGGCCTCTCTATGCTCAGCGCTCGCATACCCTTTGTTCTTGTCAAAACCGTACTCGGGATAGCGATCGGCATAAGCGCACATAATACTATCGCGTTCGACCTTTGCGATGATCGACGCCGCCGCAATACAAGCACAACGAGCATCTCCTTTCACCACATTGATTTCACGATCATCGAGATGCATTGGGTTACCGTCAAGTAAAATCACTTCAGGATGAACGCCCTGGTCTTCAAGAGTACGAATCACCCTCAAAAACGCCACGCGTAAGCTTGCGCTCATACCGGCAGCGTCGATCTGGTCCGCCTCGATATGTTCTATAGCCCACGCAATTGCAACTTCTTTAATCTGAAAGCTCAGTTCTTCGCGCTTTGCAGAAGGCACTTGCTTCGAATCGTTTAACCCCTCGAGATAAGGCGCATCAGGCAAAATCACTGCCCCCACCGTGAGAGGGCCAGCCACCGGCCCTCTTCCCACCTCATCAAGACCCACAACGAGCCGTGCGCCCGCCAGTTGATCTTGATACTCATACAGCGAAGCAATACGGGCACGCTCCACCGATTCAGCCTGAAGACGGCGGCGAGCGACTTCGACAGCGTCACGTACGCCTTTGCGCGTATCGGCTTTTAAAGAACGTTCGAGCACGGAAAATTCATCGGCATCAGCACCGTGAAGCCGTGCCTTAATATCAACAACCGTAGTGGGAGTATTTAAAGTATTCATAGGGCTAGTATACAAAAGAAACTCAACATCGTTCGAGACGAGCACCACAAGAACAATAAACCTCCCCGCCACGCACCCAATCGAGTAGGGGGGAACTTCCTGGTAGACGTTAAGTCGAGCTAGGAAGTCCCCGGACTTTCACCGCCAAGTTATCGCCCCTGCCGGGCGTACCACCAAAAAAAGACT
>JAVVXN010000055.1:0-8785 GCA_036651575.1 Raoultibacter sp. | reverse complement strand
AAAGCTTGGAGGATTCTATGAAATTCGGTGGCATCGGAGTTCCTGAACTTCTTATTATTTTAGCTGTTGCTCTTTTGATCTTCGGTCCGAAAAATCTTCCCAAGCTCGGTAGCGCCTTGGGCAAAACCGTGAAAAACTTGCGCGAGGGCATGGGTGGCAACAAAGCCGCCGAAGAGGCCTCGGATGAAGAAGTTGTCGAAGAGGTTATCGAAGAAAAACCGGCTCCAAAGAAGACGACTACCCCCAAGACCACCACGAAGTCTGACGAATAGCACCACCATTTGTTTTTAACGCGGTAGGTGCGCAAGATTATGTGCACCTACCGCGTCTCTTTTTTATTTATGTCGGGGTGCTCGCAATGGGCACCTTTTGACATAGTGCACTGGGTTAACTGCTGGCAAGGCGTGTGCGCCGTCAGGCGTGCGCTTCCTCATATCGAACGGACAGAATAATGGCAGACAGAGACTATATCCTCACGGAAGAGGGAAAAGCGAACCTCGAAAAAGAGCTTCACTATCTTGAGACAGAGAAGCGCTCTGAAATCGGAGAACGCATCAAAGTTGCTCGTGAGTTTGGCGATATTTCGGAAAACTCAGAATACGATGATGCAAAAAACGAGCAGGGGATGATGGAGGCCCGTATTGCTGAAATCACGTATATCCTCGGTGATGCCACCGTCGTGACAACCCCGAAACGTTCGAATAAAGTAAACATCGGCTCAACGGTCACGGTTGATATGGGTGGGCGCGAGCGGGTATTCAATATTGTTGGTGGCGCGGAAAGCGATGTTGCCGCAGGCAAGATATCCAATGAGTCCCCGGTTGGCGCGGCTCTTCTGGGACGTAAAAAAGGTGACGAGGTGAGGGCCACCGGGCCCACGGGCAGAGAAGTCACGATGACCGTCATCAAGCTCGAACATTAAATGCAACGGCCCGGAAGCGGGCCGTTTTTTGTGAGGGCATCCACTATGTGCTCGCCTTATTCTCCTTGTGAGATACAATGAATCTCGAAGAAAACAGTACGGTCTCCGAAAGGTTTTTCATGAGCGAAGAAACGAAAATGACTGACACCGTCGAAGGTGACGTGCAGCCTGAAATTATCGAAGATGATCCGATTGAAGTTCGTCTTGCGAAACGTGAGGCGTTGATCGCATCGGGCGAGACTCCCTATGGCGCTGCGTACCACTACACGCATCACGTCGCAGATCTTGAAGAAAAATATGCTCAGCTCACCGATGGCGAAACGACGGAAGACGAAGTTTGCCTCGCCGGCCGTATCATGGCCAAGCGCGACCAGGGCAAGATCATCTTCATGGAGCTTCGCGATTCAACGGCCGACATCCAGCTATTTTGCCGCATCAACGTGCTCGGCGAAGACGCTTTCGAGCGCATGCGTGACCTTGATGTGGGCGATTGGATCGGTGCGCACGGCTCTATGATGCGCACGCGACGCGGTCAGCTTTCTGTTTTGGTCGATCGCTACACGCTGTTGTCGAAATCGTTGCGCCCTTTGCCCGAAAAGTTTCACGGTCTGTCGGATAAGGAAACACGCTATCGTCAGCGCTACGTTGACCTCGTCGTCAACCCCGAAGTGCGAAAGACGTTTGAAGCGCGCTTCAAGGTCGTTTCGGCTATTCGGCGCTATATGGAAAGCCTCGATTTCTTCGAGGTTGAAACTCCGATGCTCCATCCCATTGTCGGCGGCGCAAACGCGAAGCCGTTCATCACGCATCACAACGCGCTCAATCGCGAGCTCTATTTGCGTATCGCTCCCGAGCTGCATCTCAAACGACTGCTGGTGGGCGGATTCGAGAAGGTGTTCGAGCTTAATCGTTGCTTCCGTAATGAGGGCATGGATCTGACGCACAACCCCGAGTTCACGACGCTTGAGGTGTATCAGGCTTACTCCGACGTTGAGGGCATGATGGATTTGACCGAAGGCATCGTGCGCCATGCTGCGCAGGCGGCGGGTGGCGGTTTGCAGATTGAATTCCAGGGGCAGGCCATCGATTTATCTCAGCCCTTTAGGCGTGCGTCCATGATCGAGCTGGCAAGTGAAGGTGCGGGCCGCGAAATCAATTTCGATCTCTCGCTCGAAGAGCTGCGAGAAATTGTCGCCGGCTACCATCTCAAGGTGGATGCCTCGTGGGGTAAGGGCAAGCTTATTTGTGAAATCTACGAAGAAGTGGCTGAGGGAACCATCGTCCAACCGACGTTTGTGATCGATCATCCCGTTGAGGTTTCGCCGCTTGCGAAAAAGAAACCCGGTGACGAAAACGTAACAGACCGCTTTGAGCTCTTGATTTGCGGTCATGAATATGCGAATGCTTTTACTGAACTGAACGATCCAGTGGATCAGGCAGAACGATTCCGTGCGCAAGTTGCCGCAAAGAGTTCGGGCGACGATGAAGCAATGGGCTATGATGCTGATTATATCCGTGCTCTCGAGTATGGCATGCCCCCTGCGGGTGGGCTTGGCATCGGCATCGATCGCCTGGTTATGTTGTTGACTGATTCCGCTTCGATTCGCGATGTTTTACTGTTCCCTCATATGAGGGACGAAGCGTAAAGGATACCTTCAAGCAGAAAAGAGGCTGCTTATGTCATTCGATAAATTTACCGACAAAGCACGCAAGGTCTTAGTAATCGCCCAAGATGAAGCGCGGGAGCTTCGTCAGCCCTATGTTGGCACCGAGCATGTGCTGCTGGCGCTGATCAAGGAAGAAGACGGTTTGGCGGCCAAGGCGCTCGATCGTCTCGGCGTACAATACGACGCCATGGTTCAGGCTGTCCGGCAGGTGGTCTCTATCGACGAGAACGCCGACGTGTCGGGCCATTTGAATTTCACCCCGCGGGTCAAACGGGTATTGGAAAACTCACTGCGAGAAGCGATGCAGATGGGTCAAAGCTACATTTCAACGGAGCACTTGTTGCTCGGTATCGTGCGAGAGGGCGCAGGCACCGCCATCGATGCGCTCAATCGCCTCGGAGTAACGGGAGATGCCGTGCGCGCGGCTCTCAACGATCTGGTGGGGCAGAGTCCTGTCTATGCCGGTCGGGGTGCGTTTGATGCCGTTGCGGGACAAACCGATAGCGTGCTCGCCGAATTCACGACCGATCTCACCAAAAAAGCTTCAGAGGGCAAGCTCGATCCGGTCATTGGGCGCGCAGGCGAAATCGAACGCGTGATGCAGGTTTTGTCTCGCCGTCAGAAAAACAACCCGCTTTTGATCGGGGAACCGGGCGTTGGTAAGACCGCCGTTGTCGAGGGCTTGGCTCAGTTGATCGTTTCCAATCAGGTGCCTGATCTGCTGCGCGACAAGCGCTTGCTCACCCTTGATGTGTCGGCTCTGGTTGCCGGTAGTAAATATCGCGGTGAATTTGAAGAACGCCTGAAAAAGTGCATCAAGGAAGTGCAGGATGCGGGCGATATCATTTTGTTTATCGATGAGATGCATACGCTCATCGGTGCGGGTTCCGCCGAGGGATCAATCGATGCGGCAGCTATTTTAAAACCGCCTTTGTCCCGCGGGGAAATACAGGTTGTCGGGGCAACAACACTTGAGGAATATCGTAAACACCTCGAAAAGGATTCCGCGCTTGAGCGTCGTTTCCAGCCCATCACCATCAAAGAACCGAGCGAAGAGGCCACCATGCGTATCATGGAAGGGCTGCGCGATCGCTACGAGGCGCACCATCAGGTGCACTTTACCGATGAAGCCTTACAGGCGGCCGTGCAACTTTCCACGCGCTACATTCAGGATCGTTTTTTGCCTGACAAAGCTATCGATGTCATCGATGAAGCGGGAGCGCGTATGCGCATTCGCAACATGACTTTGCCGCAGGAGCTGCGCGAACTCGATGATGACCTGCGTAAATTGCGAAGCGAGAAAGATACGGCAATTTCGTCGCAGAACTTTGAGCAGGCGGCAAGCTTGCGTGATAAGGAAAAGAAGCTGCAGGAAGCGCGCGTTGAAGCTGAAAAGAAGTGGGAAGAAGAAGCGCATAAAACGGTCAACCAGGTGAGTGTTGATGATATCGCCGACGTTGTTTCGATGTCGACCGGCGTGCCGGTTTCGAATTTAACCGAAGCTGAAACCGAAAAGTTGTTGCGCATGGAATCGGTGTTGCACAATCGTGTCATCGGGCAGGATGAAGCCGTTACGGCGCTGTCAAAAGCAATTCGTCGGAGCAGGTCGGGATTAAAAGATCCCAAACGCCCCTCCGGTTCCTTTATCTTTTTGGGGCCCTCCGGTGTTGGCAAGACCGAATTGTCAAAGGCGCTCGCTGAATTTTTATTCAATTCAGAAGATGCGCTTATCTCTTTTGACATGAGCGAGTATATGGAAAAGCATTCGGTTTCCCGTCTCGTCGGTTCACCTCCGGGTTATGTTGGTTACGACGAGGGTGGTCAGCTGACGAAGGCCGTGCGTCAGCGTCCCTATTCGGTTGTCTTGTTCGATGAAATCGAAAAGGCGCACCCCGATGTTTTTAATATTTTGCTGCAAATTCTTGAAGAGGGTCGTTTGACCGACGCGCAGGGTCGCCTGGTTGATTTTCGCAATACGGTCATCATTATGACGTCAAACGTCGGGGCGCGCGATATCGCGCAGAGCACTCCTCTCGGCTTCTCAGCGAACGATCATGCGGGTCTTTCCGACAAGGAAATCAAGAGCAGCGTGATGGGCGAGTTGAAAAAACTGTTCCGCCCCGAATTCTTGAACCGCATCGACGAAATCATCGTGTTCAAGTCGTTGACCTCTGAGCAGTTGGTGAAAATCGTGAAGCTTTTGGTAAGCGATTTGCGGGAGCGTTTGATTGCGCAGAACATGACGATTTCCTTGACGGATGCCGCCTGTGATTTGATTGCCAAGGAAGGCACCGATACTTCGTTTGGCGCACGCCCGCTTCGTCGTGCTATACAGCGTTTGCTCGAAGATCCCATTTCGGAGCAGATTTTGGAGGGCAGGTGGACGAGCGGTTCGGTTATCGTGGTTGATCGCGATGGTGATGAACTGACGTTTACGACGGGAACCGGGTCGATTCCGGCGCCGCGCAAGCGTGATAACATAGCGAGCGAGACCGAGCTCTTACTGACTAATTTCGACCTGGGTCATGCTGGGCTACCGAGTGGATCTTCGACCGGAGGCGGCAGCACTTCCGGTGGTGCAGCGGACTAAACCAATGAAGGAGCCTACGATGTCCTCTCAATCTATAGACCCGGTTTTTTCCCCTTCGGTTCTCGATTCACCCGAAGCATTATTTGATGGCCTCGATTTCGATGCTTTGACTAAAAGCCTGGGTGGGCTGGTGGGGTCGCTCGATAAAAATCCGAAAACCGCCGCCATCATTTTGGCGGGTGGATCGGGTGAGCGCTTCGGTAAAGAAGGGGGAAAACAGCTCGTTGAAATTGCCGGCAAACCGATTTTGACCTGGTCGGCCGAAGCATTTGACGCGGTGGGGGATATCGGTTTGATCGTGGTGGTGGTGCCCGAAGATCGGCAGGAAGAATATCTCAAGCGGGCCATCGATCCGTTCCCGTTTGTTACGCCGGTCATTATGGCTCCCGCGGGAACGATTCGCCAAGAATCGGCCTTTTCGGGGCTGGAATACGTGCCCGATGAATTTGATTACGTGATCCTTCACGACGGAGCGCGCCCTTTAATTTCGTCAGATTTGATTTTGCACTCCATCAATATCTTGAAGGGGAACATCGATTGCGACGGCGCTGTCGTGGCGCATCCTGCGGTCGACACGCTCAAGGTGGTCGAAAACGGGGTTATCGTTGGTACGCCCGATCGCTCGGTGTTTTGGAATGCCCAGACGCCGCAGGTGTTCCGTTCGGGAATTTATCGTCGAGCACACGCCTCGGCACTTTCCGATGGATTTGTGGGAACCGACGATTCGGCGCTTATCGAGCGTTTGGGTGGTCGCGTGCTTGTGGTTGAGGGCAAGCGCGACAACATCAAGTTGACGGTGCCGGAAGATTATCTGATGCTTGCCGCAGCCATCCAAGCATTTACGCTGAGGAATCCCTAATAATGAACGATGCAGCAGGCAACAACTCGGCACCATCCGGCCTCCGCATTGGTCTCGGTTTTGATGTGCATGCGTTTGCGAAAGATCGCAAGCTCGTGTTGGGTGGCGTGGTTATCCCCCATTCACAGGGGCTTGCCGGCCATTCCGATGCTGATGTGCTTGCGCACGCTATCGCCGACGCGCTGCTTGGAGCGGCGCGTGTGGGTGATATCGGCAAGCTGTTTCCCGATACCGATCCTGCCTACAAAGACGCCGACTCCTTGCAGCTGCTCGCCTTTGTTGCGGCGCGCGTGCGCGATGCCGGTTTTGAAATCGTCGATGTCGATAGCGTGATTGCGGCGCAGGCGCCCAAGCTTTCTCCGTATCGCGAAA
Organism: Raoultibacter sp.; assembly: GCA_036651575.1. Lineage (GTDB taxonomy): Bacteria > Actinomycetota > Coriobacteriia > Coriobacteriales > Eggerthellaceae > JAVWGW01. The sequence goes on along the minus strand of JAVVXN010000055.1, from coordinate 2,375 downwards.
CGATGCGTGAAAACCTTGCGGCAGCAATGGGCGTGCCTTCTTCTTTTGTGGGAGTGAAGGCAACAACGACTGAATGGCTTGGTTTTGAAGGTCGCGAAGAGGGTATTTCTGCCCAGGCGGTCTGCCTGCTCGCGCGATGTTGTTAGTTCTTTTGTAACCGAACACTTCGGATATGGGCGCGCCGAGCGATGCGTGCTCGTGGTAAAATCTCGATTCGACCAAAGGACTGACAATACCTATGAATATATTTACGACCATACGCGAAGACATTCAAGCGGTAAAGGATACCGATCCTGCTGCACAGAGTTCGTTCATTATCTGGCTGACCTATCCCGGCCTTCATGCCCGGTGGTCACACGTGGTGGAGCACTGGCTGTGGAATCACGGCTTAAAAAGTCTTGCGCGAATCTCCTCTCAATTTACTCGCTTTATGACCGGTGTTGAAATTCATCCAGCCGCAGTGATCGGCCGCCGCTTTTTTATCGATCATGCCATGGGCGTTATTATCGGTGAAACAACGGAAATCGGTGATGATGTCACGCTGTATCAGGGTGTCACCCTCGGTGGTACTGGCAAGGAAACGGGAAAGCGACACCCAACACTGGAAGATCACGTGTTGGTAGGGGTGGGCGCGTCTGTTTTGGGCTCGATTACGATAGGGGCTCATTCAAAAATTGGCGGGGGTGCTGTCGTGGTTGATGATGTGCCGCCCTGCTGCACGGTGGTTGGCATTCCCGGCCATATTGTTGCGCAAGGGGGCAAGCGTGTTGCGCAGGAAGTTACGGACGCCGCCGCACACAAGGAATGCTTGCCCGATCCGATGGCGGAAGAGCTGCAACGGGTAAACGAACGGCTGGAAGCGCTTGAGGCGCACCTCGCGAAACGATAGAAGGGTACGATATGATCAAGGTATACAACACGAAGACGCGCAGTAAGGTCGATTTTGAAACGCTTGAACGTGGCCGCGTCGCCATGTACGTGTGCGGTCCAACCGTGTACAACTACATCCATATCGGCAATGCTCGTACCTTTATTTCGTTCGACATTATCCGGCGCTATTTGAGCTGGCGCGGCTTCACGGTCACGTTTGTGCAAAACGTGACCGACGTTGACGATAAAATTATCAAAAAGGCGGCCGAAGAAGGACGCAGTGCAGCAGAGGTGGCGGCTGAATATACGGAAGCCTTCATCACCGACATGCGTGCAGCACATGTTCTCGATCCCGATATCCGCCCGAAGGCAACCGAGGAAATTCCCGAAATGATCGAGCTGGTGCAACAGCTTATCGACGGGGGGCATGCCTACGAAGTCGAAGGGGATGTCTACTTTGCCGTGCGCTCGTTTGAAAACTATGGCAAGCTTTCGGGACGCAAAATCGACGAAATGGAATCGGGCCACCGCGATCTACGAAGCGCGGGACTTGAAGATCGCAAGCGCGATCCGCTTGATTTTGCGGTGTGGAAGGCGGCAAAACCGGGTGAACCCTCCTGGGAGTCGCCTTGGGGTGCGGGTCGTCCTGGCTGGCATATCGAGTGTTCTGCCATGTCCAAAAAATATTTGGGGACACCGATCGACATTCATGGTGGCGGCGCTGATTTGGTGTTTCCGCATCACGAAAACGAAATTGCCCAAAGTGAAGCGGCCTGCGGTTGCACGTTTGCAAACTACTGGATTCACAGCGGCATGCTGCAGATCAATTCCGAGAAGATGTCGAAGTCGTTGGGGAACTTCTTGTTATTGCGCGACGTGCTCAAGACCACGCGCCCTGAAGTTTTGCGCATGCTGATGCTGCAAACGCACTATCGCAGCCCCCTCGATTTCTCAGAGGAGCGTTTGGCCGAATCCGCGGCGGCGCTTTCCCGCATCGCCAATACGGTAAAGAATCTTGAATGGCTCGAAAGCAATGCGCGTGATATTCCGTCCCCCCTCGACATTCGCGGACTCCTGACTCAGATTCGCGAGACGCGCAACGAGTTTATTTTTGCCATGGACGATGATTTCAATACGGCGGGGGCTCTGGGCGTCATATTCGCTTTTGTCGGGGATTTGAATGCAATGGTGGCCGACAAGACGCTCTCAATCAGCGATTGTCCCTTTATTTGCCAGGCACGTGAGCTGCTTGGTGAACTGATGGGTGTGTTCGGCATTGATCTTGAAGAGGAGTGTGGCGAAGCTTCCTATCCGGCGGAGGTTGTGGATCTTGCGCATAAGGTGGCGGGCTATGCCGGCACCGATGCGGCGCAGGCGGTCGAGATGCTGCTCGTGTGTCGCACCGAAGCGCGTGCGAACAAAGACTGGGCTTTGGCCGACAGGGTGCGCGATGGTTTGGCGGCGCTCAATCTGGTTGTTGAGGATACGCCTCAGGGTCCTCGGGT
>JAVVXN010000054.1:0-8787 GCA_036651575.1 Raoultibacter sp. | reverse complement strand
GGGGACTCTTAATCCCAAGGTCCGGGGTTCGAATCCCCGACGATCCACCATTGAACAATATCGGCAGCCGCGATGGCTGCTTTTCTTTTGTGGAGTCTTTCGCGACTTGGTGAAAAACTTGCATCAAAGTTGCTTCATGCTTTACAATAGCGCAGCACTAAGGTGCACTAAAAGAGGTATTTCGGATCGTTAGCTTAGTTGGTAGAGCAGGGGACTCTTAATCCCAAGGTCCGGGGTTCGAATCCCCGACGATCCACCATTGATTATAAAACCACCTTCGGGTGGTTTTTCATTTTTTCACGACGGTGCATCGGCGAGTGTCATCTCTTCCTCCTTCACCCTGTGTCACAATGAAAGCTCAATAACGGTTCCTGCATGAAAGGGAAATGACCGTGGATAAAAGATTTGCATTACTCATTGACGCCGATAATGTTTCGGCGAAATACATAAAACCGATTTTGGAAGAACTGTCAAAATACGGTACGGTGACCTATAAGCGCATCTATGGTGACTGGACCAATACTCAGAATGGAAAATGGAAAGACGAGTTGCTCAGCAGCTCGATTACGCCGATTCAGCAATTCGGCTACACTCAGGGTAAAAATGCCACTGATTCCGCCATGATCATCGATGCTATGGACATTCTGTATACGCAATCCGTCGAGGGGTTTTGTATCGTGTCGAGCGACAGCGACTTCACCAAGCTTGCCAGTCGTATTCGGGAAACGGGCCTGATCGTTATCGGCATGGGCGAAAAAAAGACCCCGCAACCGTTTCGCATCGCGTGCGACATCTTTACGGTTCTCGAGCTGTTGGTCGAAGAGAGCTCGCTGGGCAAAGAAGATATCAAGCGTGAAGTGCGCGAAGGCGCCGTTGAGGTCAGTCAGACGATTCCGAAAGAAAAGATCGAGAGCGCGGTCGTTAAGATCATTCTCGATAACCAGAACAACAACAAAGAAACGGGTCTTGGCGAAGTGGGTAGTCGCCTGGTGAAACGCTACCCCGATTTCGATGTTCGAAGCTATGGGTATAGCTTGTTGTCGCGTTTGCTTGAGGAATTTCCCCGGATCAAGACGATCAAGGAGGGCAATACGATCTATGTTGTTCTCAACGATGATCAAGCAATCGAAGATAATCCTGCAGATTTTATTGAAGATGCCGTCGAGCAGGCGGGAAAGCAAGGCATCGATCTTGCCGCCTTGGGAAAGAAAGTGAAAAACGAATACCAGGGATTCAAAGTAAGGGATTCGGGGTATTCGCAATTCAAGCAGTACGTGAAAAGCCTCGACCACGTTGTGGTGCGGGAGGACGAAAACGGTCTGCGTGCTTTATACGTCGATTAGAACAGCTGGCTGGCGGGGACAACCCGAACGCTGTTGGTCTCGCAAGCTGTACAGGAGCGCTCGAAGTGTGAATTGTGCTCGAGGCGGTTGGAGTGAGGTTTTTGGGTCTTATTCCTGAAAAAATGTGTTCATCTTACCTATATTCCTTGTCCGGGCCCTACTTTCTCCCGCACAGGGTGTGTGAGTTTGCTATTATTGACAAGTTATTGCCCGAATAGGGCACATACTGTACGGCATGCGGGTGTGGCGGAATTGGCAGACGCGCCAGATTTAGGTTCTGGTGGGGCAACCCGTGAAGGTTCAAGTCCTTTCACCCGCACCAGATTTATGCGCAACGCGAAGACACTAGATGGAGGAAGTTTACGTGAAAACCCAAGTTGAGGCCCTTAAGGATAACCAGACGAAATTGACGGTTACCATCGAAGCGGAAGATGTGAATGCACGTATCAAGAAAACGTACAAGGACTTTGCGCATAAGTATAAGTTCCCTGGTTTTCGTCCCGGCAAAGCTCCTCGTCCCGTCATCGATAACGCCTTGGGTGCTCAAGCGGTGGTTGCTACCGTAACCGACGGCATTCTCAATGAAACGTATCCCTTGGCAATTGATGAGCAGAACTTGTTTCCCTTTGCAAAGCCGGAATTCGAAAACGAAGAAGAATTGGTCGAAGCTGACAAGTCTTTTACGTACAACGTTGTGGTGACGTGCGCTCCCGAGCTTACCTTGAACAGCTATGCTCCTGTCGAGATTACGCTTCCCGGTGAAAGCGCCACCGAATCTGAAATCCAAGACCAGATTGATCAGCTGCGTGAGTATTACTACGAATTCAAAGACGCAAGCGCTGCAACCAAGGTTAAAGAAGACGGTTTTGTGGAAATGACGATGACGGTCAAAGACGATAAGGGTGCTCCTATCGAGTCCCTTGCGGCTGAAAATCGTTTGTACGAAATCGGAAAAGGTTTGTTCCCTGCAAGCTTTGATGCTGAATTGATCGGCATGAAGAAGGGGCAGACAAAAGAGTTTTCCATCGATATGGCCGCTGAGCCCTCGATGATGGCAAGTGGATTGGGCGACAAAGCGGGAACGCTTACGTTTGAGGTGACCGTTGAAGTGGTCAAGACGAAGCTGCTTCCCGAGGTTGATGAAAAGTGGGCTACGGAAAAATGCGGCTTTGAGAGCCTTGACGAATTAAAGCAGCGTATTGTCGAATCCATCGAAAGCCAGAAAAAGGACATTTTGCCTCAGCTGAAAGAGTCTGAATGCCTGTATGAACTGCAGAAGCGTCTTGAGGGCGAAGTGCCTGAGGCGCTGTGCGAAGAAGAGGAGCGTAGTCTGCTGCAGAACTTCTTCCAGCAGTTGCAGCAGCAGGGCACCACGTTTGATGCTTATATGGCTCAGCAGGGAATCACGTCCGATGAGTTTAAAGCCGATGTTAAAAAGCAGGCAACCGACGTTGCTAGCCAGGATGTCGCTCTTGATGCGTGGGCGCGTCACGCGGCCTACGAAATCACGGAAGAAGAGCTGTCCGCCGAGTTTGAAAAATCGGGCGCGGAAGATCCGAAAGCTTTGGAGGCCGAATGGCGTGCGACCGGTCAGATGCATACGCTTCGCCGCAGCATGATGCGCACGCGTGCCGCTCTAGAAATCATGGAGACCGCGATTGTATCTGCGCGTGCTGCTGATTTGGAAGAGGAGAAGCCCAAGAAAAAGGCTGCTTCCAAGAAGGCTGCTTCCCCGAAAGAAGATGCGGCGGCCGAGAAAAAGCCTGCTGCTAAAAAGACCTCCGCAAAGAAAACTGCTTCAAAAGAAGAAGATGCGGCTGAATAACTGACGCACCGCATAGAAGTCATATGAGTTCGGGCGGGCTTTTGGGTCCGCCCCAAGAATTGAGGCACCTATGAATCAATATCAAACCACATCCGCGCTCATACCCTACGTTATCGAACAATCACCGCGCGGTGAGCGTAGCTATGATATCTATTCCCGTCTACTCAATGAACGCATCATTTTTTTGGGCGAAGCGATTGATGATCAGGTTGCAAACTCCGTTGTCGCGCAGTTGCTGCACCTGCAGAGCGCCGATCCCGAAAAAGACATCTCGCTCTACATCAATTCACCGGGCGGCTCGGTTACGGCCGGTCTGGCTATTCTTGATACTATGGATTTCATCAAGTGCGATGTATCGACCATCTGTATTGGTGAATGTGCGTCGATGGCTGCCGTACTGCTTTCGGCAGGCGCACAGGGCAAACGTCTCGTCTTGCCGAACTCCATGGTTTTGATCCATCAGCCTTCGGGTGGTGCTCAAGGTCAGCAGACTGAAATTGCCATTGTGGCCGATTTCATGCTGAAAACTCGTAAGCGTCTCAACAAGATTCTCGCTGACAATACGGGACAAACACTTGAAACGATTCAGCAAGATACCGAACGCGATAACTACATGACGGCCGAAGAAGCGGTTGCTTACGGTCTCGTCGATCGCGTTGTTTCTTCCTACGCCTCTGCTGGCGCCGACAACGACAAAGATAAGAAGAGCGAATAATGGTCGATCGTAAAGAGGGGTCTTTTGAAGAGCCGGACGCCAAAGATATCGTGTGTGCGTTTTGCGGCAAATCGCCCCAGCAAGTTGCGGCGATGATTTCTGGCCCGAACGGCATCTACATTTGTGATGAGTGCATTTCGGTGTGCGCTGATGCCATGATGCGTGATTTGGGTCTCAACGTACCTTCCGACTATTTTGAAACGGGGGATGGTGCGTCGTTTTCGTTGGCAAATGCTGCCTCCGAAGATGATGGAGCGGTGTTTGAGGGAGAGCCCGATCCCGATACGGTGCTGGAAAATCTACCGACACCTCACGAGCTCTACGAACAGCTTTCCGATCATGTCGTCGGCCAGGAAGAAGCGAAAAAGGCTCTTTCGGTTGCGGTGTATAACCACTACAAACGTATTAGTCTCGGTGCCGATGCGACCGATGATGACGTTGAGCTTGCCAAGAGCAATATCATGCTCTTGGGGCCTACCGGTTCGGGTAAAACGTTGCTGGCGCAAACGCTTGCGCGCACCCTCCGAGTGCCGTTTGCGATTGCCGATGCAACGACTTTGACCGAAGCGGGTTATGTGGGTGAGGATGTGGAAAACATCCTGCTCAAGCTTATTACCGCTGCCGATTTCGATATTGGTCGTGCCGAGATCGGCATTATCTACATCGACGAAATCGACAAGATCGCCCGCAAGGCTGAAAACCTCTCCATCACGCGCGATGTGTCCGGTGAAGGCGTGCAGCAGTCGTTGCTCAAGATCGTTGAGGGATGCGAAGCGAGCGTGCCTCCTCAGGGAGGGCGTAAGCATCCGCAGCAAGAGTTGATTCATATCGATACGACAAACATCCTCTTTCTTTTAGGTGGCGCTTTTGTCGGGTTGGCTGACATTATCGGCGAGCGCGTGGGTAAGCGCGGTCTCGGTTTTAACGCGGAAGTTCCTGTCAGCAAGAAAGAAAGCGAAGCGGAGCTTTTGGCGAAGGTGTTGCCCGAAGATTTGAATAAATACGGGATGATTCCCGAATTTGTAGGGCGTATTCCGGTCATCACCTCACTGTCTGAGCTTTCTGAGGAAGATTTGGTCCGTATTCTCACCGAACCGAAAAACGCTCTCGTCAAGCAATACACGCGCATGTTTGAATTCGAGGAATCAACGCTGGTCTTCGAGCCGGATGCCTTGACCGAAATCGCCCGTGAAGCGGTTATTCACGGTACGGGAGCGCGAGGGTTGCGATCTATTCTCGAACGCGTGCTGCTCGATGTGATGTATGACTTGCCTGAAACGGAATGCGAGAGTCGCGTGACCATAAGCGCGGCCGATATTTCCGGAGAGACGAAGCCGGTAATCGTTTCAGCGGCAGGAAAGAAAGCGCTCCAAAGCGCATAGGTTACCTTATATTGGATTGATCGCGCTCTTTGGCGGTGATCCGGTGGTGCGAGCGTCTCCGGGGACTCTCGCACTGTTTTTTTCGAGCGCTGTTTGTTGGAATGGGGAAACTACGATGTCTGAACAGAAGAAAAAAGTCGACTATGATTTTGCCGCTCACGAAGAGCCCTTGATGCGGGCGTGGTATGAGCAGGGCTATTTCCATCGGAGCCCCGGCTTCGGAGAGCATGCAGACGAAAGTTACACGATCGTTATTCCTCCTCCGAATATCACCGGGGTGCTCCATATGGGTCATGCGCTCGATGACACGATTCAGGATACCTGTATTCGCCGTGCGCGCATGCAGGGCTATCGGACGCACTGGGTGCTCGGTACGGATCACGCAGGAATCTCCACGCAGACCAAAGTTGATAAGCGCCTTGCTGAGCAGGGTATATCCCGCCTCGAAATCGGGCGCGAGGCCTTTGTTGAAGCGTGCTATGACTGGCGACGAGAATATGGTACCACCATTGTAAATCAGATTCGCGGCATGGGTTGCTCGGTTGATTTCGATGAAGAGCATTTCACGCTTGACCCCGATTACGTGCGTGCCGTGCGTAAGGTTTTTGTTGACTGGTATCACGATGACCTGGTGTATCGTGGGCGTCGTATCGTGAATTGGTGTCCGTCATGCACGACCGCCATAGCTGATGACGAAGCGGAATACGTCGACGAGACCGGTTGTCTGTGGTATTTGCGCTATCCTCTTACCGAGCCGGTTGATGGAAAAAACTACCTGGTGGTCGCTACGACGCGTCCGGAAACCATGTTGGGCGATACCGGCATTGCGGTCAGTCCCAAAGATGATCGCTTCAAAAATTTGGTGGGTAAAACGGTTTTATTGCCAATCGTTGATCGGGAGATTCCTATTTTTGCCGATTGGCATGTCGATCCTGAATTCGGTACCGGTTGCGTAAAGGTCACGCCGGCGCACGATCCCAACGACTTTGCCATGGGAGAGCGCAACGGTCTGGAGAAAATTAACATCTTTGATGAAACCGCCCATGTGGTGGAGGGCTACGGTGCATATACCGGTATGTCTCGCGATGAGGCACGCGAAGCTGTTGTGGCTCAATTTGAAGCTTTGGGCTTGCTCGATCATATCGAAGACCACGACCATTCGGTTATGACCTGCTATCGCTGTCACACGAAATTGGAACCGTGGCTTTCCGAACAGTGGTTTGTTGCGGTCGATCGTCTGAAGGTCGATGCAGCACGCGTGGTTGAAGATGGTTCCATTTCCTTTTATCCTGAGCGTTGGAGTCGCGTCTACCTCGATTGGATGGAAAACCTCAAGGATTGGTGTATTTCGCGTCAACTGTGGTGGGGCCACCGCATCCCGATGTTTTACTGCGATGAGTGCGGATGGGAAGATGCGAGCGTTGAAGACGTTGCGGTATGCCCGGTTTGCGGCGGAAGTGTTCGTCAGGATGATGACGTACTCGATACGTGGTTCTCTTCGCAATTGTGGCCCTTTGCCACGATGGGGTGGACCGAACAGGGGATGGATGCGCCAGAGATAGTCTCCTCGTATCCGACGCAGGTGCTTGCGACGGCACGCGATATCATGGGTCTGTGGGTTGCTCGTATGGTTATGGCTTCGATGTATTTCTGCAAAGAGATTCCCTTCGAAAACGTCATCATCCATCCGACCGTTATGGCCGCCGATGGCAAGCCGATGAGCAAAAGCCGCGGCAACGGGGTCAATCCTTTGCGTCTTATGGAGGATTACGGTGCCGACGGCATGCGTTTCGGCCTGTTGATGCAGGTGACCGGCGCTCAGGACCTGAAATTCAACGAAGCGAAACTTGAGAGCAGTCGTAATTTTGCCAACAAGATTCGCAACGCCGCTCGGTTTGTCATGATGAACCTTGAAGGGTATGAGGCGGGAGCTCCCGAGCTGACGACGCCTGCCGACCAGTGGATATTCTCGCGTTTAGCTGGACTGGTCGCTCGTTTAGACAAGGCGTTTGATTCCTATGAGTTCGGGGAGATAACCCGCGAGTTGTATGCGTTTTGCTGGAATGAATTTTGCGGTTGGTACATCGAGTTTTCCAAGAGTCGTCTGCAATCGAGCGGTTCTGATCGGGCAGTTTGTCAGCGGAATCTTGTTTTTGTTCTCGATATCGTGCTGCGTTTGCTCCATCCGATCATGCCGTTTGTGACCGAGGAAATCTATCAGGAGCTCCCCGGAAAAAAGGATGCCCCTTATTTAATTGCCGCCGCGTGGCCGGATGCTTGTGCGCTGGCGCGCTATGTTGATCTTGATGCCGAACGGGCCATCACGATGGTAACCGAAGCGGTTTCGGGCATTCGATCGACGAGATCTCGCTATGGCATTTCCCCGAAAACAGGGTTTTCGGTGGTTGTGAAAGCTGATTGTGACGATGCTGTTTTACTTGAGGCGCAACGGGCGCTCTTGGTTGATATGGCTCGCCTCGATGCTCTTGAAATTGGAACTTCGGTGAAAAAACCAGCCGAATCGAGCGTTGTTTTGGCTGCGGGGTTAGAAATTTATATCAAGCTTTCCGGTCTTGTTGATTTCGATGCCGAGCGTACGCGTTTGCAAAAAGAACAAAAAACGCTGCAGGTTGATGTTGCCAAGTTGGATAAGAAATTAAATAATCCAGGCTTTCTCGCGAAAGCTGCTCCTGAAATCGTGGAAAAAGATACGGCAAAACGTGATGAAATGGCTGACAAGCTTGTTCGCGTTGAGGCGCAACTTGCAGAAATCGCGTAGTTGTTTTGCGCAAGGGCGCATCTTTGCTACAATGAGAAATTGCTGCGGGCTATACCTGTAGTTGCGTAGTGGTCGATAAGCCCGCCGCCCGAGAGCATACTGAGAATGAGGTTGAAATGAACGAACTGCTGTCCCAGCTGTGGACACCCCAGCTGCAAACTGCTTTTATGGTTGTTGTCGGTTTGCTGGTTGTACTCTATGTTCTTTCCATCGTCTGGGTGGTGCGTGACGCGTATCAGCGTGGAGCCGTTTGGTATATCTGGGCGATTGTCGCTCTCGTGCCGCTCGTCGGCGTGATTGCTTATTGTCTGTTGCGGCCGTCGTTGCTACAAATCGATCGCGATGAACAAGAGCTCGAGGTGGCTCTCAAGCAGCGGGAACTCATGAAGTATGGGGAATGCGCAACGTGCGGATATCCCGTCGAAAACGATTACGTTTTGTGCCCCAACTGCCATCAGCGTTTGAAAAATCTGTGCGGTACCTGTGGTCATGCTCTTGAGCCCACCTGGACCGTGTGCCCTTATTGCGCCACCCCCGCCGGCACTCCGCGTCGTTCTGCCACCAATCGTGCCCCGCAGCGCGCGACTACGCCAACTACGTCGCCGCAGCAAGCGGCCCCTTCCCAGCAGCCTCGGCAGGCTCGCCCGCACCCCCATGATGGCGCGGGGCAAGACGCTTGATATATCACTATCCAGCATACTTGCAAGACCGCCGATGAGGCGGTCTTGTTGTATGAATAGACA
>JAVVXN010000053.1:0-8965 GCA_036651575.1 Raoultibacter sp. | reverse complement strand
TTTTGCATCCTTTTCTTTTTGTACTGCATCAATATACTCATACCGAACGTCAACGACACGCCCGGTTCCCTCAACGCCGAACCGGCCCAAGCGCAAGCCCTTGAGGCTCCAACAAAAAATACGCGACAAACGGTTACACCTCGCCCTCTCGATTGACGTCGCAACCCCCGAGATTGCGACGTCGTCTCCCTATTCCAGCTCGGCGAACTTTGCGGCCATTGTCGGATTACCTCGTGTAAGTTTTTTTATGGTCAGATCTTCCGCCTTGTTATTGGCAAGTCTTAAATTGTTTTCCGATGACAGCAATGCATCCTTGGTTTTTTGCAAGTGTAGGATGGTCTTATCAATTTCATCGATGGCTGTTTTAAATTTTCGACTGGCAAGATCGTAGTTACGAGCAAAACCTTCCTTAAACGAGTTCATGTTGTCTTCAAAATGAGTGATGTCGACGTTTTGCTCTCGCATCAGGGCAAGCTCTGATTTGTACTGCAACGAGTTCATGGCCGCATTGCGCAAGATGGTGATAATCGGGATAAAGAACTGAGGACGGACTACGTACATCTTTTCAAAACGATGTCCTTTATCGACAATACCTGAATTATAGAGTTCGCTTTCAGCTTCCAACAGCGATACCAATATCGCATACTCGCATTTCTTTTCGGTGCGATCTTTATCAAGCTCCTTTAAGAAATCCTCGTTCTTTTTCTTAGTTGCCGTTTCATCGAGTTCGTTCTTCATCTCGAACATGATGGAAATGATTTCGTTACCCGCATCGTCGGTTTCCCGGTAAATATAGTCCCCCTTGCTGCCCGACCCCGCATCGTTATCCTTTTCGAAGTATGCATGCTGAAACCCCGTTGCGCGCAGCTTATTGAACTCTATTTCACAGTGCTGCTCGAGCGTTTCGCCAACCATTTTCGTCGAAAGCTTGGCTTTCATGTCCTTATAACGCACAATTTCTTCGTCTTTGTAGGCGATTATCTCGTCTCTTGATTTGAGCTCGGCGGCCAACCGAACCTGAGAAGCAATTTCAAGTTGACGCTTTTCGGCATCCTTCAACTTCACTTCGGCAGCCAACGAATCGCGCTGCTTTTCAGCCGCGGCCACAGCCTGGGTCACCGCCAGTTGTTTTTCCGTCGCAACCATCTGCAATTTTGCCTTCAGCTCGGCGATTTCTGCTTCTTTGGCGGCAAAATCGCCCTGCAGCGCCGTTGCGGTATTGACCTTGGCAAGCTCAATCGCCTGCTGCTTGTTAGCCTCGAGGAGCTTCTCGCGCGCCTGAAGCTCCTGCGTGAATTCAGCATCGCGCACCTGCTTGACGATGTCGGCAAATCCCGACTCGTCCACCTTAAACACCTGACCACAATGCGGACATTTGATTTCGTTCATAAACGACTCCTTGAGTAAAACATTGCCCCGACATCGATCCTTAAGAAATAGAGCACAATCGCGCCACGCGACACACAACAGCACCTGCGTCTCTCGTGCAATTTAGCGGTTTTCTATACTGCCGATATTTTTAAGCTCGATGGAAATACGACCATCGGAACCACTGACAAACTGGATAAAATCGGAATTTTTGCAGTACTCCGCAGGAAAGGTGATATCGATACCCGTATCCGTACGAATCTTGTGGTTTTTCGCCACGCGCGCAGCCACCGCCTTTTCCACCACAACGCGATGGGGAATTTCTTCTTCGGCCACCGCTTCGGCAAAACGCTTTTGCAGCGCATCATCATCTTCGAACACTTCGCGCCCCAGTTCTTCGGGGTAGATATCGTCGGACTCCTGTGCATTTTCCGACACATAGGCCTTTGCCTTCGAAACCGCCATGGCCGCATTGGCACCGTACTGCCCCGCCACTTCTTCCACGATGCGCACCACGCCATCGAAGGTTTCTTTGCCCGAAGCTCCCATAGAACATTGCAGCAACCCATCGGGAATAAGCCAGCGCTGGTCGCCGGCAATCGTGCGCTCCTTGTCGCAAAACAGCACGTTTTGCGACCGCGATTCGATAACCGCATACGATTGCACCTTCTGCGAAGGGTTCGGCAATATCGCATGATGGCGAGCGATATCGTTGCGCACCGCTCCGCTTTCCGCACGACCCACCTCGTGCATGAACGCCTGACGGCTTTCCAGCAACAGGAAAGCAAAGTAGCGCTTGCCACGTGCCTCATAGGCTGCAGTGGCCTCCTCTTCGGTCATATCCCGCACGGTTGATTCCGTATCACCCTCAAAATCGATGACCAGCAGGTCGGTCGATTCCGTCTTTTCCATACGGGAAAGCTCTCCGACGATATATTCCGCAATCTGGGTGGATAAATCGGTAAACTCGCATTGCCCCCGAAAATATTTTCTTAACTCTTCGGCAAACAGGCTATCGGAGGCAAATTCTCCCCGCTTATTGTCGATGTTGTTCAGAGCACGGCGCGCCTGGCTGGTTACGTACTTCAAAGTATTTTTATTGGACAGGTCAAGCTCTTCTTGCGCAAACACATTAACGCACGACACGAAATCGAAAACGTGCAAGATGGCATTGTTTATTTTCATGACAGGTAAAACCACCGCTCTGTTGTGAGGATTTCTTTGCAAACGACAAGGATACCCCAGGGTCACCGCACCGGACAAAAGTCCCCACAAATCCCTAAAGCGAAAAACAATCGGCGTTAGAGCAGCTTACGCATGGTGCTTTTTTCGCTCGCAAGTGGCTTGCGCACATACTCGGCGCAACCTATCTCGCACGCGCCAAACGCCTTGAAGTTTTTGCGAGCTTGCTCGAGCGACACCACGTTGGCACCGCCGGCCAACGCCTGATCCTCAAACTGAGCCGCGTCATCTTCCCAGTAGCATACGGGACAAACGACAAACGTACCGGGAGGTTCCTCGGTTAATGTCACATTACCGCAACAGGGACAGGGATACTTTTTTATGTTGTCAGTCATTATCTACACCAATCTACTGGCGGTTAAAATAATCGATGCCGTCATCGGGGTGAAAAAACGTGCGAATAACCCCTTTTTTGGTAAGCACCAGAAATTCGTTGGTGGCGGTATCGTAATAACAAGTATCCCCGTCGGTTTTTTCCTCTTTTGTTTTGACCGTCGATGCCGTTGAAACGATGAGATCGTTGGCCTTTTGCAGGTATTCATTCTGGCTGATGGAGCCAAATTCACGACCATGCTTTTTGTAGTGCTGGTCGAATTTTTCTTGGCTGGCAAACTGGTAGTCCTGCTCGCCCGCGGCAACCGGCGTGCTCGATGCCCCCTGATCAGGGGATTGAGCACACCCGCTCACTCCCATAAGCATCGCACACACAATCAGCGACACAAAAATTACCACCACAAAGCATTTCTGTTTCAACCCGCCAGACACCAGAACCCCTCCCTCTGCTCAACGCGACCGAAAGCCCTATGCCGCCAAACGTTTGGCAACAGCTAAAATAAAATCGCGCGTATTAAGCTTGACAGGGTTTTCCAGCGAAGTAATCAGTGCCAGGTCGCCCGTCATCTCGCCAGCCTCGATCGTGTCCAGCGTGGCACGTTCGAGACGCTCAGCAAAATCAATCAAATCGGGCAGTCCATCAAGCTCGCCGCGCTTGCGCAAGGCACCGGACCACGCAAAAATAGTGGCTACTGAGTTGGTGGATGTTTCCTCGCCTTTCAGGTGTTTGTAATAATGGCGCTGCACGGTACCGTGCGCAGCCTCGTACTCATAAAAACCCTGCGGAGATGCGAGCACCGATGTCATCATCGCCAGCGATCCAAACGCGGAAGACACCATGTCGCTCATAACGTCACCGTCGTAATTCTTGCATGCCCAAATAAATCCACCGCTATCCTTCATGACGCGCGCTACCGCATCGTCAATCAGGGTATAGAAGTACTCAATGCCCGCGGCCTCAAAGCGCTCTGCGTATTCGGCATCGTAAATTTCTTGGAAGATATCCTTGAAACGATGATCGTACTTTTTGGAAATGGTGTCCTTGGTGGCGAACCAAATATCTTGCTTGATATCGAGCGCGTACTCAAAGCAACTGCGGGCGAAGCTCTCAATGGAACCATCCAAATTGTGCATACCCTGAGCCACGCCAGGTCCTGAAAAGTCTTGCACAAGCTCACGAATCTCAGAGCCATCAGTTGCGGTATAGACCAATTCCACTCTGCCAGCACCCGGCACGCGAATTTCGGCGTTTTTATACACGTCGCCATACGCGTGACGAGCGATCGTGATAGGCTTTACCCAGTTGCGCACACACGGCTCGATACCCTTAACCGTAATGGGCGCACGAAACACCGTCCCGTCCAAGAGTGCGCGAATAGTTCCGTTGGGGCTCTTCCACATCTGCTTGAGATCGTATTCCCCCATGCGCGCACCGTTCGGAGTAATAGTGGCGCACTTCACAGCAACACCCAGGCGCTTGGTGGCTTCGGCGGAATCGATGGTCACCTGATCATCGGTCGCATTACGATTTTCAAGACCAAGATCGTAGTACTCGGTCTTGAGGTCAACGTGCGGTAGAAGAAGTTCGTCTTTAATCATCTGCCAGATGATGCGCGTCATCTCGTCGCCGTCCATTTCCACCAACGGCGTGGTCATCTCGATTTTTGCCATAGTCAACCTTTCATCAGTATGCGGCCTTCGCCCTCAAGCGCAAACGCCTCGGCGTGCCTACTTTTTACTTACCACCATAATAGCGTCGAAATACGCCAACCCAACCCAAAGGTCGCCGCATTTTGCACCAGCACATCAAGTCACACGAGCTATCCATAAAGCCTCGAACACCTCAGTCGCCACCCAAAAACGCGCCGCTTTGCCGGTTCCAGAGATCGGCATATTCGCCACCTCGCTCCACGAGTTCAGCGTGCGTTCCGTCTTCCACAATTGCTCCCTGGGACAATACCACGATTCGATCGAGACTGGCCACCGTTGAAAGTCGGTGGGCGATAACGATTGACGTACGACCCTCCATCAAGTTGACCAAAGCGTCCTGAATGAGCCTTTCACTTTCGGAGTCCAAAGCCGAAGTGGCTTCGTCGAGAACCAAAATAGGTGCTTGCGCCAAAATAGCGCGCGCGATGGCGATGCGCTGGCGCTGTCCGCCCGAAAGTTTCACCCCGCGCTCTCCCGTAACCGTGTCGAAGCCTTCAGGAAGGCGCTCAATGAACTCCAGGGCATTGGCCCGCACCGCTGCATCACGGATCTCCCCTTCCGTAGCCCCCGGCCGCCCATAGGCGATATTTTCGCGAATGCTCCGGTGAAACAACAGTGGTTCCTGCGGCACGTAGGCGATGTGCCGACGCAGACTTGCCTGCGCCATCTGCGCAACGTCCTGCCCATCAACTTCGACACACCCCTGCTGGATATCGGTCAGGCGCAAGAGCAGTTTTGTCAGCGTCGTTTTGCCGCTACCGCTGCGACCCACCAATCCGATGCGTTGACCTGCTGGTATATGAAGCGTGAAGTCTACGAAAATAGTATCGGTCGCCTTTGCATCATCATAATGAAAAGTGATGTCCTTAAAGTCGATTTCTCCCCGCTTCACCTTCAGATCGGGCGCATTTGTCACATCGGCCACCAGCAGGGGCTCATCGAGCACCACCACCATGTCATGAGCATCGCCAAATGCACGATTGATCTGCTGAAATGTCTGATTAAGACGATTGAACTGCATCGTGAGCGAATAGGTATAGGTAAACATCATCACCAGCGTGCCCGCACTGATACCAAACCACGCGTTGCCCCCCGTCACAAATACCACCAGCACAATCATGATCACCACAGTCAGGCTCGCCGTCGCTGCACCACGAAGGATGGAAGCGCGCATGCGCCGAGAATCGGCTTGCACCACATCCTGGTTTGCCGCATCAAACAAGCCGCGCTCGTAGGGCTCACGCGCGTAAGTCTTTACCGCCAAGATATTCGTGATGGAATCGGATAGTTCGCCGGAAAGACGGTTTTGAGCGGCAGAAGCAGCTCCGTTCAGCGGCAAAATACGACGGTATAATTTATAGGATACCAGCACATACACCACCAGCAAGCAAGCGAGCGGGACGACGTAAAACGGAACCCGAGGTGCCAGCAGGGTAATCGTAAAAACAGCTGAGCACATAATGGGAATAACCGCATACACAAAGCTTTCGATCAGCGTGGTGTAGCCGGAAAGAAACTTACTGGTCTGGCTGACCAGCGACCCTCCGAAGCGATTTGAATGAAAGGTCATCGATTGATTGGATAGGATATCAAACACGTTGGTCGCCAGTTCATAGTTGGCGCGTATTTCCAGCTTCCATATACTGTAATCTTGCAACTTGCTGCAGATCTGCCCCAAAACGTTGGTCGCAATAAGTGCAAAAATAAAAGGGCCAAACGCCGTAAACACCTGGTCGGGGGCAACACCGCCAACATTGACCCGGTCGATTACCAACCCGACGATGAAAGGATTGCCATACGACAGGAAAAATACGAATCCCGACGTCGAAAGCACAGCCAGTAAAAACATCGGCCATTGCAACGCGGTAACGCTCCAATATCGATGAAGCGTGCGACGAACCGTTGATGTTTTCTGAGATGCCATATCGTCAGTTTAGCGCACTTTGATCCTTCAAGGGAAATGATAGCCAACGAAAACGGTTGGTATTTTTCTCCTTTGACCACCGTGCAAGTCGAAAAAATCGTCAGACTACTTCCCCATTCCAAGCAATCCCCGAAGCACCTCTCCCGCAACCATCTGACCCATAATCGGCGGCATATAAGACATGGTGCCGATATTCGCCCGCTCACTGCGCAAAGCCCGATCACTCACCGGCACCTCCGCTGGTCTTTCGCGCGAATACAGCACCCGAAGCTGCCCGATGCCAAGCGCCCGGGCCTCCTTTCGTACGATCTTACAGAGCGGACACACCGCCGTATCGTAAATATCGGCAAACTCCAATTGCTCCGGATAAAACTTATTACCCGCACCCATACTGCTCACAAGGGGGATTTCGTTGTCGTCGGCGTAGCGGGCAAGGGCGAGTTTTGTAGCCACCGTGTCGATTGCATCAACCACATAGTCGGGGCGCACGGCAAATAGGTCCAAAAGGTTTTCCGGCAGCACAAAAACATCGTGGGAAACAACCGTAGCCTCGGGGTTGATTTCGGCGATCATTGCGCCCATAACGTCAACCTTGCGATGCCCGAGAGTGCTCGTGAAGGCAATCGCTTGCCGATTGAGGTTACTCGCTCGGACAGATGCGTGATCGACGATAATCAGGTGCCCAACGCCACCTCGCGCAAGCGCCTCAACGCAGCTCGACCCCACTCCGCCCAGCCCAAAGACCAGCACCGTCGCATCCGCGAGTTTTCGCAAACCGACCTGCCCCATCAACAGTTCCGACTTCTCCCAGCTCATACAATCATCCACCCGTGGCGCTCCCTCCAAAACACAACACCCTTTCACCGCACACCTGAGGCGCTGAATCATTTGACCAAACATACACCATCGAATCATACACAACCTTCTTCGCTGCCAACTCATCGATAAAATACGGAAACCGCCCGCACGTGGGCGCGTAACCGGCGGCAGCGCGATACAATAAGCAGATCGCGCAAAGAACCAACACGAAGGAGACATCCATGCAGCAGGACATGATAGCCATTATCGATTTGGGCAGCGAGCACAACACGCTCATCGCCCGCGATATTCGAACCCTCGGCGTCTACACTGAAATCCACAATTTCGATATCACCGCTGATGAATTGGCCGCACTGTCCAACCTGCGGGGCATCATTTTGAATGGCGGACCGAATCGCGCGGTGGAGGGCACCTCCATCGAGGCCTCCGATGCCGTCTACCAAAGCGGGCTACCCCTGTTTGTGGTTGACCATACAGGTAAAGCAGGACAGGATCTTGCTGCCTGGCCTGAAGATGAATCCACCCGTCACGCGGCGCTTGACGACTTCGTTTTTAACACCTGCAAGTCGCAGGCCAATTGGAACATGGAAAACTTCATAGCTGACCAGGTAGAACTGCTCCGCAAACAGATCGGTGACAAGCGCGTGCTTTTAGCGCTTTCGGGCGGCGTCGATTCAAGCGTGGTGGCCGCCCTGCTCATTCGCGCAGTCGGCACCCAGCTTTCCTGCGTGCACGTCAATCACGGCCTTTTGCGCAAAGGCGAAGCGGAACAGGTCTGCAAGGTATTCGGCGAAGAAATGAACGCCAACCTGGTATACGTCGATGCCATCGATCGTTTCCTGGGCAAGCTTGAAGGTATCGCCGATCCCGAGGAAAAACGCAAGATCATCGGTGCTGAATTCATTCGGGTCTTCGAAGAGGAGGCGCGCAAGCTTGAGGGCATCGATTTCCTCGGACAGGGCACCATCTATCCCGACATCGTCGAATCGGGCACGAAAACCGCCAAGGTCGTAAAATCGCACCACAACGTTGGCGGCCTGCCCGACGATATGCAGTTTGAACTGGTCGAGCCATTGAAAATGCTGTTTAAAGATGAAGTGCGTGCGTGCGGGCGCGCCCTGGGGCTGCCCGACGCCATGGTCGAGCGCCAGCCCTTCCCCGGCCCCGGCTTGGGCGTGCGCTGTTTGGGAGAGATCACCCGCGACCGCCTGGAGTGCGTGCGCGAATCCGACGCCATCGTGCGCGAGGAATTTGAGAAGGCAGGCTTGGCCGGTAAGGTGTGGCAGTACTTCACCGTCGTGCCCGATTTCAAATCCGTCGGCGTGCGCGACGCTGCGCGCTGCTTCGAATACCCCGTCATCCTGCGCGCCGTCAACACGGTCGACGCCATGACTGCCACCATCGAGCGCATCGACTACGACGTGCTCGAAAAGATAACCTACCGCATCACCCACGAAGTCCCCGGAGTAAACCGCGTCGTCTACGACCTCACGCCTAAACCCGTGGGCACGATAGAGTGGGAATAGCCTATTACAAACTTAGCCCCTTCCGAGTGCTTTCGGGAGGGGC
>JAVVXN010000052.1:0-9258 GCA_036651575.1 Raoultibacter sp. | reverse complement strand
GCGCCTAGTATCGTGGGTATTTTCGTAGTGTAGTACACTGGTGGTCGCTTCCGATCGCCGATCGAATGAATCGAAGACAAAGTGCACGCCGCGCACTCAGTGCGGCTAGAAGTGTTTACGAAGAATCTGGGTGCTTCAAGAGAAGCACTATTATAGGGTAGCAGTGCCTTAACGTACGGGGACAGGGAAACGATATGCTGATAGATGCATTGACGTATACGCTTGAAAAATCGGGCGCGCTCGACGAAATGTGGCACAAGCTCGATGCAGGAGAAGACGCCACCTTAGCCGTAGCAGCTTCTGCGCGTCCCTTTTTGGTGGCCGCACGGTTTGCCCATAAGCCGCAGACAACCTTGGTGGTGGTCGCTGGCGAAGAGGCCGCGCAGATGTTTGCGAGCAACGTGTCGTTTTACCTGGGAGAAGAAAAGGTTTTAACATTTCCTGAGCGAAGCGATTATCCCTTTGCTCCCAAACCGGCCGATTGCGGCCAGGTGGCACGCCGTATGCAGGCGCTGCATTCCCTGGTAACCGAGCAACCTTTCGTTGTGGTGGCTTCGGCGCGTTCGTTGTTGCGCACGCTTCCTCCCGTGTCTTCTCGCGTCGCGCAGCCGGTTGTGTGCCACGCAGGCCGCGAAGTGGCTGCGATGGAAAACGACGGTATCGTTGATTTTGCCGGCGTTCCGACAGCGCTTGAGGCCCGTGGTTACCAGAACACCGGAGAACTTGAGGGGCAGGGTACGTTCTGTGTCCGGGGTGGCACGATCGACGTGTTTCCCGGCAACTTGGTCTACCCGGTGCGCCTCGATTTCTTCGGCGATGAACTCGAAGAGATTCGTCGCATCGTTCCGTCAACGGGCCAGACTATCGCCGTGCTCGATCGGGTCGAAATCTTTCCGGTGCAGGAATTTATTCTCAGCAAGCGTGGCGTTGCCCGGGTGCGCAAACAGCTGATGCGTCCCGCCGAAACCAATCCGGCGCTGCGCGAAATATTGGAAAAACTCGAAAGTGGCGTGCGCTTCGATGGCGCTGACGTGCTGCTTCCTTTTCTCTACGACGACACGACGACGCTCGGCGATTATCTGCCGGCAAGCGCTTGCACGACGGTGCTCGAACCGCGGTCGCTCTTCGATGATGCAAGCCATGCTTACGACGACATCGCGGGACGTGCGAAGGGCACAAGTATCGCGCTTGACGGGCACTACGTCGGTCCGACCGAACTCGATTTCGGCAAAAACCAGCGGGCCACCTACGTTTCCATCATGCGCCTGGGCGGCGAAGTCGATTCGGAACTTCCTGTGAAACGCGTCGATATCGCGGGCAATACCGAAAAGCTTTTTGGGAAGATGCGCTCGCTGGTCGATACCGGCTACACCATCGCGTTTTCTGCACCCAATTTCCGCGTGCGCCAGGATATGAAACTTGAATTCGTCGACCATAGCTTGCCGATCGTCGAAGTGCTCGACGTCAACGATTCCGTACCGCAGCACCTCAAGCGCGGCGTGGTCAATATCGTCGATGTTGAAATCCCGCTCGGTATGATTATTCCCAAGGCCAAGCTCGCTCTTGTGTCCTTAAACGACACCCAGGGTTCAGCGGCGACGCATCAGTCGCGCCGCATCGATATAACCGAGGTCACCTTCCCCTATAAGCCGGGCGATTATGTCGTGCATTCGTCGCATGGCGTCGCGTTTTTTAAAGACCTCGTGCGCCAAGACGTCGGCGGGGTGATGCGTGATTATTTGCTGCTTGAATACGCGGAAGGCGATAAGCTCTACGTGCCGGTCGAACAGCTTGATCGGGTGACGCGCTATGTCGGTCCGGAAGGTGCGAGCCCGCGCCTGACGCGTCTCAACACTTCTGACTGGTCACGCGCGCTTACAAAGGCGCGCAAGGCCACCAAGCAGCTTGCCTTCGACCTGGTCGATGTCTATACGCGCCGCGCGGCCACGCAGGGCTTTCGTTATGGTGTCGACACGCCATGGCAGCGCGAAATGGAGGAAGCATTCCCCTATCAGGAAACGCCCGACCAGATGGCCGCTATCATCGACGTGAAAAGCGATATGCAGTCGCCAAAACCGATGGACCGCCTGGTCTGCGGCGACGTTGGTTTTGGTAAGACCGAAGTGGCCTTGCGCGCAGCGTTTAAAGCGACACAGGATGAAAAGCAGGTGATGGTGCTGTGCCCAACCACCATTTTGGCGCAGCAGCACTACAGTAATTTCAAGGATCGCTTCGAATCGTTTGGGGTCGAGGTGGAAGTACTCTCGCGCTTTCGTACGCCCCAGCAGCAGAAAGCGGCGCTCGATGGTTTTGCCGATGGCAGCGTGCAGGTGCTGGTCGGCACTCATCGTCTGCTTTCGCGTGATGTGAACCCGCACAACTTAGGCCTTGTTATCGTCGATGAAGAACAGCGTTTTGGCGTGGGTCACAAAGAGCAGATGAAAAACCTGCGCGAATCGATCGATGTGCTGACGCTTTCGGCCACGCCGATTCCGCGAACCATGCAGATGTCGCTTTCTGGCGTGCGCGATATGAGCCTGATCATGACGCCGCCCGACAACCGCCGTCCGGTCGAAGTGCACGTGGGCGAATGGGACCCCGATGTGGTGTCGGGGGCCATCAGACGCGAGCTGGATCGCGGCGGGCAAACGTATTACGTCAGCAATCGCGTGCGCTCGATCGACGATGCCGTGGCGCGCGTGGCCTCCGCCGCCGGTGAGGCGCGCATCGGTGTGGCACACGGCAAGATGAGCAAAGAAGAGCTTGAAGGCGTGATGGAAGATTTTTCGGCGGGAGAGCTCGACGTCTTGGTGGCTACAACCATCATCGAATCGGGTATCGACAATCCGCACACAAACACGCTCATCATCGAGGATTCCCAGCGCTTAGGGTTGGCTCAGATGTATCAGCTCAAAGGTCGGGTGGGCCGCTCGACGACGCAGGCCTTCGCCTACTTCATGTTCCCTGAAAACCTTTCGTTGACCGAAGAGGCCACCGCGCGTTTGATGGCGATCAACGAGCACAAGGATTTGGGTAGCGGTATGCGCATTGCCATGCGCGATTTAGAAATCCGCGGAGCGGGCAGTTTGCTGGGTGCCGAACAGAGCGGCAATATGAGCGCGGTCGGTTTCGACTTGTTTGCCCAGATGCTGGCTCAGGCCGTCAACGAAACGCGCGAGGGCAAGCCGGGTGCGGGCGATTTGCTGCCCGAATCGCTGTCCGATATCACGGTAAACGTGCCGGCACACACCTATGTTCCCGAGGAGTATATCCCCGATGCCGATGAGCGCGTGTTGCTCTATCGTCGCCTCGCTTCGGCAGCCACCGTCGAGGCGGTAACGGAACTGTTCGAAAAGGTGTGCGCGGGACACCCCGAAATGCCGCAGGCGACGCGCAACCTGTTTGATAAGGCACGCATCAAGGCTTTCGCCAATGAGCACGATATCAAAACCATCACGGTTGTGGGCGGTAAGCTCAACATCGATCCGGTTACGATTGCGCGCGAAAAGCTGACCGCATGGCGCCGCTACGGCGCGCGCTACCTGCCGCAATCCAAGAAGCTTTCGCTGCCGCTGCGCTATTTCAACTTAGATGAAGGCGACAACATCCTTGATGCAACGTGGAAGTTTTTGCAGGAAGATTTGGACTGAGGCGCGCGCGAGCGCTAGCGGCTCTCTTCTTCTCCAGCCGTGCCGTTCTCGGATACGGTGGCTGCATCAAGCAGGGCGGCGGCGGTTGATGCAGCCAAATCGCAGGCACCTGCTGCGCATACGGTGGTGCAGATGCCGCATCCGATACAGAAACGTTCGTCCACGTCCACCTCGCCGGTTTCTGGGGTGACCAAGCGTGCGTTGGTGGGACACGTAGCTACGCACGTGTAGGCATGGGTGCATAGGTCGGTGTCGGTCGTCGAAAGATAGAGCGGGATGCGTTCGGCGATTTCAGGGGTGCGATCGATTGCTTCCAGTAAAAGACGCCGTTTGGGAATCAGCATTTTGCGCGCATGTCCTCCGGGGAGAAAATCGCTGAAGATATCTTCTTCGGAAAGATTTAAGCTGGCGATGGCCCGGTTGCGTTCGCGGCGTTCATAGAAATCTTGCAGCACTTCAGAATTGCGCAAACGGCGTTTGCCGCTGGCGATATCTCCCACATCAAAGAGGGTTTTTGTGAATACCGCGCGGCGATCAAAGCCGCGTTCGTCGGTGTACTCTTCAAGCAGGCGGCGCTTTTCGGGTATTTCGGTTGAAAACCCGATTTCTTTTCCCGTCCATGTTTCGGCGGTTGCGATCGCGTGGTCATAGAGTACCTCGGCAATTTCGCCCGCCGTTTCGCATTCGGCGCAATAGGTGAGGTCGCACGCAATTGAGACGGCAATGTTTTCGGACAATAAAACCGTCCAAAATTCGGGAGAGAACGTTGCCAAGCACGGCACCACCACAACGTTTGGTGCCGGCTCAAAGCCGGGGAAGATATTTTCTTTGCAGGTGATGTAGACGCGGTCGCCCGTGAGCGCGATACGACGGATGCGCGCGTGCAGATCGAGCATGGTGACCCGCGTCGAAGAAAATGCGTCGCAGATACCGAAGCAGATGCCGCAGCGTGAGCACAGGTCGGCGTCGATAATCGGCGCGTCGGTTGAGCCTTCGGCGCCAAGCGTGATGGCTCCTTTTGGGCAGGCCATTGCGCAGCGGGCGCAGCTGGCGCCCTTGCTGCGTACGCAGTAATCCTTCAACACCAAAACTTTGTTGCGCGGCTTTACGGGCATCTCGGCTGTGGCTGTGGCTGTGGCGACGCCATCGACAGCGGAGATGCTAAGGGCGGCGTCGATGGCACCCTTAGCAGATGGTGCAGCGATGGGTACCGACGTCGCTTCGGGATCTTTGTGGTCGGCAGCTTTACGCACCGAAAACCTCCTGTATCGTGGCGTCGATGCGCTCGACAACCTGTTCGCGCTCCATGAGTTCGATGCTTTCAAACAGCGGAGGAGAAACCATGTTGCCACACACCGCAACGCGAATCGGCTGGAAGATGGCCTTCGCTTTCACGTCAAGCGTTTCGGTCAAGGCGCGGCAAGCGTCTTGCAAAGGGTCGCATTCCCAGGCGATGGACTCGTCGGCGATGATTGCGCGAACCGCAGTCAGCACTTCATCGGCACGGCAGCCTTCCTTTTTGAGGACCTTGTCAACGCTTTTTTCGTCAAGCTCGACGCGGGTGCCCCAAAACATATAGGAAAGCTTTTCGGGCATTTCGTCGAAGCGGGTCAGGCGTTCGGCAACGAGCGGGTAGAGCTGTTCGTACCACTCGGGGCGCGTTTCGATGTCCGCTTCGGTGGCGCCGGCGGCTACGAGCCAGGGCGTGGCCGCCTCAACGAAGGACGCGGCACCCATTTCGCGAATGTAGACACCGCACATCCAGTCGAGTTTCGTTTCATCGAATACGGCATCTTTTTTCGTGACGCGATCGAGCGAGAAGTTTTCTGTCAGCATAGCTCGATCGATGATGGTGGTTTCGCCGTCGAGTGACCAACCGAGAAGCGCAAGGAAGTTGACCAGCGCGTCGGAAAGATAGCCGCGGTCGCGATATTCTTCAACCGAGGTGGCACCGTGACGCTTGGAAAGCTTCTTGCCGTCAGCTCCGAGGATCATCGAAAGGTGGGCAAAAACAGGAATCGGCGCGCCGAGCGCTTCGTAGATGAGAATTTGGCGCGGGGTGTTGGAAAGGTGGTCGTCGCCGCGGATAACGTGGGAGATTTCCATGTTGATGTCGTCGCAGACAACGGCGAAATTGTAGGTGGGGCTGCCGTCGGTGCGGGCCAAGATCATGTCATCCATAACGTCGGCCGGGAAGCTGATGTGGCCGTAGACGGCGTCGTTAAATTCGATGGGCCCGTGGTTTTTGGGTACTTTCAGGCGCCACACGCAAGGGTCGCCGGCCGCAAGGCGTGCTTGCACTTCGGTGGCATCGAGGTCGCGGCAGGTGCGGTCGTATCCCGCATAGCCACCTTCGTGTTCTTCGGCCTGCGCCCGCTTGGTGTCGAGGGATTCTTTGGTGCAAAAGCACGGGTAAGCCATACCGTTTGCTTTCAGCTGCTCGAGTGCTGTGGCGTAGGTGTCTTGACGCTGCATCTGAAAGTAGGGGCCAAAGCTGCCACCAACACCGGGGCCTTCATCCCAGTCAAGGCCGAGCCATTCGAGTGCGCGCAGGATAACCTGGGTGTTTTCTTCGGTCGAGCGTTCCGGGTCGGTGTCTTCGATGCGCAAAACGAAGGTGCCGCCCATGGCGCGAGCGAAGGCCCAGTTGTAGATTGCCGTGCGAGCACCGCCGATATGGAGGCGACCGGTGGGCGAGGGTGCGAAGCGTACACGAATGGCGGGGTTTGTTTCTGTCATAGTGAGTGACATCCTTTTCTTCCTTTGAGTAAAAAACCGACAATAAGGCAAGCCGCACAGGCAAGCATGCTTGATGCGAGCCAAGCTATTCCCATGCCGATCCAGAAATCGGGTGGATACATTTGGATAAGCAGTGAATCGGCGTTAAACGTCCAGGTGCCATCCGCGAAGAAGAGCGAATGGAAAAAGGCGAAAAAGCCGTTGAAATCGAGGACGGCCCACAACCCTGCACCGACAAAGACAGCCATGACAAAAGCGGCGGTGCCGATCAGCAGAAGGCCGATATGCTGTCTGCCGCGGGTGAGATAGACGATGATAGCGGAAAAAAGTGCCACGACAGCAGAAAGAATGATGGCAAGTTTGCCCTGGCCGATCACGCCGCGAACGTCGTCGAGGTGGGTTAGGGCGTCATCGGGAAGGCCGACTGCATCGGAAGTGGTCCCAAAGAATTTTGCCAGAGCGCTGACATCGATGTTGCTGATGTCGATTTCTTGGGGCAGCCATTTTTGGATGTCTTCTTTGGTGTGGTTCATGGCGTCTTCGAAGATAAGGGTGTAAAACTTGTCGAGCGATGTGCCGTCGACGGTGTAGTCGCGAGCCGCTACGGCAAGTTCGACCATGGTTGCTTTCGAAAATGATGCCGATTCGTTGCCGCTGAAATCCTGTGCGAGCGTGCGGGTTGTCTGTGGGGCGCAGCAGACGAACAGCCCGATGCCAATGCAGGCAAACGCCAAGCACACCGCGCAAAGCGGTTGCGCCAAAACGATAAGCGTCTCACGGATGATGCCGTGTTCGGGGTACGGCGGTTTTTCGATAGTCACGGCTTCAGGCTTCCTTGCGGTCGATCCACAGCGTTGCTGCGGTGATGCCTTGCATGTCTTTGGAAATGGTTGGCAAAGGGCCGAGGCGCGAAAAGACCCCGGTGAACTTTCCATTATAGAGGTATAGGCCCGAGAGATTGTTGTAAAGCTGCCCCGTGCGGGTAACGTGCGCAGGATCGAGTGTGCCGATGGTGGTGTCGGCGGGCAGCGTCAGTGTTTTGTAGGGCGTGATATAGCGTTGCACCAAGAAGGGTGCTCCGGCACCAGCGTTGGCGAAGCGCTCGATCAAGGCGCACCACTGCGGCGTTTCGAAAAAGCATCCGGCATACACATCGGCGGCCCCGTAGGCATCGGTTGGTTTGATGATCCAGGCGTCTTTATCCGCTTTGACGGCGGCGATGTCGATGTGCTCATCGTCGAGAAACGTGGTTTTGGGCACGAGGCGCTCGATGAAGGCGTTTTCGTCGTCGGTCAAAAATGCCTGCGTCTGTGGATGGAACAACGCTTCGAATATCTGCTTGTCGTGCACGATATGGCCCGCGAAGCTACCGATTAAGGCAACGCATTCGGCACGGACGGCCGCGATGAGGTTTTGTGATTCATCCCAGTGATCGATGATGTCGTTGGTGACCGAACGGCGCCAGATAGCGTTGATTTCCAAACCGTCTGCACTGCGAAGGGTGTTTCCGTCGAAGCGCAGATCACGCACGTCGCAGATGATGCATTCGATGCCCCGTTCGGCAAACAGGTTGCAAAAGATTTTAAATTCGTCGACGACCGCATTTTCAAGAAAGTCGCAGATGGCGATTCGTGGCTTTTCGACGCGATGGTCATAGGTGGCATATATCGCCAGAAACTCATCGGCCCACGTATCGAACAGTTCGCAGTCCTCGACGCGGTGGTGCGCGGAAAAGGCCTGCATGGTTGCTGACCCCATCACGCTCGCGGTGATTTCGCGGTTTTCGTTCATGCCCGACGAACCGTCGGCATTGAATTCGCAGAACGCTGCGGTGTAGTCGTCTTCGTTGATGAAGACATCGACGCGGGCGAAAGGTAGTACGGCATCGTAGCCGCGGGGCATCAAAATCAGATCGACCAGGCGCTGATCGTAGGTGAAAACGCGGCGATAGGTCGGGTCGTCTAGGTAGTGCTGGATCACCTTGCACAAAATGGTGTGCGTGGTTTCGGCGATGGTGCGCATCGTGTGGTAGGTTTTGTTGTTGTAAAGGCGGGGGATAAACGAGGAATCGACGACGCGGTGGTGCACGATGGCGGTCGAGTTTTCCATGTAGGTCCGACAGTGTGTGCGGCCGGCGATATCGCCGTCGTAGTTGGCCATGATTGCAAAAAACTCTTCGGTTAAATCAGCATTGGTTGGCTGGGCTTGCGACATTGTTTGTCCTTTCCATGGCATCTTCAAGGCACCTGTCCGTTGTTTTTCAGGAAAAGTGTATCATTACCTCTGAAAGAGCGTGAGATTTGAGTGCCCGCAAACGGTGCATGCACGAAGAATTCGCAAAAGGAGAGCTGGAACACATGACTGATTCCCCTGTTGATACCGCAGAAAATAAGAGCGCCCCAACCGTCGAGGGGTTGTCGGCGGAATTGGGGAGCAGCCATTCTTCCTACCTTTTCACCTCAGAATCGGTAACGGAAGGTCACCCCGATAAGGTATGCGACCAGATTTCCGATGCCATTTTCGACGCCATTTTGGAAAAGGAAATCGAACTCGAGAAAACGGGTTATGTGGCTCCCGGCGGGGCACCGGCCGATCCGACGAAGGTTCGCTGTGCGTGCGAGGCCATGGCTACCACCGGCATCGTGATTGTCACGGGTGAGATTCGTACCCAGGCCTACGTCGATGTGCCCAATATCGTGCGCGAAGTGCTGCGCGACATCGGCTACGACCGTGCCAAGTATGGATTTGACTGCGATACCTGCGGCGTTTTGAATGTTATCCACGATCAAAGTGCCGATATTGCGCTCGGGGTCGATACGTCTTATGAAGCGCAGCACGGTCAAGCCGACGACGATGGTTTCGATACCAT
>JAVVXN010000051.1:0-9494 GCA_036651575.1 Raoultibacter sp. | reverse complement strand
GCCGTCAGGATAAGGCTAGTGCCAGTCCGAACCAACTATAACCAAAAAATCGCCCGTAAAGGAATAGCTTCCGCTGTTGACTTGCGCCTTCCCAATACCCAACTCGGTTGCGATCTCCTTGGCTTCATTTGCCTGGTTGCTCGAATTGTAGACCACGATCGTCTGAGAATAATCGAACCCATCGGCGTTGCCGGTTTCAACGGTATACCCTGCAGGCTTGAGCTTTTCAGCCGCGGCAGCAGCAACACCATCGATTCCACTGCCATTTTGCACGACGACCTTACCGCTCTTTTTTTCTACCGTAGCGCCCGGCGATGAAGATGCGGTGGCTTTCCCGTCACCGGTGTTTGCCAACACCGTGCCCGAAAGGGTATCCACCTCATCTTTTTCGGTGGGAGGCAACCCCGCATCAACGCGCTTCATCATGGCCTGCCACGCAACGGTATCGCAATATTCATACCACCCGTCGCCCTCGATAAACGTCGCAGTCGTTGGCTCCATCGCCGAATAAATATCCTTCGAAACATCGAGACCGTGCATCGTTTGCGCAAGTGCCCCAATGTCGGTGATCTCTAAATCGGTCGTCATGTACCGAGAAAGCGTCGAAACGGTGCCGGTCATCGTGGCAAGATCGGCACTAAGAATCTTCTTTGCGATAGCGCCGATAACCAGCCGCTGATTGGCGGCACGATAGACATCACCATCGCCGTACTCATCGTAGGCATGGCGCGCACGGCATAAGATAAGCGCCTGATCGCCGTTGAGCGTCTGAGGGCCGGCAGCAACGTAGCCGCCCGCATCCGCATCGTCAATTTCCATCGGCACCTCAACCTCGATGCCACCAAGCGCATCGACGATATCTTTAAAACCATTGAAATTGATTTCCGCATAATGGGAAATGGGAACACCGGCCAATTTGGAAACGGTTTCGACCGTATACGCAGCACCGCCGATAGCGTAGGCCGCATTGAGTTTTTGCTTCCCGTTTGCCCCCATATCAATCAAGGTATCACGATGCAGCGAAACGAGCGTAACCTTCTTGTTGACGGGATCGATGCGGGCGAGCATGATCGAATCGGAACGAAACGACTCACCGAATTCGCCTGAATTTTCCCGCTCTTTCGACTTATCGGTGCCCATGAGCAGCATATAAAATGGCTCTTTGGTGATTTCGGATTTGACAAGCACGTCTTTCAATTCGTCCGTGATGCCTTCATGAAGATTATGGGAAACGCCGTTGTAGTAAGCAAACGCCGCTGCGCCCGCACCAAGCACAACAGCAACGAGCACGGCAGCAAAAGCATAGACGATACGATGCCGCCGCTTTTTTTGTTTCAGTCGTCGTGCATATTCTTCCTGAGAAGCACGGCGCGAATACTGTTGTCTTTCCTCGGGGTAATCGCGCGAGGCATTGTCCCCCCGTGGCTGACGGTAGCCAGGGTCGGTTAATCGAGATTGCGTCGGACGGGGTTGCGTCGGACGGGGTTGGGTGTTGCGATTTCTCTCATCCATGCCGCCTATTGTGCCCGAAGCGTTTCTGCCGATGCAACAACATGAGGACTTCTCTCGAAAAACACCACGAATTCACAAAGGGACTACGAATGTCGATTGCCCTCGGGGCGCACCTATTCACCACCAAAACGGTTGCAAATAAACTCGTTTGCGGCATTTTCAACCGCATCATCAAGCACGGTCAAGTCGACAGCCGCCCCTTGCTTTCTTTCGAGAGCCCGCTTCAAAAGGTAGTCTGCAACGCCGGGGTTTTTTCCCAAAAGCGGCCCGTGCAGATAGGTTCCCACGAGGTTGCGATACAGCACCCCATCAGATCCGCTGGTATCGTCGTTGCCGTGACCCGTTTTGGAAATGACCGTTCCAAACGGACGCATCCCCTCACCCAAAATCGTACGGCCCGCATGGTTTTCATACCCCACCACCGGGCGTTCACACACCGGAGAACGCAGCACGATGTTGTCGATCAAACGGTTCGCACCACCACGATGCGTCACCATATCGATAATGCCGAGCCCCTCGACAATCTCGCTTCCCAGAAGCCATTCCGAACCGAGTATTTGATATCCGCCGCAAATAGCCAGCAGCACCCCATCATGTTCTACGTAGGCGCTCAAATCGTCCTTCATGCGCAAAAGCTGCTCGGAAGCAAGACGCTGTTCGCGATCGGGACCACCGCCCAAAAACACGATATCAACGCACTCGAGATCGATGCTTTCGCCGTGGTTTACCAGGATCGTCTCGACGGGAATACCCCGCCATTCGCAGCGTTTTTGCAGACACGTCACGTTGCCGCCATCGCCATATAAGTTCAACAAGTCAGGAAACAGGTATGCAATTTTGAGAGGTTCCACGAATTAGCCCTCCTTCACAGCTGACGCAGTC
Source organism: Raoultibacter sp. (assembly GCA_036651575.1). Classification (GTDB taxonomy): domain Bacteria; phylum Actinomycetota; class Coriobacteriia; order Coriobacteriales; family Eggerthellaceae; genus JAVWGW01. Next base: position 7,100 of record JAVVXN010000051.1, on the reverse strand, counting down.
ATCTGCGTCAGTTCGGCATGCACGGGTGGTAAGGCGGTGTAGTTCGCGATCATATACACCTTGCAACCAGCCGGCATGGACGCCGTTCTTGCGAGCACATCGGCCGCCCCCTCAACCAGTTCGGCATCGATGCCGGCATATTTCAAGCGCACCTGCAAATCGTTGCCCCGAATGCCACCCACAAAAACAACCAGGTCTTTTTCGGCCGCGAGTTCTTCGAAGTCGACATCCCATATCCACGAAACATCGTGACCATCGCCCTCTTTATCGTTGACGAAAAAGGCCGCTGCCTTCAAAGCACTATCCTGGGTGATCAATTTCATGTTCTGGTTGAACCCTGTCGGGTTTTTAGCGAGATTGAGCAAAACCGCGCGATTCGAAACGACAAAATCCTGCAACCGACCATTTTGGGGATCATAGGCGTCGACGGCTTTTTGGAAGCTTTCCCGTGAGCACCCCGCAAGATGAGCACCGACAAAGGTGCCCAACAGGTTGTACACCATATACGCCCCCCGGTAGCGCGATTCGATGCGCGCTACGTCATGAGGCTTATCGGCAATCGTTGTCTCGACCCTAAAGGAAAGTCCCGATTCCGCAATCTGCACTTCGCGCGCGGCAAAATCAAGAAAAGCGCGCTTAAACCCGCACACCGGGCACGAAAAATCTCCGAGTTGACCATATTGCCGAAAGGAGTATTCCAACATGCTGGAACACATTTGGCACATCTGCGCATCAGCGACGGTGTTTTGCGGAAGCCCCAGATCTTCACCGATGCCAAAGGCTCTATTTTTGTTGGAAGATTTGGCGGCGATGGCCGCGCACAAAGGATCATCGGCGTTGTAGATCAAGACCGTTTCGGGTGAAGAGGCAAGGGCGCCGATGATGCTTTCTTGGATACGATCGATTTCTCCACAACGGTCAAGCTGGTCGCGAAAAAGATTGAGAAGCAAAAGGTAGCGCGAGCGCAACTGGGGCAATATTTTCGCCAGCCACAATTCATCGCTTTCAAACACGCCCCAATCGGCGACACCGCCATGGAGCAGGGCGGTCGCCACGCCGGAATCGAGGTTGGCGCCCGTACGATTGCAGATGACGGTTTTACCGCTGGCTTCAAGAACGTCGGCAAGCAGGTTGCACGTCGTTGTCTTGCCATTGGTGCCGCAGACGACAAAAGAGCCCGCCTGCAATTTGCCCGCCGTATCGGCAATGATATTCGGATCAATATACAGAGCTATCTTGCCCGGAAAATTCGCCGCCGGACGATGAAACAGGTTTTTTAACACCCAGGTGCTTGCACAGCTGACACCCTTGGCGCAAGCTTTCCGTATACCCATTACACTTCCTTCCCAGTTGCCGTAATACCGGCCGTGTTCAGAGGTTTGTTCAGTATACTCGTCCGCATCTATTACCTGGGCAAGTTTCATTAGCCTTTCATAGAGTTTTCAGGTAAAATGGGAGCGAAATAGATGAAGACGGCAAATTTCTCTTGACTTGTACGTCCTCAAGGAAAGCAGGTTTCCCTCGCAAGGAAGCCGGCTTGGAGATAACGTGACTGATCGACCCGCACACAACAACCGCGAACGTTATTCGGAACCTTCGCAAAACCGTTACGGCCAAGAAAATCGCGCCGGATGTTCGCAGCCCTATGCGCGAAACCACTACGGATCACCGCACCAATCAGCACCGCAGCAACCGGCACCAACGGTTTATTCCCACCGCTCGCGAAACCACTACAATGCACGCGAGGAAGTAGCCCGGTCAAACGGCTCGGCCGCGCAAAACAAGCAGGGAGCCACGCCGACGCGCAGGCAGTCTGCTGGCGCGCACAAGTCGGCAGACTCCCACCCCTCATCAAGTCGGGATCGCGGCGGCCAACAACACTTTGAACCCTATACAACACAAGCGCCTTCGCGTCCCGTGCGCAATCAGCCAGGGGATGCCGATCGCTATTTCGACCACGATCGCTACCGGAGCCACACGCCTCAAAAAAAACGCGGCCGCTTTATTGCCCCCCTCGTTGTCGTGGTTGTCCTTGCCGCGTGCACGTTTGGTATCTGGGGCTTTACGCAAGCACAACCCATTACGGTAAACGTCAATGGGACCGAGCATCAGCTCGATGGAAAGAAAAATATCACGACCATTATTGAAAAGGGCTTCGTCACCCCCCAATCGGGCAACCTGCTTGCCGTCGACGGGTCGATGCTGGGCGAAGGCAAGGGCAATTCATTTTCCGCAACCGTCAACGGGGAAGCGGTCTCTGACAACAACGCCCGACTTTCCCCGAACGATTCTGTCGAAATAACAGATGGAACCGACACGACCGAAGATGCCGATAGCGCCAACGTCACCATTCCCTTCGAAGCGATCGAGCGGGGCACCGGGGCCATCCATCAAGTTACCCAACAGGGTCAAGAAGGCGTTCGCTCCACCATGACGGGCAAGATTTCCGGCAAAACCGTGACAAAAGATACGACGGAAGTGCAGCCACGCGTCTACGAAAAATATGCAGTCGATACCCAGGGCGATAAAGTCGTCTGCCTCACCTTCGACGATGGCCCCTGGCCGGGATCGACCGAAAACATCTTGGACACGCTGAAGCAAAACGATGCCAAAGCAACCTTTTTCACCTTGGGCGAACGAACGGTTGATAGCGGCATCGCCCTGCTCAAGCGCGAAGCAGACGAAGGCCATCAAGTATGCACCCATTCGTTTGACCACGCCCGCGGATCGGGGCAGGGCGTCAATATGGGCCTTATGTCCGCCGAAGAACAGCGTGCTGAAGTACAGAAGGGACAAGATGCTATCAGTGCCGCCACGGGGAAAGAAGCAAGTAAGGTTTTCCGTGCTCCCGGTGGCAACTTCCCGCTTTCCGTGTGGCAAAATGTCGAATCCTTGATCACGGCCGAAATCGGTTGGAACATCGATTCGGGCGACTGGAAAAAACCGGGAGCTGAAACGATAGCAAACGCGCTCACCAACGTTTCACCCGGTGATGTCATCCTTTGCCACGACGGCGGCGGAGACCGCAGCCAAACGGTTGAAGCGCTCAAGATCGCGTTGCCAAAACTCAAAGCGCAGGGATATCGCTTTATCACCCTTGATGAGCTTTTGGAATATCCGCCCAAGCAAACCGCTTAAGCGGCCCATCAAGACGCTTTACACATAAAAAAGGTTGACCCCATGAGTACGAGTCAACCTTTATTGTTGGTGGTGCCCCCGAGCCGATTCGAACGGCCGGCACATGGTTTAGGAAACCATTGCTCTATCCCCTGAGCTACGGAGGCATTTTCTGTGCGGGGTTATTCTACCATTACCGCTTGCCGATAGCTTCTAAAACCAGGGTATCAAAAGCAAATGCATCGCGCCAATCGAACAGATACTTTTCCGCCCCAACGCAACATGCTTTGCCATAAACCCGAAAATCACAGAAAAATATCACCACATTCCCGCATTAGCAGTACAATAGTCGTTTGTATCAACGCACTAGCGTGCTAAATTGCATCGGATTGCTTTCTGTTTAAGGGATAAGTGGTCAACGAAGCGTTAAAAAGAAAGGTTGCATCCGTGGAATCGTTTTTCAACACCATCAATTCATTTTTAGTAACGATTGATGACTTTATCTGGGGTATCCCGCTTATCGCTCTCATTTTGTGCGGCGGCATCTTGCTGACCGTGCGTTTACGCGGCATGCAGTTTCATCAGCTCCCCCGCGCCTTGCGCTACATGCTTAAAAACGAAAAGGATGGCACCGGCGAAGTGACCAGCTTTGCCGCACTGTGCACCGCACTTTCGGCCACCATCGGTACCGGCAACATCGTCGGTGTCGCAACGGCGGTTTGTGCCGGCGGCCCGGGCGCTCTGTTCTGGATGTGGCTTGCAGCGCTGTTCGGCATGGCAACAAAATATTCCGAAGGCTTGCTTGCCGTAAAGTATCGCAGTCTCAATAAGGAAACCGGCCACGTTTTGGGCGGTCCTTTCTATTATATAGAACGCGGCATGGGCATAAAGTGGCGCTGGCTCGCAAAGCTTTTTGCCTTCTTCGGCATGTGCGTCGGCCTGTTCGGCATCGGTACGTTTACTCAGGTCAATTCCATTTCGGGTGCCATCACCGGATTCTTTGACCCCAACAAAGCAGCCATGGTCAACATCTTGGGCATGGATTACTCCATCGCCACCATCATCGGCAGCTTAGTGCTTGCCGTCACGGTTGGGTTGGTGGTTATCGGCGGGCTCAAGCGCATCGCAAGCGTTTCAGAGCGCATCATCCCCCTGATGGTTGTGCTCTACGTCGGCTTCTCGGTTATCTTGATCGTCGCCAACATCGACAAGCTGCCCGGGGCTTTCGTCACTATCTTTCAAAGTGCCTTTGGCCTGCAAGCTGTTGCGGGCGGCGCCTTAGGTGCTCTTATGATCGCTATGCAAAAAGGTATCGCACGCGGCATCTTTTCAAACGAAGCAGGTTTGGGTTCTGCCCCCATCGCCGCTGCTGCCGCCCAGACAAAAGAACCGGTTCGTCAGGGTCTCGTTTCCATGACCGGCACGTTTTTGGACACCATCGTCGTGTGCTCGATGACCGGCCTGGCACTGGTCATGACCGGGGCGTATCTGATTCCCGGACTGGAAGGTTCCGCCGTTACCACCGCAGCATTCCAAGCGGGGCTGCCCTTTATCCCCTCCGACATCGTGTCGTTTATCTTGATGGCCTGCTTGGTACTGTTCGGCTTCACCACTATCTTGGGCTGGGACTACTACGGCGAGCGCTGCCTCGAATATTTTAGCAACGGCAACATGAAGAGCGTCATGGTGTATCGCTGGCTCTACATCGCTGCTGTGTTCATCGGGCCCTACATGACCGTAGCTGCCGTATGGACCATCGCCGACATCTTCAACGGACTGATGGCCATTCCGAACATGATCGCCCTGATTGCGCTTTCAGGCGTTGTGGTAAAAGAAACGAAGGATTACTTCGCGCGCTTAAAAGAAGCGGGTGGCGACGAAGACAAGATGGATCCGCGCCTGATCGGCGACGATTGGGATACCCCGCCCATCGACTCCATGGACAAACGCTAAGCTTGGCATCAGCCGAAAGCGTCTTTGTAACAAAACCGCCTTCCCGCTGATTGCCGGAAGGCGGTTTTGTTATTGCCGTGAGCGGTCTTTTTAGAAAACACTTCTTTCAAGCGATGCCACGATACACGTCAGCTTTTCGGGAGTGTCAAAGTCTTGTTCCTCGTGCGTTTGAACAACGTAGACATCGCCTTCCCACGTCTTCGCTCCGAAGCGGTACCCATCGGCCCCGGCAGCATTTGCCGAAGCCATCTTTGCTTCGGAAGTGGCTTCGGATGCGGCGGTTTCATCTTCTTTTTCGGCCGCATCGTATTTTTTTGTGCGGACAAAATACGTGACCTCGAAATCCTCCTTATCAGGAAAATCTTTCCGCGCAAACCCGTATTTCAGGCTGTCAAGAATCGAAACTATGGCCTGTTCCACCGGGATGGTACCGTCAAGAAACATCAGGCCGATTTCGCTATTAAACACCGCGCCCTCTCCGACATACACCGTGCGCACCCGGCGGCGGCGCGTGCGTTCCATCTTCGCGATGACAACGATGGCCACGGCGGCGGCGATCCACCAAACGACGGAAAGAACCAGGTCGAGCGGTTCGTCAATCGCATTCAATCCCAGGTAATACCACAACCATAAAAAGAATGCCGACAGGAGAGCAAGCAGGGTAAAAATAATGATGTTGTTCTTTTTCATGATCGTCTCCCTTCCCTATTCGTCCAAGGCCGAAGCGGCCGGCGTTGTTGCCGAGGCGTTTTGGGCCATGCTCGTCATCGAGGGCCGGCTGCCGGAAGCAACCGCCCCACCAAAAGCGGGGTCACCACCTCCGGTAATATCGTCTTCATACTTCTTCAATCTGCGCGAGAACAAGCCACGATGCAGGATTGTGCAAGCGGAGTAAACAAACGTCACCGCGATACCGAGCAAAATATACCAGTGAACCCAGCACCACGCATGATCGGCAAGCGGCGTTTCATTGTCGCCAATTTCCGCTTCACGCGACTGCTCTGGGGCCAACGGACTCGCGCTGTCACCGATAACGGCTTCGGCAACATCTTGCAGCACTTCGACAATCGGGGTGACAATAGGTGCCAACAGATCATTTGCCGGGGGCGTGCCCGGAGTTGGAGGTGTTTCCGGAGTTGAAGTTGGAGGTGTTTCCGGAGTTGAAGTCGGAGGTGTTTCCGAAGTTGGGATCGGAGGTGTTTTTGGTGGCGTCGGATCGGGCGTTGCGGGAACAACCGGAGCGGCCGTGATGACAAACGTACCCGAAACGACTGTGACCGTATAGTTTTTGTTGGCTGTATAGACAGCCGTCAAGACCCCCGTGTACACGCCCGGTGCGTTGACATCGGTGTTGGTGCGGCTATAGGTGATAGCACCCAAATCACCCGACTTGACCAACCCGGCGACCACGCCGGCAAAGGCGGGATCGGCCGCACCGGCAACCTTGGTCGCATCGGCGACGGTAATAGTTGCCGATGCGGGGGTGACGATGAGCGTAGCCGGAACAACCGTGATGCCTTGATAGTTGCCCGTCACGTCGTTTCCGGCAGCATCGTTGATCTTGATGTTTTCAGCGGAAGCGGCAGTCGTGCCGACATCGGTCAGGGTGCCGGTGTAGTCGAGGTGTGCGATGGTGTCGCCAGCCCTCAAGCCGATCGCGGTGTTCGCACTCGGGACAAGCGGCGTGCCATCGTAGGGCTTGGTGGCGCCCGACACGATAACCGAGACGGCATCGGCGGCCGTGATGACAAACGTACCCGAAACGACTGTGACCGTATAGTTTGGATTGTCGAATACCGCGTTGTTCACCGCGATGACATAGCTGCCGGCATTTTCACCCGGCGCACGGGAGACGTTATAGGAGCCCGTAAAGGTTTCACCTGCCACCATACCGCTGACGACAGCCGTCAGGGCGGGATCGATAGCACCGTAGATCTTGCCGGTGTTGTTGGCAGCGATAGTGAGCGTTACCGGCGTGACGATGAGCGTAGCCGGAACAACCGTGATGCCTTGATAGTTGCCCGTCACGT
>JAVVXN010000050.1:0-10108 GCA_036651575.1 Raoultibacter sp. | reverse complement strand
TGGGTGAAATCGTTGACGAAACCGATCTCGAAGACAAGTACGTCACCCCTCTTTCCGAGGATGAATGGTTGGCAGACGGAAGCCTGCCGTGTGAAGATGCGGCGGATTTTGGGTGGCCGGTTGAAGAATCTGACGATTACGAAACTATTGCCGGCTGGCTGCTCGACACCATCAGTTACGTCCCCCAGGTGGGGGATATGTGCGAGGTCAAAGGTTACCGCTTCACCATTAAGAGCATGCGCCGTCGCCGTATTTCGGTGATTCGGGTCAAACGCTTGGAACAGCCGGTCGTCGAACCGGAGGTTCCTGAAGAGCAGACCAAAAGGGGCCGGAAGCACGAAAGTGATTCCGGCTAGGCAACGACCGGTGATATTCTCGGTCGCTTTATGACAGCTGCAACCGAGGAGGTATCGTGTATAACGACAAAGCACTCTATCGTTCTCGCGATGGCCTGATCGGCGGTGTCTGTGCGGGTCTTTCTGACTATTTTTCCATCGACCCTGTTTTGATTCGTATCGTGATGGTTGTTGCGACGCTTGTTACCAGCGGGTTTGGTGGAATTTTCTACGTTGTGATGTGGATTATTTTACCCCAGGAAGCGCAGGAGCCTGCACCGGTTGATGTCGCTCCAGAATCGGTGCACTCGGAAACGTATGGGGTGGTTGCTCCTCCGTGCGTCACGCAACAGCCCTGTTCTTCGGTTTTTTCCGAAGGGGGAGTTTCGGGATTTTCCGATGCAGGGAAAAATGTTTCGGTCGGGACGGGGCATATCCCGCCAGTTCCTCCGCAAAACTATGCTGCCTTTTCATGCGTGCCTCCCGCGGCACCGGTGGTTGAGCGGCCGGCGGAACAGGCTTCTTCAAGAGATTCGGCTCGCATCATGTTGTGGTTTGGGTTTTTTTTGCTCTTCTTCGGTTTGGCCGCGCTGCTGGGTAACGCCGTCGAGGGTGTGACCGGTTGGCGTTTTTGGCCCTTGTTGCCCATCATCGTCGGCATCGCCTATATGGTGATTCCCGGCAAAAAGAAATCTCGCGTTTCCCAGTTTACCGCGGGGTTGATTTTGTTTTCATGCGGCGTTGTGGCCTTGCTTATTTCACTGGGGATAGTGAGTTTTGGCAGCATATATTCGATGCTTGATGCTCTGTGGCCGCTTCTGATGATTATGACCGGATTTTTTGTCTTGGCTTCCGCCCTGAAGTCACCGGCGTTTACCCTGTTGGCAGGAAGTGTTTTTGTGGCTTTTTGCGCCGTTGGTTTGATCTGGTTTGCCGAGCCGGGGCTGACGGAATATATTGCGGTTCAGTTTCCTTTTTCTCATTTTGTTATCGCGAATCCCTGGATGTGATGATATGAAGGGAAAATTCTCACACTATTCGAAAAGCGCCCAATTGGGTATTGTCGTTGGGTCTGGCTTCGTTATCTTCGGCGTTTGGCGCATGGCCATCAGGGGCTTTGGTGATTCCTGGTGGGTGTCGCTTCGCCAGACCGTCGAGATTTTCTTTGATTATGCCTGGCCGATTGCCCTCGTTGCCGTGGGTGCCTATCTGCTCTGGGCGGGTAAAACGGGAAAATTAGAGGGAACGCTTTCGGGGCACGTCAACCCTCCGTTGGGCCGCAGTTCGCTCGACAAACGCTTTGCGGGAGTCTGTGGCGGCCTTGCGCATTTTATCGGCATCGACGTCACGATCGTGCGCGTCGTCATGGTGATCTTGTTTTTTGCTTCGCCGTGGTTTTGCCTGTTGGCGTATGCGCTCGCCGCCCTTTTCATGCCTCGTATCTAAGGGTATTTCTGGCGATGATGGCCTTTTTCGGGCTTTCGCGTTATAATTCGTCCTTACCAGAAGACATATCAACGCTTTTTGCAGTGCATCCACTTAAATCAAACTCAACTGCATATCTTAAAAGAGGACAGCCGCTGCGTGCGGTGGAGGTATCGTGGCTTTAAAAAGAACCGTGAAAAAGGCATCGCGCTTTGTTGTGCTTAAGGCAACCATTATTATCATGGCGGTCGTGTGCGCTGCGTCCTTCGTCGCGCTCGGTTCCGCTCAGGGTTCTGGTTCGATGTCAACCGATACGCTCGGGCTTGGACAGGATCAAAGCACGCAAACCATTCAAAGTGGTGAAACCCCCAGTTCGAAAATCGTCTCCGAGACAACGATCTCCGATAAATCTTCATCGGCGGATGCCTTGAAACATCCCACGACGCGCACGATTGCGGTGAAGGATCCTGATCCGGTGGTCGCGCTGGCTGCCGTTGATGAAGGCAACGCTGAAACGCTTGCTCGAGCAGCCCAAATCGGCACCCTCACGCCGCCTCACGCCGCCCCTCATCTCCCGCCTGATACGACGGGTTTTGGCTGGAAGTCAGGACTTGCTTCGGCCTATGATCTCGATACGAATCAAGGTTGGGACGCAACCGCTTCCGGCGTCACCCTCACTTCGCAAAGCGTTACCGTTGCCGTTCCCGAATCCCAGGCGCACCTGCTTGGTTCAGCTGTTGAAATCGTGTATGACGACAAGATCGTTGTCGCTACGGTTACCGATACGGGCGGGTTTGAGAAGTATGGGCGCACGCTCGATCTTGCCGCGGGTGTGTGGAAGGCGTTCGGCTTTGCCACGTGGGATGAATGGGGCGTTCGGGTGGTTTCGTACCGCTTCCTGTAGCAAACATCGCCCGGTGGCTGCATTCGCATTTGTTGTCCGGACTCGGCTGCGTCCCGCGCTCTTATTCCCGCTTGCGCTATACTCCTTTGCATGTGAGAAAGGACTCCCATGAGTAATGTTATCGTCGTTGGATGCGGGCGGGTTGGTTCGCAGCTGGCAAGCATGCTTTCCGAAAACGACAGCAATGTATGCGTTATCGATCGCCGCCCTGAGGCGTTTGTTAATTTGGGCCGGGATTTTAATGGCTCAACGCTGCAGGGTGTTGGTTTTGATGAGGAAACGCTGATAAAAGCCGGCGTTGAAGAATGCGACGTCGTGGCCGCAGTCACGCAACTCGACAACACGAATCTGATGGTTGCCGAAGTTGCCAGTCGGCTTTTTGGCGTGCCGCACGTGATCGCGCGCCTGTACAATCCCGGTCATGAACGCGCCTATATGCAGCTGGGTCTTGACTATGTGTGTGGCACTTCCCTCGTTGCCGAAGACGTGTTCTCGAAAATCATGGCGGGGCACGGCAGTCACCTTGACTCGTTTGGTGAATTCGAAGTGCTGCGTTTTTCCCTCAACCTCAACGCAATCGAGAAAAAAACGGTTCGTGTCGCCGATCTTGAACGTACGCATGATATTCGCATTGCGGCGTTTGAGCGCGCCGATGGTTCTGCGAGTTCGATTCCCACCAGCGACAGCATTTTGTATCACGGGGATTCGGTGCTTGCCTGTGTGCGGCACGATCTCATCACGTCATTCGCGAAATATATGCAGGATTAGGGGGCGTTTCTATGTATATCGTGATTGCGGGCGGTGGCAAGATCGGGGAATACCTTGCGAGCACGCTTTTGGCAAGCGATAACGATGTGGCGGTTATCGAAGAGGATGTCGTCACTGCAGATCGTCTCTCCGTTGAGCTGGGTGGCCGCTATATGGTCATCTGTGGCGATGGCTGCAACTCGCGTTTCCAGGAGGATGCGGGGATCCGCAAGGCCGATGTGTTCGTGGCCACGACGGGCCAGGATGACGACAACCTCGTGTCGTGTGAAATCGCACAGCGCGTCTTCAACGTTCCCCGTTGCATCGCGCGGGTCAACAGCCCCAAAAACCTGCGCATTTTCCGCGAAGTCGGCATTGAGTGCGTGTCGTCGACCACGTTGATCGCCAAGCTGATCGAGGAAGAGGCCATGCTGGGCAGCATCAGCGTCGTTTCGTCTTTGACGCACGGCAACGTGGCTTTGTCGGAAATCAAAGTGCCGCGCATGCGCTTCCATAGCAACGAAGAAGGCATGCTTGCTCGAGAAGTTCCCATGGTCGAAGGTGCTATGCTCGTGGCGATTTCAACGAAAGACGACGTCGAGGTCGTCGGCTCCGAAACAAAAATGATGCCGGGTGATACCGCAATCGTCGCAAGCGATTCCGATATCCTCGATAGCGTGCGCGCAGTTTTTCGCGGACTATAAGTAACCGGTGTAATCAAATAAGGATACGTAAGAGAGGAATCAGATGATCAGTCGCTACACCCGCCCCGCAATGGGCGCCATCTGGGAAATGCACAACAAGTTCTCGATCTGGCAGGAAATTGAAGTGCTTGCCTGCGAGGCTCAGGCCGAATTGGGAAAATCGGGTATTACGCGCGAGGAAGCGCAGTGGATCCGCGATCACGCGGGTTTCACGGTTGAGCGTATCGATGAAATCGAAAAGGTGACGAACCACGACGTGATCGCGTTTACCACCAGCATGGCGGAATTCATCGATGCCGACGTGCCCGAGGGTCAAGAGCCTCCGTCGCGTTGGGTGCATTACGGCATGACGTCGTCTGACTTGGGCGATACCGCGCTCAGCTATCAGATAACCCAGGCCATCGACCTCATTTTAGCCGATGTGGCGCAGCTGGGTGAAACGTGTCGCCGCCGCGCTTTTGAGTTTCAAAATACGCTCTGCGTGGGCCGCACGCACGGTATCCACGCCGAGCCGATGACGTTCGGCATGAAGTTCGGTTCGTGGGCCTGGGCGCTCAAGCGGGCGCAGACGCGCCTCGAGCAGGCGCGCGACGTCGCTGCAACCGGGGCCATTTCGGGTGCGGTGGGCACGTATTCCAGCATCGACCCCTTTATTGAAAGCTACGTGTGTGAAAAGCTGGGGCTTACCCCTGATCCGCTTTCGACGCAGGTGCTCGGGCGCGATCGTCACGCGCAGGTCTTTACCGCCCTGGCGGTCTGTGCTGCCACGCTGGAGTCGATTGCGCTGCAGGTGCGACTGCTGCAGCAGTCCGACGTCATCGAAGCGGAGGAGCCGTTTGCCAAGGGGCAGAAGGGTTCTTCGGCCATGCCGCACAAGCGCAATCCCATCACGGCCGAACGCGTCTGCGGTCTGGCACGCGTCGTGAAGTCGAACGCCCAGGTGGGACTCGACGATGTGGCGCTGTGGTTTGAGCGCGACATCTCGCATTCCGGTGCCGAGCGCGTGGCGCTTGCCGATAGCTTCATCACGCTTGATTATATGTTCGGCAAAATGCAGTGGATGCTTGACGGGTTGCAGACCTACCCCGCCAAGATGGAGGCCAATCTCAACCGCTGCCGCGGTCTGATCTTTTCCTCGAAGGTGCTGCTCGCCTTGGTCGATACGGGAATTTCGCGTGAAGATGCCTACGTCATCGTGCAGCGCAACGCGATGAGCGTTTGGGAAGACATCCAGAACGCCGTTGCGGGTCCCACGTATCGCGAACGCCTCGAGGCCGATTCCGAAGCGAACCTTTCCCCGGAAACGCTCGATAAGATTTTCGATCCCTGGGATTTCCTCTCGCGCAAAGACGTCGTGTTCGACAAGCTGGAACAATTGACGTTTTCACGCTAAAGAACCTCTTTTTTAATTGACAGGGACCGCATGGCAAGCAGCTATGCGGTCCCTGTGCGAGGGAGGGGCTTAGAATAAAGCGAAGGGAAGTGCTGCCATGATGATGACGTAGCGCAGCAGGAAGCCGCCGACGAGCACGCCGACCTCGCCGATCACGCTGAGTATGAGCGTTGCTGTTCCGGTTTCGATCCGCTTCGTGATGAAGACCGGATATCCCTCGATGCAGAAGGGGAGCGCCAAGCCGAACACGACGATGCCGATCCAGAACGGGGGCGCATAGGCTCCGGCTACGATATTGATAACCGAATCGGTGGCTGCGTTACCCGCCGATGCGACGATGATCAGCATGATGGCAAGCATAACGGCCTCAATGCTGACGAGCACGACGTGGCTTTTTTTGATCAGCCACATCTGTTCAAAGTTCGCTCGGTCGAATAAAAGTCCCACGAGCGAGGTTGCTGCCAAACCGGCAGACAGGGCCGAAGCGACAAATAAAATGGGTAGGGCAGCGTTGTTCCAGAGGGGAAAAGCCTGTACGACGCCCAGTAAAAAGCCGGTGTAGGCGGCAACACCGAAAGCGAACACAACGCCGATCCAGGTCAGCCATTTCGGAACGCGCTTTTTCATGATCTCCAAGGCGGCGGCGACGATGCTTACGGGCATGAAGATGCAGATGACGTAAACGCCCAGCGTCATCACGGAACCCGGATTCATCACGAGTGCGAAAAACCGTAACGGATTGTGCAGCCCCGCTTCGGCATCGAATATCAGCAGCAGCAATCCGAGGCCGAGTAGAATCGGAGCAAGGATACGTCCGGCAAGACGTAAGGTTTTGTTATCAGGATATTTTGCTTCAACAAAAGCTGCAGTCAAAAACGTACCGGCTGCGGCACCTGCAAGAAACAAATACCATGCGATCAAAGGACCCCATACCATCGTTATCACCTCACATAAAAGAGTTTGGCTTGAGTAAGATTCCCGGCGAGTGGCTGGGCATTGCGGTGCGCTATCGCCTGCGCAATATCGGAGGTGGGGTCATCGATATCGCCGAAGATACGCGCGTGGGTAATGCATGTTTTAACGCAGGCGGGAGGATCACCCGGGGTTTTTTCGTCCCAGCAGAAGCGGCACTTTTCCACGACCCCCGATTCTTTTTTGACGATGCGGGCCTGGAAGGGGCAGGCGGCCATGCAGTACTTGCAGCCAATGCATTTTTCTTCGTCCACCAAGACTACGCCGCTGTCGGTGGTGTAGGTGGCGTGAGTGGGACAGACCTTTTGGCAGGGAGCATCGTCGCAGTGCATGCATTGCAGGGGCACCACTTCGGTATGCACGGTGGGGTAGTTTCCTTCTTCGAGGTGCTCGAAACGGATGAAGCTTTCGGTAGGAGCAAGATCGTTTTTCATCTGACAGGCGATGCGGCAAGCATAACAGCCGACGCAGCGCGTCGTGTCGATGAGCATTCCGTAGCGAGTCATTATGCGTTCACCTTCCTAATTTTAACCGTGGTCTCCTGGCTCATCGTGGCGCCCGTACCGGGCTCCATATCGAAGGGGACGAAGTCGGGCATGCAGATGCCGTATCCGTACCCGTGGGTGAGATAGGGCGAACTGCCGCCGTAATGCGTGGGCACATAGACGACTCCGGGGCGCAAGCATTCGGTGACGTGTACGGTAATGTGGTCGGTGTGTTCGCTGGAAGCTATTTCAACGGTGTCGCCTTCGAGAATGTTTTGCTTGGCAGCATCTGAGGCGTTCATCCAGAGTCGTTCGAGGTGGTAGAGTTTAGATACCGACATGAGCGACTCGATGTTTGTTGACATGGTGTGGCAGTGGATCGCCTGCTTTCCGCCGACGAAGTAAAACTCGTCTTGAGCCGGCTTGGCCTTGCGCTCTATGTAGGAAATAACGCCGTTGAGTCCGGCGGCGGCAACGACATCGCTGTTCAGCTCGATTTTCCCCGAGGGTGTTTTGAATTTCGGAACGACGCCGTACTGAAAACCGGGATCGGGCAATTTGATGAGCCCCTGTTCTTTGAGATCGGAAAGGGAAACTCCGACGGTGGCAAGCTGGGCTTCTGCGAGTTCTTCGACCGTGAACGGGAAGTATTGCTCGATGCCGCAGGCTTTTGCCAAGCCGACGATGATTTCGTCGAACGGTTTTGTTTCGGGGTGGATTTTTTCAACGGCCTGCGATCGAAGGGCGACACTGTGGGTTTTTCCGCCCAAGAATTCAGGAAGTTCGAAACGCTCAAGATAGCTGCATTCGGGAAGAACATAATCGGCCTGCATGGCGGTTTCAGACATTTGAATGTCGATCGCAACGACGAGGTCGACCTTGGAAAGTCCTTCAGACCAGGCTTTTGGTTGTGAGTATCCCTTTGCGGCGTTTGAGTTGTAGAAAAATACCGCGTGCATATTTCCCGCAAGGGCAGCTTTTAATACGGCAAGGTTTGTGCCCATGCCCGGCACCGCCAAAGGATAGTCTGTCGCGCCAACCTTTTTGCTCTTCGGTTTGGGAACTGCGGGAAATTTTGCCCCATCGAGTGCTCCTGCTTTGGGCGAGGAGGTGAGAAGAGCCCCGCCCTTTTGCCCGTAATTGCCGAGCAGCGCGTTGCATGCGGCAACGGCTCGCGCCGTCTCAAACGAGTTTTTGTGCGCGCAGCCAAACGCAGCTCTCCATGAGGGTTCTACGACGGCGGCGGGGGCGGCGGCAGCCATTTCGCGGGCGAGGGTGGTGATGGTGTCGGCCTTGATGTCGCAGATTTTTTCAGCCCAGGCGGGGGTGTACGTGGCCACTTCAGCCTTGAATTCATCAAAGCCCTGTACGTAGGTAGCAACGAAATCGTGATGGTAGAGATCTTCGGTGATCAGCACATTGCACAGGGCAAGTATGAAGGCAAGATCGGTGCCGGGGATGATGGGCAGCCACTGGTCGGCAAATTTTGCCGAGCTGTTGTAGCGCGGATCAACCATGACGATTTTGGCTTTGCGCGATTTGGAAAGGTTGACCAGTCCGTTGACGGCGCTGGGTCGAATGCCGTCGGCATAGCTGCGGCCGATGAACATGAGCATTTTCGTGTTGGCGACATCGGCGCTGAAGCTGCCGCCGAGCGTGTGAAGATGGCCACTTTCTTTCGAAAGATTGCAGGCAGCGCCATGCGTGTAGATATTCGGCGATCCTAAGGCGGTCGTGAAGCGGCTTGCGTAATAAGCACCGCTGGGACGGGGATCTTGGATGAATGCGAAAGCGTCGGGGCCGTATTTGCCCAGGATACCCTTGAGGCGTTCGCCTATTTCCGAAAAAGCCGTATCCCAGCTTATGGGCTCGTAGTCTCCTGATTCGGTGCGCTTCAAAGGCTGGGTGAGGCGTTGGTCGCCGTAGGTCAGCTGCGCGAAGCCGTGTCCGCGTGCGCATATGGTCCCCTTGGAGTAGGGATGTTCTTCCTGCCCTTCGACCGTCCAGATGCGACCACCGCGGGTGTTTGCCCACAGGCCGCATTTGTTCGAGCAGCCGTTGCAAAGCGAGGGGTGTCGCTCGATCATGTTCGCCGTGGCGTAGGCCTCCTTTGTTTGCCAGCTGTTCAGTTGTAGTGTTCCAGCGGAGGCCAAGACGGCACTGGTGGCGCCAATCTTGAGAAAGCCCCTTCTTGAGAGCGTTGTGTTAGAGGGCTTCACGCTGTTCTCCTTTCTCGTTGTGTGGTTGCATCATCTGCATCACAAGATCGATCAGATCTTGGTAGAACCCGAGGGTTTTTTTGAGCGCTTCGTCGGGAATGTTGTCGAAACGTGAGCCAAGAGCGGCGCGGTATGCCGGCAGCCACGCTCCGTGGTCGTGGGCAAATGCCCGAGCATCGCAGGCGGGAGCGTGTTCGTCGAGAAAAGCCCACAGCTCACACAGCAAGGTGAGGTGATCGGGCGTATCGCGGAGCGTGGGTGGTATTTCGATGGCCAGCTGATCGCACAAAGCCATGATGTGAAGCGCTCGATCACTGAGGTAGCGCCCGGTGTCGTTGCCGATTTCTGAACCGGGCATTTCGGTCCAGGGCACGTAGAGCGATTCGATCGGCGCCACGTGTCCGGGTATTCCGGGCGTGAGGATGCGGTTGGCAAACTGACGGTATTCGCAATATGACGGAGGCTTTGTAAGTTGCGCGTAATGCTGGTCCCGGTCGGCTGACGTCGTCGCCATCGTGTGCTTCTCGGTTGCGGATTCGTAATCATTGCGGTACGCTTCGGAGCGGCAGACGGTGAGGATCTCGTTCCAAAAAGCATCGTCGGTGATGGATGTGTAGGCGGTTTCGTCGAGCCGCGAAAAAAGTGTCGCTGCACAAACAACCGCTTCGGCATGTTTCATATCTTCCCCCTTCTCGTAAGGAATAAGATAGAACAGGTGGGCTTGAGACCCTTCATTAGTTTCTGATGAATTTTATATATGTCCTGGTAGAATACGTATTTATAAGACTTAATGGGGAGAGTGCTTGAGGGAGCAAAAAGACATAGGCGCTGCGCGCGGTTTTTTTGCGCTTGCGAAAACGACGCGTTTACATCAGGTGGGGCTCGCTTTTTTTTGGGCGTGCGGCCTTTTGACGTTTCGCTCGT
>JAVVXN010000049.1:7608-10121 GCA_036651575.1 Raoultibacter sp. | reverse complement strand
CTATCCAACTGAACTATACCCACCGAGACGCAAGCGAGAATTATAGGGGTTTTGGAGAGGGGGCGCAAGGCCTTTATCCAAAAAGTCTTCTTCATTTATCGCACATTTGCTTACGGAATAGCATATCAGCAGATCAAAAGCATTTTTCTTTAAAATCATTCCCTGCAGAAAAGATGCCTTACACCGTTTCTGCATGGCTGAAACACCAAACATCACGCGGGGTATGTATGTTTCCCTCAATTTGCAAAGCGAGCAAAAAGGCAGGGTAAAATAGAAAAACCGATTGCGTTAAAATGCCCGGGGCATCCTCGCTTCTTTTATCGCACCTTTTACGCACACCACAACCACCGCGAGATAAGGAGAATCCCCCTTGCAAGCATTCGAGCTCATTTTGCTGCTTCTTGCTGCAGTTCTTTTATCTTCCATCATTTCGCAGCTTGTACCGAAAGTCTCTTCCCCCCTCATTCAAATCGGCTTGGGACTGCTGATCGCCCTTTTCGCCGTCTCACCCATCAGCGTATCGGTCGACCCGGAATTATTCCTCGTCCTCTTCATTGCCCCCCTCCTCTTCGACGAATCCCGCCATGCCGACAAGACGGCACTCTGGAAAAACAAGGGACCCATTTTCTCCTTGGCACTCGGACTGGTCGTCGCCACGGTACTGATCGTCGGTTTTTCTATCAATTGGTTGATTCCCTCAATTCCCCTCGCCGCAGCCTTTGCTCTCGGTGCTGCGCTCGGACCCACCGATGCGGTTGCCGTTTCCGCGCTCTCCGAAGAAGCAGATTTGACCGGTCGCCAGAAAACTATTCTGTCCGGCGAGTCCCTCATCAATGACGCATCGGGTGTTGTTTCTTTTCAGTTTGCCATCGGCGCTGTTGTCACGGGCACGTTTTCGCTTGCCGATGCAGGAATCACATTTATGGGCAGCTTCTTTGGCGGCATTGTCCTCGGTATCGCTATGGGTTTTGTGGGAAATTTTATTCTGAAAAAAGTACGCTCATGGGGATTGGAAAACACCACATTCCACGTGTTATTTGAAGTCTTTACGCCGTTCATCGTTTTTCTTGCCGCCGAAAGTCTCCACGTGAGCGGTATTCTCGCCGTTGTTGCAACGGGTTTGATGGGCATGTTCGCACCGCGCACTATGGGCCCTTCCGCTTCGCGCCTCAACATTGTTTCCTCAAGCGTATGGCGAGTGCTTTCCTTCACCCTCAACGGCATCGTTTTCGTACTTCTGGGAATACAGCTTCCCCGCGCCATGCAATCGAGCTGGGATACCGTCGAGATCCATAACCTCGAACTGATCGGGTATGTGATCTTGCTGACCCTGCTTCTCGAACTCATACGCTTCGTCTGGATTCTTCTGACCGACCGGTTACAAAAAGATCGCGCAACCAAAAAGCGGCACCCCTTTACCCGAGCCTCCTTACGATCAGCCCTTGTCACCACCCTTGCAGGCCCCAAAGGAGCCATTACCCTTTCGATTGCGTTTACTATCCCCTTCGCAATTTCTCCCGACGTTGATTTTCCGCAACGTAACCTCATTATCTTTCTTGCATCGGGGGTGATTTTACTCACGCTGCTGCTTGCCAACTTTGCCGTACCTGTTTTGGCACCAAAAAAGAAAGAAAACAAAGAGATCGCCGAGGCGGTTGCGCAGGTCCATATCGACATACTGCGCAACGTGGTCGAAGAGTTGACCGCACGACAAACCGACTCGTGCCGCGTCGCAACGCGAGCGGTGGTCCGCTCCTACAACGAACGGATCGCGCGAATACAAAATCACAACGACTTAGAAGCCGAACCCCATCGGGAACTGCGCATCAAGCTTTTGCGCCAACAGCAAGATTACGTATTGCAGCGCGTTGAGGACGACACGGTTGATCCCGTTATCGGATATAAGTATATCCAGCACCTTGCGCGGGTGCAAAACCTCTTGACCCACAAAAACGACAACACCTGGCTCATTCAAAATGCCCTGAGGCACCTTCACGTCACCCTACAGGTCGGTTGGCGTATGCTGGTCGATAAGATACCCGGCGCCAAGACGACGGAGCAGACAAAGGCCCTGCGTGTTCTCCAGATCGATTCAGAGGAAAAAGCCATCGAAATGCTGCGGAGAGAAATGAACGGAAGCGATTTCGCCACAGAAAATGTCGGTGTTCTTTTAGGGGAACACGAGCGCATGCTCGCATCGCTCAAAAGCCACAATGCCCGTCCGAGTATCACCGCCATCACCCGACGGGTCGACAAAGCCTCCGATATCGAACGGGAAGGGTTGCGTCTCGAGCTTGAACAAATTCAGGATATGTACGAAAACGAACGACTCTCCCGCAGCGTCGCCAAACAACTCCGCGAAAACGTCTACCTCATGCAGATCGACCTCGAGGACCGCGTATAGGTTATCCCCACCGCGCCGTGACGGGCGAAGCCTCGTCACGCGCTGCCGCAGGTTGAAGGGAGCACGTACGCGTCGTGGCCGAGCGAAGCTCCGGACACGCGCTGCCGCA
>JAVVXN010000049.1:0-7508 GCA_036651575.1 Raoultibacter sp. | reverse complement strand
CACGCGCTGCCGCAAGTTGAAGGGAGCACGTAAGAGTCAGGCGCGCCCTGGCGGTGCAGATAATCGTGAAGGACCGAGTCGCACCGAGCTAAGCGTACCTTGTACGCGTGCGAGGGCGACGAGAGGCCTGAACGGTTATATGCCCACCAGGGCGCGCCGTCAGGTTGCTACATTTCGGTTGGAGCCGATACTCCCAAAAGATCCAACGACTTCGCCAGCACAATGCGGCTCGCATCGAGCAAATACAGGCGCGCTGCCTGAAGTTCAGCATCTTCACCGATGACATGGCAGGTGGTATAGAACTGATGGAATGTTCCCGCCAAATCCTGGGCATAGTGGGTCAAACGGAAGGGGGCACGATCGCGCGCGGCCTGGGTAACCAATTCCCCAAACGCGCTCATAGTGCGCATGAGCGCAAGCTCGCTCGGCTCCACCAGGCGCGAAAGATCGGTATCGAGCGGAATCAGCTGAGCAGACAGTTCATCCATCGTCATCGTGTTAGCGGCAACCGCTTCAACCGATGCCTCCGGTGCAACCCTCCGCAAAATTGAACAGATGCGAGCGTGGGCATACTGCACATAGTAGACCGGGTTGGAAGCATCTTTTTTCTTGGCAGCCTCAATATCGAAATCGATAGGCTGATCGCTTGAGCGAGAAAGCATAAGATAACGCGTCGCATCCACACCAACCTCCTCAATCAGCTCCTTAAAGGTGACCATTTCGCCCGTGCGCTTCGACATGCGAACAGCTTCGCCATCGCGATACAGATTTACCAGCTGACCAAGCACGACTTCCAAAGCGCCGGGACGACCCCAGGCTTCAAGCATCGCTTCACAGCGCTTCACGTAGCCGTGATGATCGGCGCCCCAAATGTTGATCAGGTGATCGAATCCGCGTTCAAGCTTGTCGTAATGATAGGCAACGTCGCTCATGAAGTAGGTGTACTCGCCATTTTCCTTGATGCATACGCGATCTTTTTCGTCGCCGAAGGCCGTGGATTTAAACCACACAGCGCCTTCTTTTTTGTAGATATAGCCCTTTTCGTCCATCGAGGCAAGCGAACGGGTGACGGGACTCGTGCCATCGGGACCAACCACATAAAGACTCCGCTCCGAAAACCAGCACTCAAAATGATTACCGAAACCAGCAAGCGTATCTTTCATATCTTGCAGCATTTCGTGGTAAGCAAGTTCGCGGAATGCCGCCATGCGCTCAGCTTCTTCAACCGCCGCCCACTTGTCGCCATCGCGATCTATGATGCCCTGAGCGATATCCTTCACATAGCCGCCACCGTAAGAATTTTCCGGCATTGCAACATCGTGACCCAGCAGCTGCAGATAACGCACTGCAACCGAAGTGCCGAAGATGTCCATTTGGGTGCCGTGATCGTTGATATAGAATTCTTCATAAACGTCATAGCCAGCATGGCGCATCACGCGAGCCATAGCATCGCCGAGCGTTGCCCAGCGGCCATGCCCCACATGCATGGGGCCGGTCGGATTAGCCGAAACGTATTCAAGGTTGACAAAGCTTTCACCAGCCGGGATCTCACCCTTGCCAAAATCACCCTTTTCAGTACGCACAATGCGCGCAACGCCCTGAAAAACTGCCGGGGAAAGCGTCAGGTTGATGAAGCCGGGACCGGCAATTTCCGTAGAAGCGACCAGGTCGTTTTGGGGAAGTTCACCAACGATGATTTCCGCGATCTGCCGCGGATTCATTTTCGCCTGTTTCGCACATCGCAAAGCAACTGTCGAAGCCCAATCGCCATTGGATTCGTCACGAGGGCGTTCCAAGGCGGCTTCTGGCATCTCGTCTAAGGCAAGCTTGCCACTATCAATGGCGTTTTTCAGCGCATCGTTGACCAGGTTTTCCAGTTGTTCACGAATCTGCATGTCTCATTCTTTCATCCGTTTGACGATATTGGCTCTTGATTTTAACACGCTTCATCGAATAAATCCCCCGAGGCCGAATCGTTCGCGTTTTGCTCACACAAGCAGCGCTACAACTACAGCGCCTCCCCTACCCGCCACCACCAGTTTTGCCGATTTAATCCCCTCGACAACCACGGCGCTTCCCCTTAAGCTTTGGCGTAAAATTGACACAAGCTGCCGCATTCCACAGAAGAGGAAATCATGGATACAACCTACCGCATTGGCAATCAAGATGATGCTTTTATGATCCGCAGGAAAGTCTTTATCGAAGAGCAGGGTTTTAGCGACGAATTTGACACGATCGACACCACCAAAGCCCATCACATCACCGTTTACACCAAGGGTGTGTGCATAGGTTGTTCACGCATCTTTCCCGATGACGAAAGCGCGAACACCTTCATATTCGGGCGCCTGGCGGTTATGCCCGAATATCGAACGTGCGGCATCGGCAGCGCGATACTCGCCTTTTCCGAAGAAACCGCGCGGGCGGCAGGCGCAAACTGCATGAAACTCCATGCGCAGTGTCGCGTCACTCCTTTTTACGAAAAACTCGGATACCAAGCATTCGGCCCCGTAGAACTCGATGAGCACGTTGAACATATTTGGATGAAAAAACAACTATAAGCTAGCAGCTCCTCTTTCGATATAGTAAACTTTACAGCAACCGTGGGGGTTACCATAAGGCCGTGGGGGTCAATCGAAAGGAAATCGCACCATGGGAAAATTTCATATTCACGAAAGCGAAACAGGAAAATTTACATTTCGTTTGGCAGCGGTCAACGGCGAAACTATCGCCATCTCTCAAGCCTACACCTCTAAAGAAAGCTGCAAAAAGGGCATTGAGTCAGTGAAAAAGAATGCCCCGATAGCTGCCGTCGAAGACCAAACGGTGGAAGGTTCAAGCGAAAAACACCCGAAGTATGAAGTTTATTCCGATCATGCTGGCGAATTCCGTTTCCGTCTCACTGCGGCCAACGGGGAAAATATCATCGGTTCTCAGGGTTACGTCTCCAAGGAAAGCTGCAAGAAAGGTGTTGCCTCCGTGCAGGCCAACGCCGCTGCCGCCGAAATTGTTGAAGGCTAGCTATCCAGCAGGATCTCACGAAACAATCTGCTTACCTTTTATGCCCCGACAGAAATGACGGGGCATTTTTTTCGCCCGAACATTTACCCTACACACCGAGCGTTTCTTTCTTACGTGGCCACCAAAAAGCGGGTGCGAAAGCCCCATCATGCCTGCAAGAAATCAAAACATGCCGCCACGGGCTTACAGAACAAGCGCCCCCACACAGGTGGAGGCGCTTGCGAGAAATAGTTCTTTGAAGCGGGTATATTACAGGATCAGCATAGCCGCCGTCAAAATAACCACGCTGACGATGCCAATCGTCACGATAATCTTCATCGAGAACTTCAACCATGTCGTATATTCGATCTTAGCGATAGCAAGACCACCCATGATTGCACCACAGGTCGGTGCAAAGAGGTTGATAAGACCGTTGCCAGCGCTAAAGATCATGACCATTGTCTCAACCGAGAATCCAAGCTGGCTGGCCAAAGGACCCATGATCGGCATGGAAACCGTTGCCATGCCCGACGAAGACGGAATCAAGAAACTCAAAACAAGGTAGAGCAGGTAGGAAAGCGGAGCGAAGATGATTGCAGATACTCCAGAAAGGAAGTTTGCCGCATTCGTGAGGATCCACTGATCGAGACCGGTTTCACCCATCAATACCGTAATGGAACGAGCCAATGCGATAATCATGACGACGCTCATCATGTCGGCAGTACCGTTGATGAAGGCCTTGACGAAACGGCTTTCGGAAACGCCGCCGACAAAACCAACGACGATAGCCATCAGCAAAAACCACGTAGACGCTTCATCGAAGTACCATTGACCCATCGGAATACCGGTCAAAAAAGCGCTCCAACCATCAGAAACAGCTTCTTCAGTCGTTACCTTAGCCTGAACATTACCGGTAAAGGCAAGTTCGCCACCCACTTCGGAATCCGTCCAAGCAGCAGAGATGTCTTCACCAGAAACAGCGGTGGTAACCTCTTCAGTAACCGCACCCGCATTAAAGATTTCAACACCAAACGATTCCCACGGAATAAAACTGGCAATCATAATGATAAAGGTGAGAGCAAAGACAATAAGAACGCCCTTTTGACGGCCGGTCAATTTCTTTTCTGCCAGCGGAGCGCCACCCGCAATTTGCTCATCGTCACCGAACTCTTCCTGCATGACTTCTTGCTCTTGCAAAGACATGATAGTCGAGCCCTTATTGGCTTTAACCTTTTTTGCATAACGCATAACGAAGAAAATCGAAATCAATAAAGAGGAAAGCCAGAGTGCTGCACCAAGTCCGATGATAATGGCTTGGTTCACTTCGATTCCGGTACCGCTGAGAGAGTCCACAGCAGCTCCAACGGCAAACGGATTCACGGTAGAACCCAAAACACCGCAGCCAGCACCCAACAAAACAACCGCAGCACCGACAATACTGTCGAAGCCAGCAGCAACCATGGTGGCAGCCAACAATAAATAAAATGGAACCGTCTCCTCGCACATACCGTAGGTGGTACCGCCGAGAGAGAAGATGAACATCAGAATCGGAATCAAAATGAGTTCGTTACCCTTAAGGCTGCGAACAAGCGTTGCAATGCCCGCATCCAAGGCGCCCGTCTCGGTCACAATACCCAAGAAGCCACCCAAAATCATAACAAACAAACATACCGGAAGCGCATCGGTGAAACCCTTGACCGGAGCCGTGGTCACATTGGAAAGGGTGGCACCCGTTACCCCTTCAGCGCCCGTTGCCGCAACGATTATCGTTATAACGGCCAAAACGATTAACATAAGTACCAAAATAGTAAACGATGAAATCGATCGCTTTTTTTTCGTACTCTTGTCCTTAACTACTTTCTCAGTCATAATGCCCCCTCAAAAAGAAGGTCCCTAGAACAGGAGAGCTCTTTCGAACACCGAGCCCTAAGGACCTTTTCTCTTCGACTATTACGCGCCCCGTTTGCAGACTAGGCGGAAATAATAGTCCCTGTTTCGCCGCGCAGGCCTGCAGCTGCCTGTTCGAGCGACGTAATCAAAGCCTTGCCATCATTGTAATGCTCAACAAAGTCAATGCAAGCTTCGACCTTAGGCAGCATGCTCCCCGGAGCGAACTGTCCTTCTTCGATATACTTGCGTGCTTCGGCAACGCTCATCTCAGAAATCTCTTCCTGCTCGGGCGTGTTGAAGTTAACACACACGCGAGGAACAGCAGTCAAGATGATCAACATGTCAGCGTGGCTGTCGGTAGCCAGTTTCGCAGAAGAACGATCCTTGTCGATAACGGCAGGAACGCCGCTGTAAGAATTGTTTTCTTCGAATACCGGCACGCCGCCGCCACCGGTGGAGATAACGATGTAGCCAGCATCCATCAAGTCACTGATAGCATCAAATTCAACGATGCGCAGGGGCTTGGGAGATGCAACAACCTGACGCCAGCCGCGGCCAGCATCTTCTTTGTACACGTAACCGGTTTCCTCGGCCTTAGCCTTAGCTTCTTCTTCGGTCATGAAAGCACCGATGGGCTTGGTCGGGTTCTGGAACGCGGGATCCTGAGGATCGACAACCGTCTGGGTGATAATGGAGCAGCAACCCTTCATGATGTCGCGCGCTTTCACCTGACGCAAAATGGCCTGCTGAAGCTGATAGCCGATGTAACCCTGGCTCATCGCGCTGCATTCCGGGAAAGGAATTTCAGGGGTGCCAGCACCATGCGCGGCAGCAAAGTCGGTAGCGGTCTTGATCATGCCAACCTGAGGGCCATTGCCGTGAGAAACCACGACGTCATAGCCTTCAGCGACCAAATCAACGATGTGCTTTGCGGTGTCTTGCACCAATTCGAGCTGTTCTTCAGGCGTATTGCCTAAAGCGTTGCCGCCAAGTGCGATAACCAGGCGTTTTCCGGATCCTTTTTCATATGGCATAGTTTACTCTCCAATTACGAAAGGGTCGCGTACATGACAGCTTTGATGGTGTGCATGCGGTTCTCGGCCTCAGCGAATACCTTAGACTGAGCGGATTCGAACACAACATCTTCGACTTCCATCTCGGTGACGCCGAACTTCTCAGCGATTTCAGCACCGGTGGTGGTGTTGGTGTCGTGGAAAGAAGGCAGGCAATGCAGGAAGATAGCGGTCGGATCGGCCATGGCCATGGCTTCCTGGGTAACGCGATAAGGCTCGAGCAAGCGGATGCGCTCAGCCCATACTTCGGCAGGCTCGCCCATGGATACCCAAACGTCAGCATAGATGACGTGAGCGCCGGTGCAAGCTTCCTTGATGTCAGCAGTCAGCTTGACGGTGGAGCCGTTTTCTGCAGCGATAGCCGTGCAGGTCTTAACGAGCTCAGGATCAGGCATGTTTTCTGCAGGGCCGCAAGCGATGAAGTTCACGCCGAGCTTGGAGCAGACAACCATCAAAGAACGAGCAACGTTATTAGCAGCATCGCCCATGAATACAAAGGTTTTACCCTTGATGTCATAGTTGAAGTTTTCCTGCATGGTCAAGATGTCAGCGAGCATCTGAGTCGGATGCCATTCGGTGGTCAAACCATTCCAAACCGGAACGCCAGCGTTGGCGGCAAGTTCTTCAACATCGGTCTGAGCATAGCCGCGGAATTCGATGCCGTCATAGAAGCGACCAAGAACGCGAGCGGTGTCTTCGATGGATTCTTTCTTGCCCATCTGCGAGCTGCCCGGATCGAGATACGTAACGCCCATGCCGAGATCCATGGCGCCAACTTCAAAAGCACAACGGGTACGGGTAGAGGTCTTCTGGAAGAGAAGAACGATATTCTTACCCTCGAGGTAACGGTGCGGAGTGCCCGTCATCTTCAGGTTCTTGAGTTCACGGGAAAGATTGAGAAGATATTCGATTTCCTCGGTGGTGAAATCAAGAAGCTTCAAAAAATGGCGTCCACTTAAGCTAGTAGGCATTGATGATTCCTTTCTAAATATCAATTAAAAATGTATATATGGCGAAAGACACAAGTGCCTTCCGCCCTTCCAATTCCCCAGCCTGCACCCGCCAGGGAATTTGAAATTCGGAGGGGAAAACTCGTAAACTAGTCCTCGCGGATAATCGGCATGCTCATGCAACGCGGGCCGCCACGACCACGGGAAAGTTCAGCGGAGGGAACCTTGATAACGTTAAGGCCTTTTTCCTCCAGAAGCGCGTTGGTGACATCATTGCGCTCGTAGACAACAATCGTGCCCGGAGCGATGCACAACGTGTTGGAGCCATCATTCCACTGTTCGCGTTCAGCTGCGATACGATCGCCGCCGCCGCAGGGAATAACGTCAACCGGCATGCCAACATACTTCTCAAGAATCTTCTCGAGAGTATCTTTGATTTCGACAACCTTGATGCCGTCGCCGTCGGGAGTGATCTCGAAAACGGTCAAAGGACCGAGGATGCCGGGATGCACCGTAAATTTATCGGTGTCAATCTGAGTGAAAACGGTATCCAAGTGCATCATTGCACGGTTGTTCGGAATGTTGAAAGCCAAGATGG
>JAVVXN010000048.1:0-10310 GCA_036651575.1 Raoultibacter sp. | reverse complement strand
GTACACCTCCTCGGGTGTTCTCGTCTGATACTACAATCTTATTTTCCGGTAGAACAATCTCGAGTATGCAGAAAAGTGAGCCAACAGGTGAAATTGACCTGTTAGTGGCATAGGAATGTTACTCTATCCGCGGAAAGTAACACAAAAACGCATTTTCCCTCATATCTCGCGCTTCACAATGCATCAAAACGCCAATAAATACAATACGAAAGAACCCATTTTGCAGGGTAAAGTAAAAAAATCCCACTTTTGTAGGATTTTTTTACTTAAAACGTTGAATAAAAGAGAATCAATATACACAAGAAAAACCGAGAGACTCCTTTTTTCGGTACTTTTTCCTGACCATCACCCGAAAAAAGAGACCTTTTAGTAGTTTTCAGCGCGAATTTCGAAGTATTCACGTCCATGGGCACAAACCGGGCATACTTCCGGTGCTTCCTTGCCAATATGGATATGACCGCAATTGCCGCACTTCCAGGCATACACTTCCCCACGCTTAAACACTTCACCGTTGTTGATGCGTTCGATCAAGGCACGATAACGCGCTTCGTGCTCTTTTTCGACGCCGGCAACACCATCGAGCACTTCTGCCAAATCGGCAAAGCCCTCCTCACGCGCCGTTGCCGCAAATTCGGCGTACATATCGGTCCACTCGTAGTTTTCACCGTTGGCAGCATCGGCCAAGTTGTCAAGCGTCGTGGGAACGGCGCCGCCATGCAAAGCCTTAAACCACAGTTCTGCATGTTCTTTTTCGTTCTTCGACGTTTCAAGGAAGATATTCTGAATCTGCACGTAGCCTTCTTTTTTAGCCTTGCTCGCATAGTATTCGTACTTGGTATGCGCCTGAGACTCCCCCGCGAATGCGGTCCACAGGTTAGCTTCGGTCTTCGATCCCTTCAAATCCATGATGTTCCTTTCGTCGTTCATCCTTATTGATACATCGTATCAATTATAGCGAATCCATTCGCCCCCTGCACAAACGCTCATGCGCCGCAGGAAGCTTTCACGAACTCTTCACATACCGCGGACACCCTACCAGATCATTCTGATTAAAACGGCAGCAAGCCAAGGTGTTCAACGAGTATTTTACAACCGATGATAATAAGCACTACGCCACCGATAATCGTTGCCGGTTTTTCGTAGCGCGCGCCAAATTTGTGCCCGAGGACAACGCCACCTAAAGAAAGGCCAAACGTTGTAGCGCAAATAAGAAGGGCGGCAACAACGATATCGACCTGCAAAAAGGCAAGCGAGACACCGACGGCAAGCGCATCGATACTCGTGGCGAGCGCAAGCGTGATCAGCAATCGGTAATCGAGAGGCTTATCGGTTGCAACGTCGCAATCTTCTTCCGGTTTTGATCGAAAAGCATCCCACAGCATCTTGCCGCCGATAACGATCAGCAAGCCAAAAGCCACCCAGTGATCAACGCTGGTGATATAAAGTTCAAACTGCGTTCCGAATATCCATCCGATCAGCAGCATAGCTCCTTGGAATACACCAAAAAACGCCGCTATAATCCCCGCCTGCTTCATGTCGAGCTGCTTCATACCCAACCCTTTGCAGATAGAAGCCGCGCAGGCATCCATTGACACCCCGACACCAATTAGAAATATCTCGATAAATCCCATGTGCTTTCCCCTTCACTTCAGACATGATAAGAACCATTGTTGCTTTGAAAAAATCCTTCTTTGACCAAATCGCCCACGATAGAGCGATACGTTTCTTCATCGATCGCGTCGCGTCCTGCACTTCGCTCGCCCTCATTGAGCGCTGCGAAAAGCGCTGCATCGGTCATGCCCGGACAGGAAAGTACCTGCCGCAACGCTTCGGCCCGCTTCTGTCGGCGCGATCCCGCAAACGTCGACTGGCGCGCGTAGTGGGCACTCTTTCTGCTGGGATTGACCACCACCTGCTTGAGATGCGCACCGTAATCGAGCAGAGCATAATACCACCCTCGAGGGTCTTGTGTCGAACAGGTGGCTTCAACCAAGGGATACAGCATCTTGTCGCTGATTGAGGTCTGGTCGGGAAACAAATCATGGATAAACACCGTGCGCACGTTCGTTTCGAGGTAGACCGAAGGCTTGTTGTAGGCAAAGGCGAATACCCCTGCCGCCGTCGCCGGTCCTATGCCGGGCAGCGCCAGTAGGCGATCAAGTGAATGAGGCAACACGCCCGCATACTGTGCCGAACAGATTTCGGCACTCCGCTTGAGCGCAAGCGCACGGCGATTGTAACCAAGTCCCTGCCACGCTTCGAGCATTGTGGCGGTATCGGATGCAGCGAGAGCATCAAGCGTGGGAAACAACGCCAGGAAGGCTTCCCAGTGAGTACGCACACGAGCGACCTGCGTCTGCTGCAGCATAACCTCGGAAACCAAGATTTCATAGGCGTCATCGGTGTGGCGCCACGGAAGGTCATCGCGCTCAAAACAAGCGCCCTGCTGCCATACGTGGGCTACAAAAGCATCCAGATCAAGCATGGCGCGCGCTACTACCCTCTATCCGCTTCGGGGCACGCGACACACGCTGAACCCGCGTTCAGAACAACTTCTGCAAGCGGAGCTGCGGCTGCTTCCTGAATACCAGAAAGGGCTTCGAGAAAATTGGGAAGCTTTTGCGCGTTGAGATCCATCGCCTGAGCAACCAGAGGGTGATTGCCTCCCTGCTCAAACAAAGCGCCAAGCGTTATTGAGGAAAAGTAGGAAAATAAAATACTATCAGCACCCTGCCACACACGGTTGAAAACACACGATGGCTGCTTGGCACACGACTGCGGGTCAACCGCGCACTGCGACACGCTTGCCGGCCCCTGCAAAGCGATGACGATATCGAGCAACGTCACCGTGGCAGGATCGCACTTCAGGGCCAAGCCACCGTGTGCGCCCCGCGCAGTCGCAATAAAGCCGGCAGAAGTCAGATCGTGCTGAATACTGCGCGCAAACGCATACGGGATAGATTCTTCTTCAGCGATTTCCGCAATGGAAACAAATCCCTCGTCGCGTTTATGGGCAGCGCGGAGAATGCGACAGGCGTAATCACAACGGCGGGAAACCTCCATAGCTATTGGCCACCCTTCAAAAGAGCATCGATATCGGCAAGCTGAAGATGAAACCCTTTGATCACCGCATCTTCCAGCTGATGGTATTCAGGTGACTCAAGCGGTTGATAGGCCGCCATTTTTTCAAACATATTTTCGGTGGTAACCGGTACGAAAGCTCGCTGTACCACGCTTTCTTTATAGGCTTGCTCAACGGCTTCCTGTGCGGCCATGTAGATATCGAAGCGCGACATGTTTTCCGAAAGGCGCACCAAATCAGAGGTCTCGACACCGCGCACCGAAGGATGATCCTGCGCGATATGTTCCCAAATATCAAGGCGTTCTTGCGTGGTCGGCAGATCGATTTCAACCGTTTGGAACGGATCGAGTAAATCGAAAAAGAAATCTTCCACATCGTTTTCGGCGGAAGCCGTCGCCAAAACATAGACTTCGGGGTTTTCAACTGCCTGACGAATCAAGTTGACCGCTTCGCGAGCACCCCGCGATAGGTGGGCGAACGAAAAGCCGTCGAGATCATCGAAGCCGCCATCGATTAAGGGTGGTCCCCACAAATCGATATCCTCCAACATCAATACACCCGGACCCTCGAATGCCGTGCGACCAAACGAAAGACGGGGCTGATGGTCAACCGAAGCCATAACGCACAAAATCGGTACGCCTTGCGGTCCTTCCTCCATATTCATGCGAACCGTCGGTAAGGCGAGTTCACCAACCGTGGCCGCCATAAACTGATTGGCATCTTCGCGTGCGGCGCTCAAAAACAAAAAACTATCGATTGCTGGCATCTTATTGATGCCGTGGCGTTCATTGAGCAGCTGGATGAATTCTTGATAGTGCGCATCCTTCTGCACGCCGATACCGAAAGCGTGCATCGCCGCAACGACGCTTTGAAAACCGGTCAAATCCTTATACGTCAACCCAACCGGACGCGACTGCGATTCCTGTCGCTCAGCGGTGCCCAACACGGCGGCAGAAAGCGCGGAGTCGTCGGCTTTTGGGGTCGCAGGCATCGTCGCGGTAGGAGCCTGCGCTTCCGGGCGAGTGCTGGGAAAGATTGATTCAGCAGAAAAGAGCCCCGGAATCTTCGTCAAATCTTCGACTTTCACCAAGCCGGGGGTATCGGAGGCGATACCGAGAAAATCATCGGAAATCATTTCGGCCATGTCTTCAACATCTTCGCGGGTCAGCCCGAATTCTTCCAATTTATCAAGCGCTAAGCGCTGCAGGGTTTCGGCAAAATGAGCCGTGTCTTCCGATGTGAGATAGGGCTCGAGTTTTTCAAAAATATACTCGGCCAAAGAACGTTCTTTTAGCTTGCACGCCAATTCCCACGCACTGCGCAAACCATCAATTGCCACTTCGCCAGGGACATAGGTTTCTCGGGAAGCTTTTTCGAAAGCCGCCAGGTACAGGTGCATACCCAAAACGCTATCCCCTTCCGCAACTGCGGCAGCAGCACGCTTCAGGTATTCGGTTGCATTATTTAAATCGTTGTTCTGGCTCGGTGAGCCACTGAAATCCGCATTACCTTCGAACATCTTGCCCACCTCCTTCGTTGCTTGTATTGTCAAATATAAGTATATCGATACATCGATCGTAGTACGCACCTGCCATTCTAGGGGAGGGGGCTCGGAAAACATAGCTTTATAAGGGAAAAAACAAGCAATTGTTATGGTCTCGTAACACAGAAGCCATAAAACGGCACCGCGTTAGCCCCAATTAAGAATCGTCCACCCTTCACGGCGCGCCGTACGAGCAAGCGTCCAGTCAGGATTGACCGCACAAGGATGCTTGGAAGCAAAGAGCATCGGTCGATCGGAATGATGGTCGCCGTAGGCATACCCAAGCTGCCAGGCACCCACACCAAACGTCTTGTCGGCAAACGCTTCAATCGCCCGCGGCTTTTCCTCGCCTTCGACCGGCAGCCCTTCGACTTCGTTGGTGTAGTTGCCGCAATCGTCAACATGCATCAGCGTCGAAATCTGGTAATCAAACGGATGCAGTTCTTTGGCGCGCTCGAGAATGGGGGCAAACGTCGCAGAAACGATGACGACCACGTGTCCCTGCTCGCGATGCTTTCGCATGGAAACATCGATGTCGTTGCGAAAACGGGGAGCGATACGATCGTCGTAGAATTCGCGCAAAAAGCAATCGACTTCCTCTTTGGGCTTACCCGCAAATGCCGTAAACACCAGCGAACGCACGGAGCTTTCGTTTTGGGGTAAGCGCATTTTATAAGCAAACGCCCACAAAAGAATTCGGACAAGCACCCCCAGCTTCAGCATCCGGCGCCGCGCCATGTACGACACGAGCAAAACCGGAGAATTTCCCGTTATGCTCGTACCGTCAAAGTCATAGACCGCAAGCTGGACGGGGGCGCTACTGGCGTCGAGCCGTCGTGCGGTGTTCGTTTCTTTTAATGTGTCAGCATCGGTTCCGTTTACTTTAACCGGTACCGATGCGCACGGTGCTTCTTGTTCGTATTCTGGCACGTTGCCCTTACTCTTCCACCTCATCGATGCAATCAACAAACTGTGAATTATACAGCTCAGCATAGAAACCGCCAAGCGCGCGCAATTCGTCATGGGTGCCCTGCTCCACGATATCACCACCATCGATTACCAAGATGAGATCAGCGCTCTTGATGGTTGAAAGTCGATGCGCGATAACAAACGAGGTGCGTCCCGCCATCAGGTTGTCCATCGCCTTTTGAATACGCTCCTCGGTGCGCGTGTCGACCGAAGAGGTTGCTTCATCCAAAATCAACATGCGGCGATCGGCTAAAATCGCGCGGGCAATCGTGAGCAGTTGCCGTTGACCTTGGCTGATGTTGCTTGCGTCCTCGTTGATATTCATGTCATAGCCACCCGGCAGCGTCTGAATGAAATGGTGGGCGTAGGCAGCCTTTGCGGCCTGCTCTACCTGTTCGTCTGTCGCAGCAAGGTTGCCATAGCGGATATTTTCGCGAATACTGCCGCTGAACAACCACGTATCCTGCAGCACCATGCCAAACAAAGAACGCAGATCGTTGCGACCGAAATCACGGACATCGTGGCCCCCGATACGGATTGCCCCAGCATTCACGTCGTAAAACCGCATGAGCAACTTCACCATCGTTGTTTTGCCGGCACCCGTCGGACCCACCAACGCCACCGTCTGCCCCTGTGCCACCGTTGCAGAAAAGTCGTTGATGACCATCTTTTCAGGGCCATATCCAAAACCAACATGATCAAAAGTGACGTCACACGAAACGTCAGCGGAGGTGACAAGCACCTGCTCGACCTCCTCTTCTTCCTGGTCAAGAAATTCAAACACCCGTTCCGCCGAAGCCGCCATCTGCTGCAATACATTGGAAACCTGCGTCAGTTGCGTGATGGGTTGCGTGAAGTTTTTGACATACTGGATAAACGCCTGGATATCGCCCACGGTGATGACGCCCTGTACGGCAAGGATGCTGCCTGAAACCGCAACCGCCACATACCCTAAGTTACCCACAAAATTCATGATCGGCTGCATCAGTCCCGAAATGAACTGCGATTTCCATGCCGATTCGTACAACTTTTCGTTTGTCGCATCAAAGGCGGCAATTGCTACCTGTTCCTGATTGAACGCACGGACGATCGCATGGCCGGAAAACGTTTCTTCCACCTGAGCGTTGATGGCACCCAGCGTGGCCTGCTGCGCCTTGAAGTACTTCTGTGAACGCTTGACGACCACCATGATCAACACCATCGAAATCGGTAAAATCACCACGGTGATCAGCGTCATCAACGGGTTGATGGAAAGCATCATGATCGTGACGCCGATAATGGTTGTTATGCTGGTGATAAGCTGCGTCACACCCTGGTTGAGGCTTTGCCCCAACGTATCGACGTCGTTGGTGATGCGCGAAAGCGTGTCGCCCGTCGAGCTGCGCTCGAAGTATCCCATCGGCATCCGGTCAATTTTTTCCGCCAGTTGAGCACGAAGCAGGTAACACGTTTTTTGTGAAACGGAACTCATAAGCCACCCCTGCACAAACGAGCAGGCGGCCGACAGCACGTAGAGCCCCAGCGTGAACAACAATATCTGAGCTACAAGATCGTAGTTTATACCGCCCGTTCCGGCGATCTTGCCGGCAATACCGGTAAAAAGCTCCGTCGTGGCGGTTGAAAGCACCTTCGGACCCACGATAGTAAAGATCGTCGAACCGATGGCAAATACGAACACCACCGCAAGTGCACCTTTAAAGTTGCCCATAAAGCGCAGCATTCGTTTGAGCGTTCCTTTAAAGTCCTTCGCCTTCGGTCCCATCATGCGGCCCATGCCATGACCGCCCCCTAAAGGACCCCGAGGCATACGGGATGCCGCTTTCGAGGTATCCTGACTCATAGCGCATCACCCCCTCTCAATTCCTCTTCACTCAACTGGGATTTCGCAATCTCTCGGTAGGTATCACAGGTTTTGAGCAGCTCGGCATGTGTGCCGCAGCCCACAACACGACCCTCGTCGAGCACGACAATGCGATCCGCCTGCAAAATGGTTGAAATACGCTGGGCGACGATAATGATCGTTTTATCAGCCAAGTGCGTATGGAGCGCCTGACGCAAAGCTGCGTCGGTCGCGTAGTCAAGCGCCGAAAAGCTGTCGTCAAACAGCAGCACCCGCGCATTTTGAGCGACGGCGCGGGCGATGGCCAGACGCTGACGCTGCCCGCCCGAAACGTTGGTACCACCTTGGGATACCGGCGCTGCAAGCCCCTCTTCTTTGGAGGCGATAAACGCCGACGCCTGCGCGATAGCAGCCGCAGCATCGATACGCTCTTCCGACATCGCCTCATCGGCATAGGCGACGTTTGAGCCGATCGTACCCGAAAACAAGAAGGCCTTTTGCGGCACATAGCCCAAGTTTGCCCTCAATTCCTTTTGGGAAAGATTGCGGATATCGACGCCATCAAGCGTGATCGAACCTTCGTTTACGTCGTAGAAACGCTCGATCAATTTGATGACCGTCGATTTTCCCGAACCGGTCGAGCCGATAAGGGCGCACGTCTTACCCGCCGGCGCCGTGAAGTCGACGTGCTCAAGCACCGGTTCGCTTGATTGGTTGTAGGCAAACGTCACGTTGTTGAAAGCGACGGTCGCACCCCCCGTTGCCGCAATCTCTTCGTCGCGCACCACCGGGGCATCGCTGACGGAAGAGGTGGCATCAAGCACTTCGTTGATGCGCTGGGCGGCAACGTCGGCGCGAGGCAGCATGATCGATATCATACCGATCATCAAAAACGACATGATGATAACCATCGAATACGTGATAAAGGCAATCAAGTCGCCCGTCTGAATCGTACCGGAATCGATGTAGGATCCCCCCACCCACACGATCAACACGGACACGGCGTTCATAACCAGCATCATGACAGGCATCATAAACGTCATGATGCGGTTGGTGAACAGTTGCGTGCGCATCAGCGCATGGCTGGCCTTATCGAAACGCGCCTGTTCGTAGGGCTGTCGATCGAATGCGCGGATGACGGGCAAACCCGTCAATATTTCACGCGAAACCAAATTGACCTTATCGATCAAGACCTGCATGATCTTAAACTTCGGCAGGGCGACCTTCATGAGCACCATAATGACCACAAAGATAATGGCCACCGCCAAAACGATAATCCAGCTCATAGCCAAGTTTGTCTGGCTTACCATGATGATGCCCCCGATGGCAACGATGGGCGCATAGAGCACCATGCGCAGCAGCATGACGGTAACCATCTGAATCTGTTGGATATCGTTGGTACCCCGCGTGATGAGCGATGCCGCCGAAAAACTCTGCACTTCAGCGTCGGAAAACGTCACCACTTTTTTAAACAGGCGGCCACGTAGGGTTTTGCCCACCTTCGCAGCGGTACGCGATGCAATCAAACCCACGCTGATGGCGGCGATTGCGCCCAGCGCCGCAAGACCGAGCATCTGCAGGCCGATTCCCAGCAAATAGGCGACCTGCATACCCCCCAGGTCGTAACCGAGCGCTTCGTATTCGGCGCGCACGGCAGTGATTGCCTGTTGAGAGATAAGCGAGTCGCTCATATTCCCCATCGCACCTTGGGCTTTTTCCACCATTGCAAGAATCTGATCCTTGGTGACCATGCCGCCCTGATACGCCTGCATCAGCTGATCGATATTGAAATCGGGTATCTGCGCGGCGTAGTGCACCAGAACAAGCGGCAACGCAAGCGTGTCGTCGAGTCGAGATAGCTCGGATTTGCCGGTGGCATTGAGCTCGTAGATCCCCGCGTCGGTGCGCGTATAGGCATCGCGCACAAAAGTTTCGTCCGCGGCGGGCAGAAACATGCACACCTCGTCAAACGTCGTCTCACGTAAGCCGTCGGCAGCAACGTGCTCGACACCTGACTGCTGAATGCCCACATCGACGATCTGGGAGGTGTAGTGCGGCAGAGCGAGGTCGGTTCCCGCCTGCACAACCAGCAAGACGACGATGAGCAACACCGCAATCTTTGAATCCTTTAAGAAGCGAATTATTCGCATAGATTATTCCTTACCATCTCAAACATACCCTGACACAGATTCCCTCAAGCGATGTCCTACTTTTTCGGCAGATGTTCTCGACCGGCGCCATCCCCTGAAACCTGCCGTTCATGAAAACCGATTATTTTTTGCAGGGTGCGCGTTAAGTGTTCGATATCTTCTTGCCCGACGTGGTCGACCACGGCATCCATGTGATCTTTAAACAACTGCTGCACCTCTTGAGCCACGTCCATTCCCTTCGGCGTTAAAACCAAAGAAACAGAACGGGAGTCTTCGCTGCTGCGATGGCGCTCAACGATCCCTTTTTCCTCAAGCGTCTTGAGGGTTTGAGAAAGAGAGCTCGGCGTGGTGTGCATACGTTCAGCAAGCGAGGTTGGCCGCACGCAACGTTCATCCTCCTGCGCCCGATACACCATAAGCGTCACGCGGGCTTCCGTGCGCGTGATACCCGTGGGTACGGCAAGCGTTTGATAACGATCCTGACGAAAACGCTGCATAACTTCAAACAGTTCGCGCATAGCATCTCTCGATGATGGTGATGACATGCAATCTCTCCCTTTCGGTTTGCACATGGATACGTACGACCCAAGAAGTTTAGTATCGAAACTATATCAGTATTAAACTATTTCGCAACTACTTTATTTTGTTTCTAAAATATGAAGGAAAAAACCATCTGGTTGAGCGGCGAAGTGCCGTCGTGGCCGGGCGAAGCTCCGGACACGCGCT
>JAVVXN010000047.1:0-10686 GCA_036651575.1 Raoultibacter sp. | reverse complement strand
GGTAAGTTGCAAGGTATGACCACCGCGGCTAAACAGAAGGATACCGAAATCTTGCTCGAGACTTTTAATGACGGAACTGGCGCCTTGTTGCGAAATGTACGCATGGCGAGCCGCACGAGAAATAGATCCTTTTTCGACCACTGACAGAAAGAGGGCAAGAGATTCAATGCGCATAAACCACTCCCCCCCCCTGCAAACAATCAATATCGCCGGCGTCATCTTTATGGTAGCACAAACAACAAGCGGTGTTGATGCTACCAAAAACTCAGAAAGAAACGTTGCCTAAAACGATCTCGAGCCACCGGACTCGCCGAGGTCGATTCTACGCCTTCTCAACGCGCACGGCGCACACTTTATATTCGGGCGTTTTCGATACGCGGTCAAGCGCCGCAATCGTTAGCCAGTTGCTGTTGCCATCCTGGAAGTGAAACGGCATCCACACTTCCCCCGGCGAAGTCTTGCTCGACACCCGCGCCGTGGTTTCCAGCACACCACGGCGTGAAGCCACCCGCACGCGATCGCCATCGACAACTTCCAGCGCTCGGGCATCCTGCTCGTTTATCTCGATAAACGAGCTGTTGGAAATCTCGTTGATGCCTTCTGTTCGCGCAGTCATCGCGCACGCGTTGTAGTGATGCAAAACGCGGCCCGTCATCATGATAAACGGATATTCTTCGCTGGCGCGTTCGACAGAAGGTTGATAATCGGGCGTTGAAAACGCACCGACCCCCTGTGAGAACTCGCCCACATGAAGCACCGGAGTGCCCGGATGATCTGCCCTCGTGCACGGCCACTGCAAACCACGGCCGGCAACATCTTCCCCATCGAGACGCATGTGGCTGATCCCGCCATACGTCGGCGTCACCGACGCTATTTCATCCATGATCTGCGCGGCACTCAGGCGCGGCTGCGCATACCCCATACGATTCATGACTTCCGTGAAAATATCGGTATCAAGCTTGGTATCCCCCGAACTATCAACCGCCTTGCGCACACGCTGCACGCGGCGCTCGGTATTGGTAAACGTTCCCTCTTTTTCCGCATAGCTACGACCGGGCAAAATCACGTCGGCATATTTTGCCGTTTCGGTCATGAACAGCTCGTCGACCACAAAGAAATCGAGTGCTTCAAGCCCCTTGATAACGTGATGCGTATCGGCATCGGTGCGCACAGGATCTTCACCGAACAAGAACAGCCCCTTGATCGCGCCCGTAATCATGGCAGGGAAACACTCCGTTGCCTTGATACCGGGAATGCGGCTGAGCGCCACGTCCCACGCACCCTCGAAACGGCGCACCGCCTCGGGATCGGCCACCTTTTGGTAAGCCGGAAAATCATCGGGACCCGCGCCCATGTCACAGGCACCCTGCACGTTGTTTTGCCCGCGCAGCGGATTCACACCGCCGCCGGAATGCCCCAGATTACCCGAAACCATAGCGATATTCGACAGCGCCATCACGCCATCGGTGCCGGTCGAATGCTCCGTCACGCCCAAACAGTAAATGATCGATGCCCGTTCTGCCGCACCGTACATCCGGGCAGCGCCGATTAAGTCGCGCACCTCGATACCGCAGATGTCGGCTACCAGCTCCGGCGCATACTCCCCAACTGTTGCCGCCAATATCTCAAAGCCTTCGGTGCGCTTGTCGACAAACTCCTTATCGACAAGCCCGTCTTTAATGAGAATATTCACAACACCGTTAGCGAAGGCAACGTTGGTGCCCGGCTTCAACTTCAAATGGATATCGGCGCATGATGCCAACGCGATATCTCGCGGATCAACCACGATGAGCCGCGTACCGCGCTCGACCGCAGCACGAATCTGCATGCCGATAACAGGATGCGCTTCTTCAGGATTCGAACCCACCAGCATAATGACATCCGATTGTTGCGTGATATCGTCGATCGAGTTCGTCATTGCCCCAGAACCTAACATGGTTGCCAGACCGGCAACAGTGGGAGCGTGTCAAACTCGTGCACACGAATCGATATTATTCGTATGCAATACCGTGCGAGCCATTTTTTGAAACAGGTAAACGTCTTCGTTCGTCGAGCGCGAGCACGCGAACGCCGCCAAAGATTCACCGCCGTATTCATCCCTGAGCTCCGAAAACTTGGAAGCCACCAAATCAAGTGCTTCATCCCAGGTGGCAGACTCGAATTCTCCCGTGTCTTGGTTTTTGATCAGCGGCGTGCGAATGCGGTCAGGCGAATCAACGAAATCAAAACTCGCAAAGCGTCCCTTCACGCACAGCAGAGATTTATTCGAAGGTCCCGGCGCGCCTTCGGCATCGACGATCACACCATCTTTCACCACCAGATTCAGTTGGCAACCGACCCCACAATGAGGACACGTGGTCAGCACCTTGGTTGTTTCCCACAAACGATAGCCAGCCTGTCGTTTGGTGGTCAACGCACCGGTCGGGCACGCCTGCGCGCAGTTCCCGCACGATTCGCAGGATGTTTTCCGCCAGTCTTTACCAAACGGCGCTTCAATAGTGGTGCGAGCGCCCCGCTTACCTGCGTATAACGCATGATTGCCACAAGCGGTGTTGCACACGCTGACGCAGCGCTGACATCTGATGCACAGGCTTGGATCGTAGGACAGAAAAGGATTTCCCTCAACCAGGGGTTCACACGCCTGCCCCATCTGATAGGGGGAATCGAGCACGCCATACTCGCGGCAAAGCGCCTGCAATTCACAGGCTCCATTTTTATCGCATGAAAAGCAGTAATTCGTAGAATCGAGCCCATGATCAGCGATGATCAGATCAAGCGCGATACGACGATAATCGGTGAGGCGGGCAGAATTTGTCGTGATGTTCATGCCATCCCGAACAACCGTCGAGCACGACGGAACCGGATGGTCTACCCCCTCAACATCAACCACGCACACGCGACATGATCCGATGGCGTTACGATCTTTGAGGTAACACAGCGTTGGGATGCGGATGCCCGCCCGGCGCGCAGCCTCCAAAATGGTTGTACCCGGGGCGACTTCCACGATCGTTTTATCAATGGCAATGCTAGACATACAACTCCCTACCCTCTTCCAAAGCGCCACAGCCGAAATGATCGCACCGCAGGCAGCGCCCGCATTCTTGCACAACCTCTTCGCGGCTCATTCCCTTTTCAACAGCAAGATAATCGTGCTTGCGGATGCGTGCCGGTCGCTCAGTCATGTCGACACGACCTTTCGGCGTGCGATCGTTAACGCGCGGAGCCGGAACTTCGACCTCGCAATGCAATTTATGATGATATCCCAGATATTCGTCGATATTGCGTGCGGCAACCCTACCCGCGCCAACCGCCCGAATTGCCGTTGAAGGGCCGGTTTCACAATCGCCGCCCGCAAATACGTTCGTCAAACCTTCGGCCGCAAGGTGCTCGTCAACATTGAAGCAACCCCAGGTCGTCTCCATACCGAACGCCTCAAAGCGCGTCGTCGCAACATCTTGACCCACGGCGATTAAAATGACGTCAGCCTCTCGACGCACCGAAGGCTTATCGGCCACAATAGGAGCTGGCCTACCGCCACGAACAGCACCAATCATCTGCGGTTGCGTGATCAGTGCCGTGCAGTGTCCCGCTTCATCAACCTCGATACTCACCGGCGCTTCAAGCACGACCATCTCCACGCCTTCGGCAACAGCGCTTTCGATTTCTGCGGGCAGCGCCGTCATGTCCTCCTGACGACGACGATAAACGACCGACACTTCGTCTGATCCGGCACGGACGGCAGTTCGCGCACAATCCATGGCCACATTGCCGCCGCCGACAACCACGACCTTTTTCCCCGTAAAATCAGGATACGCGCCGTCCCCGATACCCCCCAGCAGATCAACCGCCGAAGTGACCCCCTCGGCATCGGAGCCTTCGATTCTTAAAGACTTTCCCACCTGAGCACCGATGGAGACATATACCGCATCGTAGGTTTCGGCGATTTCCTCCATCTCGTGCTGACCGACCGAAACTTCACACTTAACGTAAATGGTGCCGGCAGCAAGAATGCCGCGAATGTCTTCATCTAAGCGCTCTCGAGGTAAGCGATAGGCAGGTATGCCATAACGCAACATACCTCCCAGCTGCGCTCTTTCCTCGAACACCATGACGCGATGCCCCATCAGTGCCAAAAAATACGCGCAGGTCAACCCGCTCGGACCGCCCCCGACGACCGCAATCGACCGACCGGTATCTCCCCCGTGAGGCGGAGGGGTTATCTGGTCGGCGGCCACCTGATCAACCGCAAATTTCTTAATGCCCCTGATGTTGAGCGGAGCATCGATAAGCGTCCTGCGACAACGGGTCTCGCACGGATGTTCACACACAAACGCACAGGCAGTTGGAAAAGGATTGTCCTTGCGCACCATATTGACAGCGCCGGCATAATCGCCTTCTTGCACGAGCGCGATGTAGGCGGGAATATCGACGTGTGCCGGGCACAGCGTTTCGCAGGGTAACGTCTGCCCAACACCCTGCCGACAAGAATGTTCTTCTATATGATTTCGATATTCTTCCTCGAATACATCCAACCCTTCAAGCACGGCATTCGCCGCCTCGTATCCGATGGCACAATCCGATGTGGCGCAAATCATCTCAGCAAGCGTTTTGAGCGAAGTCAGCACCGATTCATCGGCGTCGCACGCCACCACGCGCTCAAGCAAGGCAACCAACTGCGGCAAACCATCGCGACAAGGCACGCACTTCCCGCAGGTCTGTGCAGCGCCCGCCCGCAAAAGCGCCAGCTGAACAACGAGCGGACACATCCCCGGAGGCGTTGCTTCAACGCGTCGCGCATACTTACTTACATACTCGATGATTCGCGCATCGGCATCTGCCTTCGGCGCAATCGATAACTTTGTCAATGCTTCCCCCGGTATCCAACGCAAGCCTAAACGTTCCACTTATCACACAGGACCGCAGTCCTTTCTCACCTGTTCTCCATTATCCCTTGAAAGCAGCGAAAAGAAGTGGAAAAACAGTGAGCATCCATAGACGGGAGGTGACGAGCGCACGCCGAGCAAAAAGAAGGTAGCAGTTGCCCGCAATCGCCTTTTCGTCAAAAATTATTCGGGGTCCACAATAAACAGCCCTCCCCGTCCGCCCACCGCCCAAGACCGATATTTACGCCAAATGCCTTGCAAAATCGTCATCCGCTTGCGTTATAATTTTTTTTCTGCATAATAAAATCATCAGATTTACAACTTAGGAGGTATTGCCATGGAACGAAGTAGTGCTCAAAAATGGTTGAGGATTCTCTCAATTATTCTCATCGTGTTCTCTATTCTCTCTATTCTCGCTGGATTGCTCCTGTTTGCAGGAGGCAGTGTTGTGGGGGCCAGCATTATCGATACCGCAAGCGATGAAGATGCCATGGCCGTCGGCCTGACGCTAGCGGGCGGAATCATTCTTTTGGTCAGCGGAATCGTCGATCTGATTATTGGTCTCTTTGGCCTACGTGGCGCCAAGAACCCCAAAAAGATTGGGGTATTCTTCGTTTTGGCCATCATTGGCGTCGTAGTCGCGGCACTCGGACTGATCAGCACCCTAACGAGCGGCCCACTCGATGCCGCCAGCATTATCAGCGGCTTGATCAGCCTTGCCCTCCCCGGCCTAGGCCTCTACTTCGCTTCTCAGATTAAAAAAGAGAACAACCTCTAGGCAACACTCAACAACTTTTCGGAAACGAAGGCGCCCGCGACACGATGTGTGGCGGGCGCCTTCGTTTTGCCCTGGCTTTTGCGCGCTCTTGTAATCTCGACTAAATCCCTTGCCTCATTTCGGCAGCCATCCAGGCGGTCGAAAACGCGAAACAAAACCCCTCTCGCAAACAACACACAGACATGCGACAATGGACGCTTCGTTAATAACCCCAGAAGGACTTTATATGGCAGAATTCATTTATCAAATGTATGCGGCGCGCAAGGCTCACGGTGACAAGGTCATCCTCGACGACGTTTCGCTCAGCTTCTATCCTGGCGCCAAAATCGGCGTCGTCGGCCCCAATGGTATGGGAAAATCAACCTTGCTCAAAATCATGGCCGGTCTCGAAGACGTATCCGGCGGCGAGGCACACCTCTCTCCCGGCTATACCGTCGGCATTCTCCAGCAAGAGCCGCCCCTTGACGAAGAGAAAACCGTACTCGACAACGTTAAACAGGCCTTTGGCGACATCATCACCAAACTCGACCGTTTCAACGAAATCGGCGAAGAAATGACCTCTCCCGACGCTGACTTCGAGGCGCTCATGGAAGAAA
Source organism: Raoultibacter sp. (assembly GCA_036651575.1). GTDB lineage: Bacteria > Actinomycetota > Coriobacteriia > Coriobacteriales > Eggerthellaceae > JAVWGW01. Next base: position 4,429 of record JAVVXN010000047.1, on the reverse strand, counting down.
TGGGTCAGCTGCAAACCGAAATCGACGCAGCGGACGCATGGGATCTCGACAGCCAGTTTTCTCTGGCGATGGATGCGATGCAGTGTCCCGATCCCGACGCTATCGTTTCGCAGCTTTCCGGCGGCGAACGTCGTCGCGTGGCACTCTGTCGCCTTTTGCTGGAAGCTCCCGATCTGCTGCTGCTCGACGAACCCACCAATCACCTCGATGCGGAATCGGTTCTGTGGCTTGAACAATTTTTACACAACTACCCCGGCGCCGTACTGGCCGTCACGCATGACCGCTACTTCCTCGACAACGTAGCCGAGTGGATTTGTGAAGTCGACCGCGGTCACCTCTACCCCTACAAGGGCAACTATTCGACTTACCTGGAAACGAAGGCAGAACGCCTGAGCGCTCAGGGCCAACGTGATGCAAAGTTGGCAAAACGCATGAAGTCAGAACTCGAATGGGTGCGCAGCTCTCCTAAAGCGCGCCAGGCAAAAAGCAAAGCTCGCCTCGAGCGCTACGAGCAAATGGAATCAGAAGCTTTGGCATCGAAAAAACTCGACTTCACCGAAATCCAGATTCCGGTCGCTCCACGCCTGGGGTCAAAGGTGATCGTAGCCGAACACATCCATAAGGAATTTGGCGATCGCGTGCTGATCAATGACCTCTCGTTCACCCTGCCGCGCAACGGCATCGTCGGCGTGATCGGACCCAACGGCGTTGGCAAGAGTACGCTGTTCAAGGCCATCATGGGAACAGAACCACTCACCGGCGGTAGCTTACAGGTTGGCGAAACCGTCAAGATTTCCTACGTCGACCAAAATCGCGAAGGTATCGACCCCGACAAAAACCTCTGGGAAGTCGTCTCCGACGGTAACGACTATATGCGGGTAGGCGAAACGGAAATTCCGAGCCGTGCCTATGTAGCAAGCTTCGGCTTTAAAGGCTCCGATCAGCAAAAACCCTCCGGCGTCCTTTCCGGCGGGGAACGCAATCGCCTTAATTTGGCGCTGACGCTCAAGCAGGGCGGTAACCTGCTTTTGCTTGACGAGCCCACCAACGACCTCGATGTCGAAACACTGGGATGCCTCGAAGAGGCGCTGCTTTCCTTTTCGGGCTGCGCCGTCATTGTCAGCCATGACCGCTGGTTCCTCGACCGCATTGCCACGCACATGCTGGCATGGGAAGGAACCGATGAAGACCCCGGCAACTGGCACTGGTTTGAGGGCAACTTCGAAGCCTACCAGGAAAACCGCCTCGAGCGTCTTGGGCCTGAAGCGGCAAAGCCACACCGTCTTCATCGAAAACTTACCCGCAATTAAATAAATACGGCCCCGTCGATATCATGAGATGTCCACGGGGCTAATATCTTTCTGCCGCAGATTAAGGTTCACTCCGCAAACACGACTCTGCCCCTAGACTCGTGTTTGCACTAATCGTATATGCGTCTAAAAGTGCGCATATAGTCGAGAAACTCTAAATCTGCAGCAGAAAGCAAGCGACTCTGATGATAGCAAAGCGAGAATCCCCAAGGAAGACAGCGGAGAGGAAGACAGGCGACCACGGCTGACTCCATATTTGCTCCGTGATTGCGACAGGTGATGCCCACACCTTCGTTTCTGCGGGCAAATTCATAGATACGCATCATTTCGCCTGAATAGTTTAGCTGCAAGTCAACACCGCGCTCTTCGCTCAGCTGCTGAAGAGCAAAGGTATTTTTGTAGGATTGATCCATGGTTATGACTTTTTCATTTGCGAGATCAGCTAAGTCAAGTTCCTTTTTTTGCGCAAGCTTATTTTTTTTATTTACCCACACGAATTGATAATCTTCGCAGAGAGAAATACCGGCAAGCACCGGAGAAACAAGGGGGTTAGGGATAAGCGCAAAATCGTATTTCATTTCTACCAGGTGTTGTTCGCAAAGGTAATCAGGCACTTCCTCAATAAGAACTATCCGGGCGTTTTTGCTCACTCTATTAAAGTCAAGCAGATTTTCCTCGCCAAAATAACCAAGAACCCCTGTTGCACACCCAATATGAATATTATTAGCCTTGTGATCAGCTAAAGCATTCAGCTCGCTGCGCATTTTCTCAAGCGCGTCATCAAAAAAATGAGCGTAAGTTGAAAAAACTTTCCCATAATCAGTCAAAAGAACTGACCCATTTTGCACATCGAACAGAGGAAATCCTATTTCGCCTTCAAGGCGTCGTATGGCGCTGTTAAGCCCCTGCGGCGATAAATACAACGACTGAGCCGCCCGAGAAAAATTATGATTTTCCTCTAAAGCAATAAAATATTTAAAAATTTTGGAATCCATGATCGCCCTCTCCCCCAGATCGACATCCATGATTCCTAGCAATCACAAGGAAATTCCCACCCATGCTAGCTATAACTACCCATCTATCAATACTACCGAACAGCCGCATATTTAACAATCCTTTCCTATCTCCATTCTCTTGCAAATCTACAAACGTTTGTTGCTTTCCGAAGAAGGGAATCGAGGAATACTATTGAGATGCGGCCTTACCGCACAGGGAAGGGAATAAACAAGGAGGTTGGTATGAAAAACGGAATATCTCGCCGTAGTTTCATCGGAGGATCAGCTCTCAGCGCAGTCGGTTTGCTTGGCGGCGTTGCGCTTGCCGGATGCGCCCCCAGCTCGACACCCCCAGCAACTAAGGGAAATGATGCGGAAAAGGGAGCCGCTGGCAAACCATCATGGATGACGAAACCAGATGCAATTGCGGATTCCTCCATCAAAGAAACTATAGAAACAGAAATGCTGGTTATTGGTGCTGGATTTGCTGGTTTGTCGGCAGCGTTTTCTGCCGCCGAAAATGGCGTAAAGGTCATTGTTGCTGAAAAGGAACCAGAATTCTCTCAGCGTGGGGCAGGTGCCGGAACGGTAAACTGCGATTTTGCCCAAACATTTGAAGATGGCACGGTAAAAAGCGTCGAAGATGCTCAGTTCCGCTGGATGCAAACATGCGGAAATCGGCCGAACGAAGCTCTAATTGCAGAGTTCATCAACCGCTCGGGCGAGGCAGGCAACTGGCTTGTCAATATCGCCAAAGCACACAACTGCCATATCGGTTTGTGGGATGGGTACTCACGCAACCCTTTGCTCCCCGATGAGCCTGGATATCTTATCATTAACGGAGGAGATGACATCACCCGCACCGAAGTGCCCTTTGTCGCTGTTGAGCTCATGTACCTTGAAGGGAAAAAAGCGGGAGTTGAGTACCTCTTCAATACCGGTGCGGAACAGCTTATAACCAACGAAGCAGGTGCCGTAGTGGGCGCAATCGTGAAAGTTGGCAAAGAGTACAAGAAAATCCTAGCATCCAAAGGCATCGTATTGGCAACCGGTGATATTGGCGGCAGTAAAGAACTCTGCGAATACTATTGCCCCGTCGCTAACACTATCCCCAATATCTACATGCCTGCTGGCGCAAACTCAGGAGATGGCCACAAAATGGCCCTCTGGGCGGGTGCCGAAATGCAAGAGGCACCTTTCCCTCCCATGCTTCATCCGCAGCGATATTCCGACCCGTTCTCAAACCAGCTACAGGGACCTTTCCTCTACGTCGACGAAAAGGGCAAACGCTTCTTTAATGAGGGAACCTGGGTACAAGCACGATCACTGCAGATTATGCAAAACACGGCTGACGACTGCGCCTACAGCATCTTCGACGCATCGTGGCCTGAAGATCTGCTCGCAAGTCTTCCTTCTGGCGGCGGCATGTTCTGGGATATGTTCCGCGAAAAAAAGGACTCCACGTATCAAACTACGGTAGATTATTATGCGGAATCCATTGATAAATACATAGACAGCGTCTATTTCAAGGCAGACACGCTTGATGAATTAGCAAAAAAAATCAACATGCCGGCCGACACGCTCAAAAAAACAGTGGCGCACTATAACGAATTATGCGCAAAGGGCTATGACGAAGATTTTCATAAGAGCAAAGCATTTCTCTATCCTATCGACAAGCCACCCTATTATGCATCAAAGGTTGGTGCCGTCGTATTGACAGTTGTTGGTGGCGTAAAGATAAATCCCGCACTTGAATGCCTTGGCGCTGAAGGATCCGCCGTAAAGGGTCTCTATGCCATCGGTAACGTCTCGGGAGATATCTATGCGGTTGATTACCCTATCAATGTTCCCGGCAACTCGCATGGTCGCGCACTTACCCAAGGGTATCTCGTCGGTCGTATGATTGCAGGCGTCGAATAATATCACCTTCACTCTCGAACAAGTTAAGGTGCGAAACGAACCCTCCCTCTCGTTTCGCACAACCAAGCAACGACCGCCCCGGTGATCGTTGCTTGGTTGTGCATTGCCTATCTATAGGTCCCTTCAAAAACACTTCGGCTGTCGATCTCAAAGCTTTATAATAATCCCATCAAACAACAAGTCGTCTACCGAAGGGACTGATAA
>JAVVXN010000046.1:0-11026 GCA_036651575.1 Raoultibacter sp. | reverse complement strand
GTGGGGGAGTTGGCCTGAGCTTGACGAATTCCCTGCCCTCTTTACCACAGATATTTTCTATGTCGAAACGAATGATCTGGGTTTGGCCCCATTCTTTAGCGATGGTTTTGGCACCCGCTTCTTCGAAGCCGGGGGAGTATTTTGCTACGAGCAATTCGAGGGCGTGCTGCTTTTCGGGAGCATTTTCGATGAAGTGCGTGCGGCCTTGTGTAATGATACTGCGAAATTTTGTGGTAAACTTCGCGGGTACAATTTCGTCGGCGGCGATGATGGTGAAGCTGGCGCGATTGTCAGCGGCGAGCGCATCAAGCTTGTAACCTTGGGTAGCGCAGTGAAAGTAGAGCGCGTTTCCCTCGTGGGCAAAACTGAGAGGTACCGTATAGGGAAATCCGTCGATGCCATTGACGCCCAAAACCCCTGAAGTGCTCGTGGCAAGAATTACCGCAAGGCCCGCTTCGTCTATTTCCTGCTTTTTTCTGCGCATCGGACGTTCCATGAAAGATTCCTTTCTGCATGCGATTTCACTCTGCATGGTTTCGTAGTGTAGCAGATGCGTGGAGGGCTCCGTAAACTAAAGCGGATTTGCTCTCTTGTGCCTTTTCGACGTTGCTTGTCTGATGGCACCGAAATTAAAAGGACTTCTTTTCCCGCGCAGGGCTTATATAAGCACGTCGTCGTGTTAATTCTGCGCTTGCACAGAAGGCGATCGCTAACTTCGCGTATAATGGTAGCTGTCAAAAACTAGATAATTTACAGCATTTTCATACGAACGGAGGCTTTCTCTGTGAGCGAAATATCGCAGGAAACAGAACATATCGCCCAAGAAGTCATGGGCGATGAAGCAAAGCTTACCCCTTTGGCAGAAAACCTTTCAGGGTCGTCGCGTCGTACGCGACAGGTATCTGCGGCGGCTTTTGCTATCGTATCGCGCGAAAAACCCGAGTTGCTCATTCCTCATTCGGCCGCTCTTGTCGATGCGCTCAATCGTCCTGAGGCGCAAACGCGCTGGGAGTGCTTAGATGCCATGACGGCGTTGGTCGATCTGGACTCACGCGCATGTGATAAAGCTATTCTTGGTGCCGAAACCGCGCTTTTTGATGAGGACAGCGGGCCGGTGCGCTTGGCTGCAATGCGCTTTTTGTGTCGTCTGGGAGCAACGACGGAAAACCGATCGGAAAAAGTGTGGTCGCTCATCGACGAGGCTATCCAATGCTATCACGGGGATCCTGAGTTTCAGGACATGCTTGTGGCGGTAATTTCGTTTTCGGAAGGTAAGCTTTCCGAAAACGTCAAGCAGGCGTTGACGACCCGCATGACCTTTGATGCGACCAACGGCAGAGGGACGCTCGGACGTCGCGCTGCTCAAATCGTTGCTAACCTGAAATAAAGTGATGGGTGCCCACGGGTGCCCATTTTGTATATGCGCCGAAGGGCGCATATCGTTTTGTAGGACGAAATCGAAAGAAAGGTAAAGCATGACGCAGCACACCGTAACTTTGATTCCCGGAGATGGCATCGGCCCCGAAACCTCGGCGGCCATGCGTTGTGTGCTTAAAGCTGCTGGAGCTCAAATTGAGTGGGAGATCGCTGAGGCGGGAGCTCATTTGGTGGAAAAAGAGGGAACTCCCCTGCCCGATTCCACGATTGAGGCGGTGCGAAGGAATAAAGTTGCCATCAAAGGCCCCGTAATGACACCGGTGGGAACGGGTTTTAGAAGTGTCAATGTGGCACTCCGTAAATCGCTTGATTTGTATGTGTGTTTGCGTCCGGTTCTTTCGATCCCGGGGGCAGGGGGTCGTTACGACGATGTCGATCTTGTTATTGTGCGCGAAAACTCCGAAGATCTCTATGCGGGAATCGAGTTCGAAGAGGGTACGCAGCCGGTGGTCGATCTTATTGAATTTTGCGACAAAAACGGTGCTGGTAGCATTCGTCCCGATTCCGGCATTTCTCTTAAGCCGATCTCTATCACGGCAACGCAAAATATCGTACGCTACGCTTTTGAATACGCGCTCAAGCATGGACGTAAAAAGGTTACGGCGGTCCACAAAGCCAACATTATGAAATATTCCGACGGGTTGTTCCTTTGCGTTGCTCGTGAGGTTGCCCAGGAGTACGAAGGTCGTATCGAGTTCGAAGATCGAATCGTCGACGCTTTATGCATGAACCTCGTGATGGATCCCTCGCAATTTGACGTTATCGTATTCCCCAATCTTTACGGCGATATCGCCAGTGATTTGTGTGCCGGTCTCGTAGGAGGTCTGGGTATTGCTCCCGGGGCCAACATTGGTAAAGACTATGCGGTATTTGAGGCGGTGCACGGCTCGGCTCCCGATATCGCGGGGAAGAACATAGCTAACCCCACGGCAGAAATTCTTTCTGCCGCTATGATGCTCGATCATTTAGGCGAGTTCGAGTGCGCTGCTCGCGTGCGCGAGGCCATCCGTGTTGTGTATGCGGAGGGGACGCAGGTAACCGCCGATATCAGGCGTGCTACCGGATCTTCCTTGCCGGCTGCAAGTTGTACTGAATTCACTGATGCCCTTATTGAGGTGCTGAAGAAAAACGATTAAGTAGTGTTTATCGGCGTGTTGTATTCGTTTGAGATGAAAGAAAAGGAACGTTTATGAGTAATGATAGTGCCTCCCGCCAAGCTCAGCTGAAAGTTGGAGATAAAACCTATACGTATTATCCTGTTTCTTCGATTCAGGGAGCCGAAAAACTTCCCTATTCGCTGACGGTGCTTCTCGAAAACGTGCTGCGCAAAGCCGCCTCTGATGAGGATGCGGCCCTTCTGGCTCGACGCGTTGTCGAGGCTGGTTGTGCTGGAGCAGTAGGAAGCGAAATCGAGTTCAGCCCTGCACGAGTGTTGTTTCAGGATTTTACCGGAGTGCCTGTTTTTGTCGATTTTGCGGTTATGCGCGAGGCGTGCGATGAATTGGGTGGCGATCCCGCGAAGGTAAATCCGCAGATTCCGTGCGATCTGGTGATCGATCATTCCGTTATTGCCGACGAAGCGGGATGCGCCGGCGCTATGGCGAAAAATATGGAGCTGGAGTTTGAGCGCAATCAGGAACGCTACGATTTCTTAAAGTGGGCTCAGGAATCCTTTGAAAACGTACGCATTGTTCCTCCGGGAGCGGGCATTTGTCATCAGCTTAATATTGAAAAATTCGCTTCGGTTGTCATGACGGTTGACGGTGAGGCGGGAGGCGAGATCGCTTATTTTGACACACTGGTGGGTACCGACAGCCACACGCCGACCGCGAACGGTATTGGGGTGCTCGGTTGGGGTGTTGGAGGCATCGAGGCGGAAGCTGCTGCTCTAGGCCAGCCTATCACAACACTCGTTCCTCGCGTTGTCGGCGTGAAGTTGGAAGGCGCGCTGTCCGATGGGGTGAGTGCGATGGATCTTTCTCTCACGTTTGCCCAGGTGCTTCGCGCAAAAGGTGTCGTCGGGTGCTTCGTTGAGTGCTTTGGTCCCGGACTTGAAAGCCTCAGCGCCACCCAGCGATCCTGTGTGTCAAATATGACGCCCGAATACGGTAGCACGTGTACGTTGTTTCCGGTCGATCAGCAGACACTCGACTATTTAAGCCTGACCGGTCGCAGTGCTGAGCAGGTGGCACTCGTTGAGGCGTACGCGAAAGCGCAGGGTTTTTGGAACGACCCCGCAGCATCGCCGCGCACGTATGCCGAAGTGATTACCCTTGACCTAGCAACGGTTGAGCCGACAATCGCCGGCCCCTCGCGACCCCATGAGCGAATTGCGCTTGCAGGGGCTAAGTCGGCTATCGAGAAGATCTGCGCTGACCGCGAATTGACCGATACGCGGGTTTTGGTTGAAATCGACGGCGTCACGCACGCTTTGACCCATGGAGCTATCGCCATCGCCGCGGTGACCAGCTGTACGACGGCGACCGATCCCTCTATGATGCTTGCTTGCGGTCTCATTGCCCAGAAGGCCGCTGATGCAGGATTGACTCCCAAGCCGTGGACAAAGTGTATTTTGGCACCCGGTAGTCATGCAACGGAGTTGTTGCTTGAGCGCGCGGGACTTTTGGAGGGATTGCAGCGTCTCGGTTTTTATACCTGTGGTTTCGGCTGTATGAGCTGCATCGGTAATTCCGGTCCGTTGATGCCGGTTATGCATGACGTTGCAGAAACGATTGAGCTGACCAGTGTCCTTTCGGGTAATCGTAATTTCGATGGTCGTATTTCTCCCGATGTATCCCAGAATTATCTTGGTGCTCCGGCAACGGTTATTGCTTATGCCCTGGCTGGCACGATGGATTTCGATTTTGAAACAGAGGCGCTGGGAATTGATGCCCGCGGCAACGAAATTTACCTTCGTGATATTTGGCCGACCGACGCGGAGATCAAAGGCCTCGTCGATCAGTGTGTAAATGAAGTGCTCTTTGCTGAGGGCAGCAAGGGCATGTTTGAAGGTGACGAGAAGTGGCAGCAGCTTGGCCGTGAATCAAGTGCGACATTTGTGTGGGATGAAGATTCAACCTACGTGCGTCGGGCACCCTATTTTGATGCTATGACGGCGACGCCTCAGCCGGCTTGCGCGGTGCAGGGAGCACGCGTTCTGGCCAATTTGGGCGACTTTATCACGACTGATCATATTTCACCGGCGGGTTCAATCGCTGCGGGGTCTCCCGCTGCACGCTATCTCGAAGAGCACGGTGTCAACCCGGCTGACTTTAATACGTATGGCGCTCGTCGCGGCAATCACGAGGTTATGGCCCGCGGCACGTTTGCTAACGTGAAATTGCAAAACAAGTTGGCGGAGGGCAAAAAGGGTGGATGGACGCGCGATTTGCAAACCGGCGAAATAACAACCATTTTTGATGCAGCTGAACATTACGCTGCTGCCGGGGAGTCTCTTGTCGTTTTGGCGGGGAAGATGTATGGCAGTGGATCGTCTCGTGACTGGGCGGCGAAAGGCCCGATGTTGCTTGGAATTCGTGCAGCGTTTGCCGAAAGTTTCGAGCGTATTCATCGCTCGAACTTGATTGGCATGGGTATTTTGCCTTTACAGTTTAGCGAAGGGGTCAATGAGGCCAGTCTCGGACTTGACGGAACCGAAACGTTTGACATCGAGGCAATTGATTTTTCGGAAGGACTCCCGCAACCCGGATGCGTGAAGGTGCATGCCCTCAAACCCGATGGTGCTTCGATCGATTTCGAAGCAATCGTGCGAGTCGATACTCCAACCGAGGGTCATTATTTCTATCATGGTGGTATTTTGCAGTACGTATTACGGGGTTTGGTCTAAAAATTCTGCCGCATAACGTGACAATTAAACAACGGCTCCCTTTTGGGGAGCCGTTGTCACGTACAATGAAGGCTTCACTATAAAACATACGAAGGGTTGATATCGTGGGTCAAAAATCAGGAGTCGATTCCTTAATCGATGCGTTGAGACAATCAGGTATAGCTTTTGAAAAGGGGGGATCACCTTTTAGCTCCGACGACGTGGTTGATGCGAACCCCGTTTCGTCGGGTTCGGGTGACAACAATTCTGAACCTCCGAAAATTAACATTGAAATCCCTTTTTCTGACAGAATAGCGGCATGGGGAAAGCGCGCACTGATTGTTGCCGTGCTCGTCGCTCTCGTTGTTGCAGCTATTGCGTATTGGTGGTTTCATCCTGCCATCAATATCCACAGTACTGATACCTGGTTTTTTGTCGGTGTATTTATACTGCTTCCGCTTTTTTTGGTACTCATCGGGCGTGCGAGCGCTTACAAAAAAGGAACTACAAAGATTTCTGCGAGCGAAGGCAAGGCGAAACTATTCAAAAGGCTTTCATGGATTCCGATCGCTCTCGTTGCCGTGGGGCTTGTGGGTGCCTTGGCGTCCCTTGCTATTTTCCCGGGCAATGCAGAGAAGTACTCAAAAGTGCTCGAGACGACCGATCTCAATTTCTCCGAAGATATTCAAGAAGTCGACTACGCGAAAATTCCCGTCATCGATCGCGATTCGGCGGTACTGCTCGGCAACCGCACCATGGGTTCCATCCCCGAATTTGTGAGTCAGTTTGAGATTTCTCCCATCTATAGCCAGATCAATTACAAGGGCTCTCCGGTACGTGTCAGCCCCCTGGTCTACGCTGACCTGTTTAAATGGTTCACCAATCGAGACGGAGGAATCCCCGCGTACGTTATCGTCGATATGGCATCACAGAATACGGAAATCATCCGTCTCGATCAGCCGATTCTTTATTCCGAATCCGAACCTCTGGCGCGCAATATCGATCGCCACGTGCAGTTAAAGTATCCTTTCTATATGTTCGATGAAAAATCTTTTGAAATCGATGAGGAGGGAAAGCCGTGGTGGGTCTGCCCCGTACAAACGCGTACCATCGGTCTTTTCGGGGGCACGACGATTTCGCGTGTTGTTCTCTGTGACGCATCGACGGGAGAAACCCAGGATATCGCTGTTGAAGATTGCCCCCAGTGGGTCGATCGCGTCTATCCCGCAGGGATGCTTATCCAGCAGTATAATTGGTCCGGAGCGTATCAAGATGGCTGGCTGAATTCCGTTCTTGGTCAGCAGGGCGTTGTGCAGACCACGCCGGGCAGTGAAGGACAGGCGGGTTATAACTACATCGCGAAAGACGATGATGTGTGGGTCTACACCGGGGTAACTTCGGCAACTTCCGATAATTCGATTGTCGGATTTGTGCTGGTCAATCAGCGTACGGCGGAATCGCACTTCTACGCGATGGCGGGTGCTACGGAAGCGTCGGCCATGGCTTCTGCTGAGGGGCAAGTGCAAAACTTGCGCTACAAGGCGACGTTCCCGCTCCTGCTCAACATCAACGGGCAGCCCACCTACTTTATGGCCCTGAAAGACGATGCTGGTTTGGTGAAGCAGTATGCCATGCTCGATATTCAGCGCTATCAAAATGTAGCGGTTGGCGATACCGTTGCTTTGTGTCAGAAGTCGTACAAAGCATTGCTCGCAACGAATGGTGTCGTGAATCAATCCGAGAACGATGCTGCTAAAGAAGCAACGGGAGTGATTAAAAATATCTCCCAGGCGGTTATCGAGGGTAATTCACACTTCTACGTTACCCTTATCGGTGATTCGCATATCTACGATTGTGCTTTCCCGGGCCTTATCGATGTCGTAGGGTATGCGCCCGGTGAGACGATAACCCTGAAATTTATCAGCGGGGAACCCACTTCCGTGGTGCTTTCGATCGGTGCTCGAACGGCGCCTGATTCCGTGGCCGCCTCCGATGCCGCAAAGAAGAATGAAGCAAATGGGCAGCCAGCTCAACAGGTACCGGAAGTGTCGGGAGCCGCTCCTGCGGCCCCCGACACCGACAAAGCGAAATCCGCGTAGCGATTCGGTGGATTTTGAACGAGAAAAGCTTTACTTGCGTCTCTTGGTCTGTCAGAATAAGCGAGCTGCGAATTTCGTAGTTTGAAAAAATTGTTCCGCTGCCCAAGACAGCAGGCACCGAAAGGTTTAATCGCGTAAGCGGCCCGCCGAGGTTGTCATAGAAGATAAAACTTTTACGACCCCCGCTGTCTTAACATAGCGGGGGTCGTTTCTTTTTCGGAAGTGACGATCCCGCCCAATGAGGGGTGGAACCCGAACTTTTGAAAAGGAGGTGTATTACAACAATGCCTAACGCTCAGAACAAAGAATCCTTGGTGAAAATCAAGGAAAGCCTTGAAAATGTTGGAGCTGTTTGGGTTGTCGATTATCGTGGTTTGACGGTAAAAGATATCCAGACCCTTCGCAACAACATGCACGAAGCAGAGGCTGACATGAAGGTGTACAAGAACACGCTCATGCACATCGCTTTGGAGGAGATGGAACTTCCGAACCTCGATTCTGTGCTTGAAGGTCCTTCCGCTTTCGTGTTTGCCGGTGAAGATCCGGTGGCGTCCGCCAAGGCCCTGAAAGACTTTTCGAAGGCCAATCCGAACTTGGTAATCAAGGGCGGTATGATGGATGGTCGATTTGTCGACGCTGCACAGGTCGAAGCTATCGCTGCTCTGCCTTCGCGCGAAGAACTCATCGCCAAGCTGCTCGGTACGATCAGCAACCCGATGGTCAAGACCGTGCGCGTGCTCAATGGCCCGATGGAGGCTTTCGCTCGCTGTGTCGCTGCTATTGCAGAACAAAAACCTGCAGCGTAATCGCTGCTTGAAATCGGTCGGATAACCGCGATCGAACTATTCATAATCGAGATCGAAAGGTCTCATAAAAAAGAAAGGAGTTACAAGAAATGGCTGTAACTCGTGAAGAAATTATTGAAGCTTTGAAGGCAATGCCCGCGCTGGAGCTCTCCGAGCTCGTCAAGGAACTCGAAGAAGTATTCGGCGTTTCCGCTGCTGCTCCTGTTGCTGTTGCTGCTGCTGCAGCTCCTGCTGAAGCCGCTGCAGAAAAAACCGACTTCGACGTTATCCTCGAAGGCTTTGGCGATAACAAGATCGCTGTCATCAAGGTTGTTCGTGAAATCACCAGCCTCGGCCTGAAAGAAGCCAAGGAAGTTGTCGAGTCCGCTCCGAAGGCTGTTCTCGAAGGTGCCGCCAAGGAAAAGGCTGAAGAAGTCAAGAAGCAGCTCGAAGAAGCAGGCGCTGCTGTTACCTTGAAGTAAATTTATACTTCAATAGTGTTGCAATAAAAAGGAGTCGCCTCGTGCGGCTCCTTTTTATTATTGAAAGGATTGCCATTGCACGGTTACGACCGGGAAACGAATTACTCCTTCAGGGAAGCCGCGCACTATAGTGGGGTCATGTAAGTTTTTCGGCAGGTCATTGCGTGATCTGTCCTATCGTTTGGAAAGGGGTCGTCATGCAGACGATGCAAGCCGGTTATTTTAAAACCGCATGGGGGGATATCAAGAGCTCTCCGGGTTGGGCGGGAAAACTTTTTTTGTTAGCGCTTGTCGGCTTGATCCCTATTTTTGGGCAGATCGTTATCGCTGGCTATCTGTATGGGTGGGCACGTGATATTGCGTGGGGAGTTCGCGGTCCTTTGCCTCAGCATCTTTTTGGCAATGAAGATGGGAAACTGTACAGCCGCGGCTTTTTCGTGTGTGTCCTCGGAGTTGTCTGCAGCTTTGTTCCTCTTTTTATGCAAATGCTCTTTGATGCAGTTACGGGCACAAGCAATGCTTTTTATGGCGAAGATTTCCGTCATGCACTGGCGCCTTTCATGATGTCTTCCGGTTTCTTCGTCATGATTTCGATGGTTTTTTCCGTGCTGCTTTCTGTTGTGGCATCCTTCTTCTTTTGGATTGGTTCGATGCGTATCAGCATCTACGACCGGCTTTCGGCTGGATTTCAGTTCAGTAAGGTCTGGGCGATGTTTCGGCAGGATCCCCATGGCCTTTTGCGTATCTTCGGCATGAATCTCGTCGCAGGATTGGTGCTTGGTGCTATCGCGTGCGCTGTTTGTTTTTTTGTCGTATTTGTCGGTATATTTTTCGGTATATTTTTTACGAGTGCGATAGGGGGTTCGTTTTCGGGGATGTCGTCCGGCTTTGATGCCTTAACGATGGGCCTCGTGTTCGCTCTTCTTATTGGAATGATTGTCCTGGCGTTGGCTGTCGGCTATCTCGTGACGGCTGCAGTGCTTTTTGTAGAGATGCTTACTGCGCGTGCGCTTGGCTACTGGACTTGCCAGTTCAACGTTGCGGCATGGCGGGGACAAGACGATCCTCTGCCGTTTGAGCATCGGCAAAACTATCGACAACAGTAGTCGATAGTTTTGTTCTGTCGGTAAGCCGACAGAGTGTTTACTCAATTACAGTTTTGTCCAAAATTTCGAGTTCTTATAAAGTTCTTCCACCTTGGCGCGCGCCCAGGGCGTCTTGCGCAAAAACGCAAGGGAACTTTTGAAACTCGGATCTTTTTTAAAGCAGTTGATTCTGATGCGTCGGGCAAGACCGTCCCAGCCGTATTTGTTGACGAGTCGTTTGAGCATCATTTCGAGGGTGACACCATGCAAAGGGTCGTTGGCATGCTCTGTTTCGGTGGAATCGGTAGTCATGGGTTGTTCCCTGCGTCCCTGAGAAGTCTGACGGTTGCGTCTCTTATCGCGTAAAAGTGCTTTACCTTGTGGAAGTATTTAATCGTAGGTGTTAGTTTACCTTATCGAGGGGGGCTCCGATAAGGTAAACAACGGCAAGAGCCGGCAGGTTGCTGGTGCCGGCTCTTGCGAGGTGAAGAAATACAAGAAAAGAGTGGATCGTTTATTGCATGAGATTGCATACTGCCTGTGCGTAGGCAATCGGATCTTTCAGGGGCATTCCTTCAATCAGAAGTGCCTGGTTGTATAAAACATCGGTGTAGAGTTTGATCTTGTCGGCATCGCCGGCTTCCTGGGCTTTTTGGAGTGTCTTGAAGATGGGGTGCTCCGCATTGACCTCGAGCACGCGTTCTGCCTTTACCTCGTTGCCGTCGGGTGCACCGGCCAGGGTCTTTTCCATTTCCAGGGAAACGGGGCCCTGTGCGGTGATGCATACCGGGGCGTCGGCTAGGCGGGTGGAAACAGACACCTTGGATATTTGGTCACCCAAAGTTTCTTTCATGGCTACAAGCAGGCCTTCGTTCTCTTTTTCTGCGGTTTCGGCGGCGGTTTTTTCATCATCGGATTCCAGGCCCAAATCACCACCGGCGACGTTTTTGAGTTCCTTTTCGTCGTAGGTTTGCATGGCGGTCAAACAGAAC
The DNA here is from genome assembly GCA_036651575.1 of Raoultibacter sp. Classification (GTDB taxonomy): domain Bacteria; phylum Actinomycetota; class Coriobacteriia; order Coriobacteriales; family Eggerthellaceae; genus JAVWGW01. The sequence continues at coordinate 320 of JAVVXN010000046.1, read as the reverse complement.
TCATCGACATCGTCCGTGCAGAGTAAAATATCGTAGCCCTTGTCGAGCACCGATTTGACGATAGGGGTTTTTGCAAGATATGACACCGATTCGCCCGCCGCGTAGAAGATGGCTTCTTGGTCGGCGGCCATGGATTCGATGTATTCATCGAGGGTGATCATTTTGTTCTGCTTGGCGGAGTGGAACAGCAGTAAGTCACCCAAGAGGTCTTTGTTCATGCCGTAGCTTGAGTAGATGCCGTATTTCAGTGCGCGTCCGAAGTTTTCGAAGAAGGTTTCATACGCTTCACGGTCGTTGTTGCGCATGGCGGTCAAATCAGA
>JAVVXN010000045.1:0-11522 GCA_036651575.1 Raoultibacter sp. | reverse complement strand
TGCGGTGTTTAGTTGTTGCCCATTTTGAATGTCCTGACATATATCTCCCTTTCGCTTTATTCAGACCACCCATAATTCTAGCACACCCGAAAAATATCAGAGAGCTTCGCGCTTAAATTTCTGAGAGCCTGCCGCCCGCCCCTTTAATCTGCCCGCACTCACTCCCCTCTTCCGCAACGCAATAACGTCAAAATGAGAACTTTACGCGCTCGAACCGGTCTTACGTATCCATGTGTGCTCTCGTGCAGGTTGCCCCAGCACGCTCTCCCCCGGCGGCCCGCTCAGTCGCGCGAGGATACCTTCGCATCGATCCCCTCGCGCGAATCGCGCAATTCGTTGGGCAAAACCCGAACTTCGCTATACCCCATCTGCCGCAGCGCATCGATGGTGCGCCCGGGAAAAGAAATGTCTTGAAACTGGGCTCCATACTCGATCGCCTCAAGCAGCGTGACGTGGTGATTGAGATCGGCCATGGTGTCGATGTCGATTACCGCCGGAAGCACAATCACCGCCACGTTGTTCGCTTTTGCTTTTGCGATATAGGCGGGTAAAACGGTCAGGCCTTCACGATTGTAAAAAACACCCGTATGGTCGATTGCCGTACGCTTCGTCCACCCGACAAGCGAGACGCCCATCTCTTGATCGGGAGACAGCACGCAGCCGCCCCTCGAAGTCGCGTCGAGGCAATGGAGCTGCTCGAACCCCTCGACCACCACCGCCTTCGGAAGCGTGGGCATATCGCCACCCATCGACAAAATCGTGTCGTAGCCACGGTCGAAAACCTGCTTGAAGGCATCGTTGTAATGTTCGTCGAAGTCGGCACCCTCGTCGCATATGATGGTCAAAGGACGCGGCCAGCTGCCCGACTCATCAAAAAACCGCCGCATGACCGCACCGTTTTCGGCGGGAGTCGTCGAAATGAAAATATCGTAGGTATCGTGGATGGCATCGGCGCAAGCTTCGCACTGCGCGTGCCGCGCTTCATCGGCAGCCTCCAAATCAGATAGCGCATCACAGCAAATTTCCACCACATCGAAAAACATGCAGTGATACAGCCGTGCCGCAACTTCTGGCGTGAAAATTCCATCCTTGAGCGGTGTCAGTCGAGTTTTCACCAAGCCGGGAAGGGGCGGTTTGCTAAATAGCAGAAGTGCATTTTTTCTTTCCACCACGATGTTTCTCCCCTCCTACCTGGCTGAAACCTCCGCGCACCCACAGGCGCGCTCCCACAGGCCCGACTTGCCGCCGTCTTTTCTCAGCAGGCGCACATCCATAATCTCCATGCCACGATCGATGGCCTTGCACATGTCGTAGATGGTCAAGCACGCGATACTTGCCGCCGTCAGCGCCTCCATTTCGATACCGGTTTTACCCGTCACACCACAGGTCGTGATCACGTGAATGCCAACGTTTCCATCTTCGCGGACTCCCGCGCCCACCGGATTCAGCTCCACTTTCGCCTTCGTAATATTGAGGGGATGACACATCGGAATCAACGATGATGTCTGCTTGGCCCCCATCACTCCCGCCACCCGCGCACACGCGAGCACATCGCCTTTGGCAGCCGTACCCTCCGTGATCATCTCAAGCGTTTCGGCGTGCATGGCGATAAACCCCTCCGCAATTGCTACGCGTTCGGTTTCGGGCTTAGCGCCCACGTCGACCATACGCACGTCGCCTTTTTCATCGATATGGGTAAGCTGATCTGACATGACAATTCCTTTCGTTGCACGAGAACATACCGGGAAGAACAGATTCTTCGCTTCGCTTAAAATGACAGGGACACGCGGGATGACGGGAGCTTATCAGCCGCCGATTTGGGACATGCCGCGTTCGGTGCCCACCTTGTCGTGGTGCTCATCGGGCTTGGCGCCTAACGCCTGCATAATCACCGCACGCACATCGTCTTCAGTACCCTGACGCAGAGCATTCTTGATATCGAATTCGTCATCGGAGAACAGACAGGGTCGCACTTGCCCATCAGCGGTCAGACGAAGGCGATTGCATTCAGAACAGAAGTGCCGGGAAAGGGGGCTGATAAACCCAACAGTGCCCTGCGCGCCCGCAAATTCGTAATAACGTGCCGGCCCACCTCCGATGGGACGATCGTCTTTTGCCGGCACGAGGGGGCCCAATCCTTCAGCGCGCGCCGCGATGTCAATGATCTCGATCAGCTCTTCGGTCGGGACCACATCGCTTTCACCCCATCCACAGCCGTCAGCACCCGAGCTTTCACCGACGGGCATGTATTCGATAAAGCGCACATGAAGAGGATGATCGATCGAAAGCTTTGCAAAAGCCAGATAATCCTGATTGAGACTGCGCACCGCAACCGCATTGATTTTTACCGGCTTAAACCCAACCGCAAGCGCCGCCTCAATACCGGCAAGCGTATCTTCAAGCTTGCCGCGTCGCGTGATCATGGCAAACTGATCGGCATCAAGCGTATCGAGCGATATGTTGACCCGCGTAAGCCCCGCCTCCTTAAGTCCCGCAGCCATCTGCGGCAGCAGGATACCGTTGGTAGTCAAGGAAACATCTTCGATACCCGGGGTGTTTGCAATAAAGCGAACCAGATCGATCACACCCTTGCGAACCAGCGGTTCTCCACCGGTCAAACGGATGCGCGTAATACCCATACCCGCCGCAACCCGAACGATCTCTTCGATTTCCTCGATACGTAAAATATCGTTGTGCGCAAGCTGATCGACGCCTTCTTCCGGCATGCAGTAAATGCAGCGCAGGTTGCAGCGATCGGTCAGTGAAATACGCAAATAGTCGATAATGCGACCGTGAGAATCCTTCATATACTTCACTCCTTCTCGATTGAGAATAGTATAAGCGAACGAGCTATCCTCAAACCCTTGAAAAAATATCCGAGCACTTTTCATGGCGCACACGCCACAACCAGTTTTCAGGCCAAACCTTGTCGCCAAAGCCCCTTTACAATACCCGACAAAACATCTTTAGTGCGAAACGAGATAAATCTTATCCTTCGGAATGCGAATCAGCAGCTCGTCACCCTTTTCGGGCATGATCGCAGTTTCCCCGTAGCGCTTGTTGACCCGCCAGAACATGTGTTGGTGAAGATATTTCATTTCGTCTTCCTCTTCGTCAACCTCTAAAGAAGCATATTCGGCGCGATCGACAAACGCAAGCAGCACCGTGCGCTCAAAACGCGAATCACTCACGCGATCGACTCGCACCCGAAAGACGTTTTCTCCCGGCTCATCGGTGCGCTCAAGATAAAAGGCACGCACTCCCAAACATTTCACGTCGCGCGCCACCACCTGCTCGCTCGCAACCTCGATACCCCACTTCGGCAGACGCACGTGATGGTCATCGGCGTATTGGGCCGCAACGGCATTTTTGCACCCCGAAAGCTTGATGCCAGCAACGCTGTGCGGGTTGTTGACCAAGTCATCGCCCGACCCCTCCTCCACGATATGACCCGCCTCGACCACGGCCAAGCGATCGCAAAAGCGCAGCGCTTCATCGATATCGTGGCTCACATAAAGAATCGTGCCTTCGTACGCCTCAAACAGGCTGACAAGATTTTGCTCGAGTACGCTTTTTAAGTGAGAATCGAGCGCCGAAAACGGTTCGTCAAGCATGAGTATGCCGGGGCGAGCCGCCAGCATGCGCGCAAGCGCCACTCGCTGTTGCTGCCCACCGGAAAGCTGTGCGGGATAGCGTTTGCCAAAGCCCTCGAGACTGAAGCGTTTCAATTCGGCCTGCGTGATATCGGCACGCTGAGCCTTTGAAGCGTTTTTGTCGATACCCGCTGCCACGTTTTCGGCCACCGTCAGATTGGGAAACAACATATAGTTTTGAAAGAGCAGAGCCGTCTTGCGCTGCTGGGGCGAAAGGTCGATGTTTTTTTCCGAATCGAAAAAAACGGTATCATTGACAACAATACGTCCTTCATCAGGTGTTTCAATGCCTGCGATGCAACGCAACGTCAAGCTCTTTCCGCAACCTGACGCGCCAAGAAATCCAAGCGTTTCGTTTTCAGCCGAAAACGAAACATCGAGATCAAACGATCGAAAGCGCTTTTTGATGCAAACATCCAAGCTCACCGGCTAACCCCCCTTCGATATTTCGTGGTTCGCCGACCCCAGAGGTTGATGAATAAGATCACGATAAAGCTGAAAATAATGATCACAATCGTCCAAAAAATAGCCACGTCGGTGTTGCCGTTCATCCACTCGAAGTAGATGGCGATCGGAATGGTGCGCGTGATGCCCAAATAGTTGCCCGCCAAAAACAGCGTGGCGCCAAATTCCCCCAAAGCGCGGGCGAACGACAACACGGTACCCGCCGCGATAGAACTCCACGACAGGGGCAACATGAGGGTGAAAAATATCTTGGCATTAGACCAACCCAGCGTGCGTGCCGCATCCATCATGTTGGAGTCAAGATTTTCAAACGCACCACGCGCGCTGCGATACATAAGCGGAAACGCCACCACAACCGCCGCGATAACCGTTGCCTGCCAGCTAAATATCAAGGGAAATCCAATGTCGATGAACCACTGCCCCACCGCCGTGTTTTTGCCAAAGGCGAGTAAGAGCAAAAAGCCGCACACCGTCGGCGGCAAAACCATCGGGATGGTGAACAGTGAATCGACCACGTCTTGTGCGCGCGGAGGAATGCGCAAGCTGAAATACGCCGCGGCAAGCCCCAGGATAAAGATAAAGATGATGGCCGTACCCGTTGTTTTTAACGTGACCCACAAGGGGCTGTAATCGATGGAACCCACAAACGAAACCAGCGATTCCAGCGCAGTGGGGGGAGGAGCCACGACCAGCTGGTCGAAAGGCACCATCCGGGCAAAATCGGCATGGGTCAATTCGACGAAGGCGGGATTGGTCGAAACGGTGACATCGGATCCATTTACGCCGGCAACGCAGGCGTAGAACTGACCTGATTTTATTTCCTGATCGAACCGAAACACGACATCGCCCACACAAAACGCCTGATCGGAAGTGAAATACCACGTCATCGTAGGTGAGAGTTGCGCAGAACCCTTCGAAGCGGGAACATCGAGCGCGATAAGCGTGCGTTGCAAAGCGTTTCGATCGGCATCGCTTGCGAGATATCCCGCACGCTCGGCTTGGGCGGCCGGAACATAAACCACCGCATAATCACGGGTTGCAATCACCGTCAGATTGCCGGCAGAATTTGCCGCATAGTAACAATACCCGCTGTAGGCACCATCGATATCGCGATTCGAGCCAACCTGGGCACGGCTGAAATCGGTGAGCGCAAAAGATGCGCCATCGACTTTCGCCTCGGTGCCTTCCGGCGAAACGCTTACCCCTTCCGTCGCAACCGCCGCACTGGCACCGTCGGCAGAAATCGCCACCACATCGCCTTGCGCCTGCGTCTGATCATCGCCAGAAGAAGCATTGAGGGGCATCTCGCCCCCCTTTCCCGACGATTCCTCATCAGCAAATGCACTACCGGGCAAAGCAAAGCACAGGACCAAAAGTCCTGTGCATGCAATCATGGCAATCTTTTTAATCACCTCACAGTCCCCTCTTACCCCCGGCAACGTGCCTGCCTAGGAAGCGAGCTCGAAGCCCCATTCCTGCCACGTCTTAATGGCTTTTTGATCCGTCGTTGCCCACTTCAAAAACGTGTCAGCCTCGGCAGCAACCTTGGAATCCTTGCAGACCGCGGCCGGATACACGATAGTCTTATGCGTGCTGGCCGGCACCGTGCCGACAACCTTGACGCCGCCAAAGCGATACACATCAGAGCTATACACGAAAGCGATTTGCACGTCGCCGGACTGCGCATGCTTGCACACGTTACCCACGGACGTGTCGACAACAACTTTACCGGACTCAGCCAAAGCGCCCGCGAAATCGCCGCCTTTACCGGAAGCGTCGGTGTAGCAACCGACGGTGTTGAGCGATTGGCACGCATAGTTGCCAGCCGGGACGGATTCGTCCCCAACGCACACCGTGTATTTGCCCGCAGCAATATCTTCAAGCGTACAGGAAGTGATATCGGTGTTGTTCTCGGAAGTGACCATAACCAGGTCGTTTTTAAACATGTCGAAACGCGTTGCCACATCGATATAACCAGCCGCCGCCGCATCGTCCATCTTCGCCTTAGACGCCGAAATCAAAATATCGGCAGAAGAGCCCGCTGCGAGCATTTCATTGAGTTCACCGGAAGATTTATACTGCGTATCGGCAAACGTCACCCAGCTGTGATCCTGCTTGTACAAATCTTGCACCGCGCCCATCGCCTTCGACAGCGAATTGGCCGCAAAAATCTGCATCGTGACGGGTTCGTGCGTTTCGGTCTTCGGGGTTTCCGCCGGTTTTTGTTCTTCGGCTGCAGGCTTACCGCAACCCGCAAGCGCAAAAGCTCCCACCAGCGACAGCGACAAAATCGCCACCATCATAACGCGTACGTATTTTTTCATGCACTTCCCCCTCAATCGGTAGACAACACCTGTATGCAGCAAAACTTACAACAGCCGTTATATTATTCGTTTGTAAGAATATAGTCAATTGAAGATTGGCGAAAGAAGGAGCTTTTTTCACCAGGGACAGCGGCTCAAAGCCCGTGAGGGACAAGCGTTACCACCCGCGTCGCTATCCGCGATGTCAACGCGGGCGAATGGGATACCAACACAAGACCGATGCCGCGCTTGGTTGTTTCGCGTACGAGAAAATCCCAGATATGCGCCTGCGTCACCGCATCGAGCATAGTCGATATCTCATCAGCAACCAGATAGCGCGGATTGGCCGACAGGGCCCGCACGATGCAGAAACGCTGCAGCTCTCCCCCGGACAATTCGTGGGGATAGCGCGACATCCACGCCGCCTTGATACCAAGTGCTTCGCACAAATCTTTCTGCACCGCTCCCGCTTCGAGCAGCGTTGCGCGCATGCGCATACGCGGATCGACCACCGTTTCGGGATGCTGACACACCATCTGCACCGGGCAGACCCCTCGGGTTGCAAGCGGTTCGCCATCAAGTAAAATACTCCCGGATTGCGGGCGCACATAGCCGGCAAGCATACGGCACAGCGTCGTTTTCCCAAAACCGGAAGGCGCGCACAGCGCTACGCGTTCGTCGGAAGCGACCTGCAGGTTAAAATCGCGATACAAGGGTTCGGCATGTTTTTTATACCCAAACGTAATCGCGCGCGCCTCTAGCATGAAAAATCCTCCTCGGCATTTTGCGCGAAATCGTGCTCGGGCAACGCGTGCCAGAGTTCGCGACTGAAAGGATGCTGCAAAAGATGCGGTGCTGCAAAATTCGCCACCGCAGTTTCTTCGACCACCGTGCCATCTTTAAACACCGCCACGCGATCGGCCACCCGCAACGCCAATTCGATATCGTGCGTGATCAGCAACACCCCCTTGCCCTCATCGGCAAACGCGCGAAAATCATCGAGCGCCTTGATGGCCAGATTGAGATCAAGGCCGGGGGTCGGTTCATCAGCGATGATCAACTGAGGGTCGTCCATGAGCGCGCAGATCAACAAAACACGGCGTGCCATACCCCCCGAAAGTTCAAAGGGATACAGATCAAGCACCCCCTCATCCAAATCATAGCGCTCAAAAAGTTTCCGACAGTGTGCCTTGCGAGCGGCGTCATCGCCCACAAAACCGCGAACCTGCCTGCCCACCTTCATCAGGGGATCGAGATAATTGATGCTTTGCGGCACGAGCGAAATACCGCGTCCTCGCACCTGCGCCAACGTTTGTGCGCTCTGCAAAACCCCGTCAAACCAAATGCGGCCAAAGACGGTTGCATTTGGTGCAAATAAGCCCATGATGGCATCGGCTAACAGTGTTTTACCCGAACCGGAAGCACCGACAACCGCTACGATTTCTCCCGCATGCACCGAGATGGAAAGGTTGTCGATAACACGCACCTTCTTTTGCGCCGCAGAAAAAAACCGCGCGTCATCGGGATCGTAGAGCGTAAAACCAATGCTTAAATCTTCCACCTGCAGCAGATGATGACCTGCAATATGATGGGAAACGGCCGCGTGCGTATGGTGGTGATGGCGCCAAGCTGCGGCGTGCTGCAAAGCTTCGTGCGCGCAAACATCGTCCAAAACTGGCGAAGCCGCACAAAGATGCTCCTTTTCGCTTTCGCTCTCAGGCACAACCACCAACATCTCTTTTTCGGTACGGATCATGGGCTTCTCCCCTATTCCTGCGAGCTAAACGGGTCGATCAGCTTGCGCAAGCTCGAACCGGCCACATCGAACAAGAGCACGACTGAGATAAGCGCCAACCCGGGAAACACCGCGAGCCACCACATGCCCGCAGAAAGATAACTCATCGATTCGCTCAAGATGATCCCGATTGCGGGCTGGTCGGGAGAAAGCCCGAAACCGAGAAAGGTGAGTGCCGCTTCGTGCAAAATGGCATGCGGAAACAGCAACACAAGCCCTACGAGATATTGTGGGAAGACGTAGGGCAGCATGTGGCGTGCGGCAATACGAATCGGGCTTTGCCCCAGACTGCGAGCTACCGCCACGAAATTTGCTTGCTTGCACTGGAGCACTTCTGCGCGCACCACGCGCGCGAGGCTGGGCCAGTGCGTCACCGCAACCCCGATAGCCACGCCCCAAAACCCCTTGCCCAGCGCGAAGGAGATCAAAATCAGCAGCACGATATGGGGCACACCCATCACCAAATCGATGAGCCACGTGATGACGGCATCGACCTTTTTACCACCCAAAGCCGCAGCCGTGCCCAGAACAAGCGCCAAAATCGACGACACCCCCGCCGCGAACAAACCCACCAGCACACTGGTCGAGAGCCCGGCGAGCGTGCGCAAGAACATATCCCGCCCCATCCAGTCCGTTCCGAAAAAGTGCTGCAGACTCGGAGTGAGATTCTTGGTCGAAAAATCGGTCTGCATCGCCGCATCCGTTGCCAAAAGCCCACCCACAACAACCACGGATAGCGCAACCACCGCGAACACGAACAAGAGCGCCGTGCGCGTGCGGTTAGCCACCTTCACCGTTTGGGGCACGTGCAAAAGATCGCTCGCTCGATTGGTGGAAGCAGTCGGTGTGTCGGGTATCACAACACCCTCGCCACCTTTGAACCCGGTCACCTTGCAAGGGCTACTCATGTCGTTCCCCCTTGCGAATGCGGGGGTCGATCACGCCGTAGAGCACGTTGGCGACCAGATTTCCACCGAACACCAACGCCGCGGAAACCAAGGCGATTGCGGCAAGCAGCGCCACATCGCCGCCAAGCCCTGCCGTCACGGCAGCCTGACCGAGCCCCGGATAAGAAAATACCTGTTCAACCAAGACAGAACCGCCGAATATTTCCGAAATGGAAGCAAACTGCAGCGTGATGGCGGGCAGGATCAGATTGCGAATACCATGGTGGCGCACCGTGCCCCATAAGCTTTCACCCCGCGCGCGGGCGAAGCGCACGTAATCGGTCTCGAGGATATCGACCATCTTCTCGCGCGTATGGAGCGCAATATTGGCTACGCCGATCACCGAGAGCGTGATGGCGGGCAAAACGATATGGTGCACCGCATCGGCAAACGTGACATCGGCGGCGGCGACGCCGATCGGAACGGAAAAGCCAAAAGGAAACCATCCCAGCCACACCGAAAACACGATCAGCATCACCAGACCCAGCCAGAAAGCCGGAGTGGAAGCCAGCACAAAGCAGTACCCCTTAATGATGCGGTCGGGCCACCTGCCGCGATACACGCCCGCCACGATACCGAGCAGCAACCCGAGCACTCCGCTGATCACCCAGGCAGTCGCCATAAGCGCAACCGAATTGATAAAGCGAGCCCCAACCACGTCGACGACGGGGGCATTGTAGCGCAGCGACATCCCCATGTCGCCTTGCACCAGCGCGCCTGCCCAGTTGGCATAGCGCTCGAACAGCGGTGTTGTCGTACCCCAGTATTCGGAAAGCTGGGCGCGTTTGGCTTCGCTCATATTGATGTAGGCCGCCTGCCCCACATTGGTCTGTATAGGGTCAATCGGAGACACGCTGACCAGGATAAAGACCACGATGCTCACCGCGATCATCAGCAAAACGAACTTGGCCGCATTGCGGCCAAGAAACGATATCAGAGGGTGAATACTCATCGGATTAGAGCCAGCTCCATTGGTCGACATTGTTCACAAGCGACCAACCATGCCCGTGCGGATGCGGCTTCTGGTCGGCGACATGCAGGTTTTCCTTCTTGAAGAACAGATGGTCGACATTGGCGAACCACACCCAGGTGGCAGCGCCCTTTTCGGGCGCAACACCACAGGCGCCATCCCACTGCGCCTTCTTCCACAGATCGTAGGAATCCTCGATCTTCGGGGTTGCAAGCGCCGCTTCAAGGTTTTTGTCGATCGCCGCGTTTTCGTAGCAGGCGAAATTGCCCCACCCCTTCGAGTGATTGAGTTCGTAGACTTCCATGGGCGAATTCGAGCCCCAGCCCCACATGACCCCTTCGGAAAATTCGTGAGGATAGATATCGTCCCAACCAGAACCCTTGGTGATAACCTCGATGCCAACACCCTTCATCTGGTTCGCGAATTCAGCAGCAAGCGCCTGGCGCGTCGAGTCGCTTACCGGGTAGTACAGCTCGAGGGACGCACGCACTCCATCCTTGACGCGGATGCCGTCGGATTCCACCCGCCAGCCCGCATCTTCGAGTAGCTGCTTCGCCTTTTCGACGTCGGTGGTAATCTTCATATCAGGAGAGGCCCACGGCGTGTTGTCGGAAACGCCATACGCGGGCGTACCGTAGCCGTTGAGTACGTTGTCGATCATCTTCTGACGATCGACGCCGTAATTGATGGCGCGGCGAACAGCGATGTCACAGGTGACGGCATTACCCGCCGGGTATTCAACACCTTTGTCGGACTTCATCGTTCCCGGCGCAATCGTCGGCAAAGCGATACCGCGGCTGTCCACCGATTTGCAGGCAAGCAGTTCGCACCCGGCAACCTTTTGAGAGCTGTACGTGGGAGAGGTGTGAGCGATGTCGACCTCGCCCTTGTTGGCCGCAGCCAACGCAGCGTCTTCCTCCATAAACACCACAACGACGCGCTTCATTGTGGGAGCTTCACCGTAGTAGTCGGGGTTGGCCACCAAGATGATCTGCTGACCGCGATCCCATTGCTCGAGCATATAGCGACCCGATCCCACCGGCTTGCTGCCGTAGTTTGCGTCGTAGGCGTGTTCGGGCACAATGCCGACAACGGCCAGCGTGTAGAGCAACGCATTGTGGGGTTTGACCATAGCAATCTCAACGATCGTATCGCTGAGCGCGGTCGCCTTGTCGACCATGGAAAGATCGGCCTCGGCGGCCTTGGCGTCGATGATGCCGTTGATGGTGAAGGCAACATCGCGCGCGGTCAGCGGTTTGCCGTCGGTAAATTTTGCATCGGTGCGAACGGTAAACGTCCACAGCATACCGTCGTCGGAACAGCCGTAATCCGTCGCAAGATCATTGATGAACCCGAGGTTTTCATCGGTGACGACCAGGGTGCTTTGGA
>JAVVXN010000044.1:0-12048 GCA_036651575.1 Raoultibacter sp. | reverse complement strand
GCGAAGTGGGCGAACTGGTTATCACGACGCTGCGCAAGCAGGGCGCGCCGCTGATCCGCTATCGCACGCACGATATGACGCGCATCATTCCCGGTCAGTGTGCCTGCGGGTCGCCTTTCCCCCGCATTGACATGCTGGTGGGTCGCACCGATGACATGGTGAAGGTCAAGGGCGTCAACATGTTCCCCGCACAGATTGAAGAGGTCATTTCGTTTACTGATGGGGCATCTTCTGAATACCAGGTCATGATTGATCATTTGTTTGGCAAAGACATCATCACGGTGTTTTTTGAAACCGCCTGTACGGGTGATGAACTCAAGCGCGTTGAAGAAGAACTTTCCTTTATTTTCAAGGGTAAAATCGGCTGTACGCCGATTGCTAAGGGCGTGCCCTTGGGCGATTTGCCCCGTTCAGAAAAGAAAACTCAGCGCATTTTCGACAATCGATATTAATAGCACACGGGCATCTGACAACCTGCAATCGCAGGCTGACAGACGGCCGTGTGCGCTTTTCGCAGTACCCGCGGTAGCAGTCTAAACCCTGCCCGTAAGAGGGAAAACGCTGCCCCCATGCCTGTCATTCTGAGCGAAGCGAAGAATCTGGCTTTATCGGTTGGAATCGTTGGAAAGTAAGGAAATAAAATGGTAGAAAAAATAATTATGGTGGCACTATTCATCGCGGTTGCGGTGGGTATTGGCATCTTTTGCAAAAAGCATACGAAAAGTGTTGACGGATTTATCTTGGGTGGTCGCAACGTCGGCCCGTGGTTTTCGGCGTTTGCCTATGGAACCAGTTACTTTTCGGCGGTTATCTTCGTGGGCTATGCCGGCCAGTTTGGGTGGAAATACGGTATCGCTGCCACGTGGATCGGCATCGGCAACGCGGTTTTGGGCAGTTTGCTGGCTTGGTGGGTTTTAGGACCACGCACGCGTGAAATGACGCAGCGCTTAAAGTCGGCAACCATGCCAGAATTTTTTGGGGCGCGCTATGGTAGCAAGGGTTTGCGCATCGCTTCGGCGGCTATCATTTTCGTGTTTTTGATTCCCTACACCGCATCGGTCTACAACGGTTTATCGCGTCTGTTCAACATGGCCTTCGGTTTGCCCTATGAGTTCTGCGTTATCGGTATGGCGCTTGTGACCTGCATCTATGTGGTCTTGGGTGGATACATGGCAACGGTCGTCAACGATTTTGTGCAGGGTATCGTCATGCTGTTCGGTATTGTGGCAGTCATTGTCGCGGTGCTGATCAATAACGGCGGCTTTACTGAAGCTATCAACTCGCTGTCGCTTATTCCTGCTGAAGGTTCTACCATGGCGGGTCCGTTCGTGTCGTTTTTCGGGCCGAACCTACCCGACCTGATCGGCGTCGTTGTCCTGACCTCGTTAGGCACGTGGGGCTTGCCGCAAATGGTGCAGAAGTTCTACGCTATCAAAAGCGGCCCGGCCATCAAGCAGGGTGCCATTATTTCGACGGTCTTCGCTATCATTGTGGCTGGAGGCAGCTATTTCTTGGGTGGCTTCGGGCGCCTGTATGGCGGACAGGTTGAGCTGAGCGCCACGGGCGCGCCGGTCTACGACTCGATCGTTCCCACCATGCTGTCAAGTTTGCCCGATATCTTGATCGGCATCGTGATCGTGTTGGTTCTTTCCGCTTCGATGTCCACGCTTTCTTCGCTGGTGTTGACGTCTTCTTCAACGCTTACGCTCGATTTGATCAAGGACAACCTGGTTAAGAACATGAGTGAGAAAAAGCAGATCGGTTTTATCCGCATACTCATTGTGGTGTTCGTGGCGATATCTGCGATCATCGCGTTGTACCAGTACAATTCGTCGGTTACCTTCATCGCGCAGCTTATGAGTATTTCCTGGGGCGCTTTGGCGGGATCGTTTTTGGGACCCTTCTTCTGGGGTCTGTTCAGCGGACGCATTTCCAAAGCGGCCGTGTGGGCCAGCTTTATCATGGGCGTTGGCTTGACCGTGTCAAACATGTTCATCGGGTTCATCGCTTCGCCCATCAACTGCGGCGCGATCGCCATGGTGCTCTCGATGGTATTGGTTCCCCTGGTCAGCCTCGTTACGCCGGCGGTGCCGTTCTGCGTTGATCCTCCGCATCAAGAGGGCGCGATCGATCGCGAATACGAGCACGAACAGCTTGAAGAAGAGGTCGCGCACTAAAACTTGCTCACCTGGTGGTTTTGAATAAAAATGCGTGCTGAGATATTTTCAGCACGCATTTTTTTGAGGACACGGTGTTCACCGCGCGGTTGTCGCGCTCCTCGCCAAGAGGGGTAGGTTTCGTGGGTGTTACAGCGCCTTGATGCGAACGCTCATGTCGATGGGTTTTACGAAGAACAGGCAGCTGGTCACCAGGCCATCGACGCCGGTCTGCGCGTATTCTGCGGCGTTTCCTTCGTTGACACCGCCGGCCGCAAGCAGGGTGATTGCGGGATTGATGGCGCGCAGTTGAGGGACGAGTGCGGCCAAATCCGATGAGGGTACCTTGTCAAATTGGATGCCATCGATGCCGGCTTGCGCCAGACGGGGCGCATCGGCAAGACTGGCTTCGATGATGATCTTCTTTTCGCAGCAATGAGCTTTTATTTCGGGTAGTTTTTCAATCAGAGCATCGATGCCGCCGATAAAGGTAAGGTGGTGATCGAAGATGAGGATGGTTTCAGAAAGTCCCAAGCGATGGGGAAAGGCGCCGCCGACGCATGCCGCTTTGGTGGCAAATGGCTTGGTGGCAGGAATGCCCTTGCGCGTGGTGAGCACGGCGATGTGCGGGTTTTTGGTCTGGGCTAAACGCAGCATGCGGTTCGTTTTCGTTGCGACGGCAGAATAGTAGTCACACAGATTGAGGCATACCTTCCAGGCGGTATGGATGCGCTCTGCGGATCCGTGCGCACACAGAAAACTTTCACCTGCCGCCAACCGCGCGCCGCTCTTCTTGCTTGAAGCGATGCTCAGTCCAAGTTTTTTGCAGATTTGCGCAGCTTCTTCAACGCAGCTCAAAATGCAGTCTTCCCGGGTGAAATATTCGATTTCGCCGGGTTGGTCATCGATCCCCAAAACGGATGACGTCAAATCGCCATAGGGGGAATCTTCTAAGATCAGTGAGTCGAGCAAGGGGTTTGAGATATACACGGGTTACCTCTTTATTCTATCAGTAGAATAATCTATAATGAGATTAATTATAGAGCAACGCTTGCGGGAATTAAACCACATCCGTTGCTTTTCTTTTGATGAAAGCAAAGGGGACGGTATGAGAAAAGCACTGGTTTTTTTCGTTTCGATGATGGTTGCTGTGGGCTGTATGGCAGGCTGTTCTGCGCCTCAAGCAAAAACGAAGCCAGCTGAAGAGCCGGCGGCTACCGAGCAGAAAGCGGCGACAAACCTCGAGGGCCATACCCTGCAAATCTACTGCGGCGCGGGGATGACCAAGCCGTTCCAGGAAATTGCCGATGCGTTCAAGGCTGAAACCGCCTGCGAAGTGAACACCACGTTTGCCAATGCGGGACAGATCCAGTCACAGATCAATACGACGCACGAAGGCGATATGTTCATTGCGGGGGCAAAAGAGGAAACCCAACCGATCGAAGAAGTTATTGCCTCGAGCACGGATCTCGTAAAGCATATTCCGGTTTTGGTTGTCGGCAAAGATAACCCCAAAAATATCACCGGGTTAGCCGATCTGACCAACGAGGGAGTGACGTTTATCATGGGGGATCCCGAGTCGACGCCCATTGGGAAAATTGCTAAAAAATCCTTGGCCGATCAGGAGCTCTTCGGCAAGGTCAACGTTATTGCAACCACGACGACCGCACCGCAGCTTGCGACCGCAATCGGCGCGGGCGAAGCCGATGCCTCTATCGTGTGGAAAGAAAATAGCAAAGCCGATGGTGTTCAAATTGTTAAAACAACCGATTTGGATAAGTATGTGAAAACTATTCCCGCCGCCACGCTGACGTGTTCTCAAGATCCCGAAGCACGTGCGGCGTTGAGTGACTATCTCAATTCCGATGCAGCACACGCGATTTGGGAGAAATATGGTTATGAAGTTCTTTAAATGAAAGCATGCCCACCGAAAAGATTCGATATTTTTTCCTGTTGTACGATTGTGATAGCGCTGCTGGTGACGGTGTTCATCGGTGGCGCTATCTGCGCAATCGTCATCGGTGGCGCGCCCAGTTTCGGCGAAGCGATACGCTCGGAAGAAGTGCACTTCGCGTTGGGCTTAAGTTTAAAAACCGCAACGCTTTCGTCTCTTTTGTGTTTTGCTTTGGCAATCCCCACCGCGTTTGCTCTGACTAAAACAAACATGCCGTGCAAGCGTATTGCCCATATCCTGTTGGAGTTGACGCTTTCTTTGCCCTACATTTTGCTCGGTTTGGCGTTGCTTATCGTTTTCTCTTCGCCGTTTGGTGATGCGCTGAAGGCGATTGGCATCAAGTTTGTTTTCAGCCCGGCAGGTATCGTTGCCGCGCAGCTGATTGTCAATTTGCCGTTTGCCATCCGACTCTGTCGTACCGCTTTTGCCGGCGTGGATAGCCGCTTGGAATTCATTTCGAAATCTTTGGGTGCCTCAACGTTTACGGCGTTTCGTAGCGTTACCCTGCCGCTTGCAAAAAATTCGCTGATCAGCACGTTTATCCTCACCTGGTCGCGCGCGATCGGGGAATTTGGTGCGACGCTCATGCTGGTAGGCATTACCCGCATGAAAACCGAAACGCTGCCGGGAAGTATTTATCTCAATATTTCAACGGGCAACAACGATATGGCTATGGCGACGGCAATCATCATGCTGGTGGTTTCAGGCGTTGCTCTCCTGATCGCCAACGTGCTTAGCGCGCCAAAGCCAACTGACCGTTTTAGTACTGAGGAGGTTCGATGAACGCACTCGACGTACGCAACCTTTCGCTGCAGCGAGGATCGTTTTGTCTCCGGGATGTTTCTTTTTCCGTTTCAGCAGGAGAGATTTTTTGCCTGCTGGGGCAGACGGGTGCCGGAAAAACTATTTTGCTGGAGGCGCTTGCAGGTGCCTATAAACTTAAACCGGGGCAGGTCTTGTTTTTCGGACAAGACACGTCGTGTTTGAGTATCCAGGGACGCAAGACCAGCTTTGTCTATCAAGATTATGGCCTGTTTCCTCACCTCAGCGTATACGAAAATATTGCCTACGGCCTTAAGCGACACAAAGTGCCCCGGTCGGTGATCGCGCGGCAGGTCGCCGATATCATGGAGTTGCTTTCCATTGCGCATATCGCCGAGCAGCATCCACAAACAATCAGCGGGGGAGAGCGACAGCGCACGGCGCTTGCCCGGGCGTTTGTTTTGGAGCCGCAGTTGCTGCTGCTTGATGAGCCGTTCTCGGCGCTTGATCCTTCTACGAAAACAAAGATGTA
The DNA here is from genome assembly GCA_036651575.1 of Raoultibacter sp. Taxonomy (GTDB): domain Bacteria; phylum Actinomycetota; class Coriobacteriia; order Coriobacteriales; family Eggerthellaceae; genus JAVWGW01. The sequence continues at coordinate 6,644 of JAVVXN010000044.1, read as the reverse complement.
CGAAGAGGTTAAACGCCTTCATGAGGCTTATGGTTGCACCATCGTGTTTGTGACCCACGATTTTGCGGAGGCGCAGTATCTGGCCGATCGCATCGGCATCATGCTTCAAGGAACATTGCGCGAAGTGGTCGAAGCCTCCGCACTGATGGAAAAAACCTACGATGCCGATGTTGCGGCATTTTTGGGCCAAGGCTCGAGTGAGGATGTCGTTCTGCGTTGCCCGGACGGACTTGTTTCCCTTGAAGCGAGTGCTGAAGCGTGTAAAAATTCGAGCCATCTGCCCGCTTCGCGCGCTATACTGAATCGGTTATTGCATACCAGTAGACAAACATAAAAAGGAGTAGAGATTCACATGGAAGGTTTCGACCTTATCAGTACGGGGGCTTGGTCCATCATTCCGCCTATTTTGGCGTTGGGGCTCGCTCTCATCACGAAGGAAGTGTACTCGTCGCTGATCATCGGAGTGTTTTCGGGCATGGTCATCTACCAGTTCACTTTAAACGGCGCTGGGTTCGAGCAGCTGATCGATTCGTTTACCATGGTGCCGGGCATGATGGCCGAGCAAATAGGGGCAAACGGGGCGCTGTTGCTGTTCCTTGCGTTGTTGGGGGCGCTGACGGTGGTTATCGCCATCGCCGGAGGCTCGAAGGCATACGGCGAATGGGTTTCGGGTCACATCAAAAACGCACGCGTGGCACAACTGATGACCGCCGTGTTGGGTATCATCATTTTTGTGGACGATTATTTTAACTGTCTCACGGTTGGTGCCGTCATGCGTCCCGTGACGGATCGCTTTCATATCAGCCACGAGAAACTGGCCTGGATCATCGACTCGACGGCAGCGCCGGTGTGCATTATCGCGCCGGTTTCTTCTTGGGCGGTAGCCGTCGGTGGTTATTTGGGCGAAGACGGGTTTTCGACGTTTGTGGCTTCGATCCCCTACAATTTCTATGCGCTTTTGACCATCATCATGGTGTTCTTCATCTGCGCGACCAACTTTGATTTCGGTCCCATGAAGTTGGCGGAAACCGACAGCCAGTGTTTGGGTGCCGAAAAGCATTGCATCCCGGGAGAGGCTTCTCCCCTTGCGGTTCTTTCCACCATCGGCGTTGCGGACAAGACCGACATTCATTCGGAATCTCGTCCCAACATTCCCACGGTTGTGGCGCAAGAAGAAGCACTCGATGCGGCGGCCGAAAGCGCACTCGAAGAGTACACCGGGCTTGATGTGTCTGAGAAGGGTCGCGTGTTCGACCTGGTGATTCCTATCGTCGTGCTCATCATCTTCTCCATTCTCGGGATGGCGTATACCGGTGGATTTTTCCAGGGCGTCGATTTTCCGACGGCGGTGGGCGAAGACCCCGTGGCTGGCCTGTGCATTGGTGTGTGCGTGGCGCTTTTGGTGGCTGCGGCTATGTTTTTGCCGCGTGGCTTGATGAAGCTGACCGAATTTGTCGAAGGTATCGCCGAGGGCGTGCGTTCGATGATCGGGGCCATCATGATTTTGGTGCTGGCATGGAGCTTGGGTGGCGCGTGCCGCTATTTGCTGGGTACCGGTGAGTTCGTCAGCGGGTTCTTGAACGGTATCGGCGTTGATTTGTCTATGCTGCCGGTGGTTATCTTTATTGTGGCTGCATTTATCGGCTTTTCGATGGGTACGTCGTGGGGCACTATCGCCCTTATCCTGCCTATCGTCATCGGCGTTTTCCCCACCACTTCGCCGCTGTTTTTGGTTGCGGTGGGTGCCACGTTGGGCGGCGCGGTCTACGGCGACCACGTGTCACCTATTTCCGATACGACCATTTTGTCGTCGGCGGGTGCGAAGTGTAATCACTTGCGCCACGTTGCCACGCAGCTTCCCTATGCCACCATGGTCATGGTCATCTGCATCATTGGCTACGTTATCGCCGGCTTGCTGGGCAACCCCTGGATATCGCTTGCTGTGTGTACCGTGCTGATGCTGGGCGCTATCGTCGTACTTTCGCGCATGGGTGTTAGCTTCAACGGAAAGAAGAAGGCGGTTAAAGAATAGTCACCAGACCAGATCCTTCGCTTCGTTCATGATGACAGAACGCACAACGTTTCGATGACAAGATGCAACGGTTTTCTCCTGTCGTTTCGACTTTTTCCTTCTGTCATTTTGAGCGGAGCGAGGAATGGGGGTTTACGCCGGCAAGGTATTATGCGCGGATTATTTCGCTCAGTTCGACATCGTGGCCTTCGCGGGGCAAGAGGGAAACCTCCTGTTCCGCGAAGGCCACGCCGGTAATACGGCACGGAGGGGTGAGCAGGGGCAGGAACCGGTCGTAGTTGCCCCCGCCGTAGCCCAGACGATTGCCGCGACGGTCGAAGGCAACCAGGGGGACGACAATCAGGTTGATGGCACGTGCGGCAACGACGGGGAAGGCGCACACCTCGGCCGCATCCGGCGTATACGAGCGTAACGGGGCTACGACGAAAGGCGCCTTCCCCCTTTCGTAATCGGAGCGAGTGACTTCGCGAAATTCCATGTGCAGCGCAGCGGGGTGCGCCGCATTGGCCGGGGCGCGCACCATGCAGGGAAAGCAAACGCGGGCGCACTTCGCGTAGGCGGCGACGATAAAGGCGTCGAGGTCAACCTCGCTTTTCATGGCGGCATAGGCGGCGATTAAGGGCGCGGTCGCAGAGGTCTGGTCGTTCGACGATGCGGGTTTGTGGGAAGCTCTTTGGGGAGGAAGCTGCGCCAGAACCGTTTCCAGCTTGCAACAGATTTCCCGACTTTTGCGATCGCGCTCGGACACCGACATGCGGTCGCGTCGTGCTATGGCCTGCGCTCGTATGTCTGGTTTTGTTTCCATTGCCTCATTATCCCACGAAGGATGCCGGTCGATAAGGAGACTATGGCGCCTGTTTGTGCACAAGTGGTGGGTGGAGTGGCTGTTTTTTTGGATGAGGTGCACGCCGTGCTAAACTAAGACTTATGCAGACTTCTTTATCTCAGAGTACCGATCATTCCCGGTTGTGTCGCTGCGCTTATGCCGCGACGGCGGTTTTGCTGTGCGCTGTGGCGCTTGTGGTAGCGTTTTTTCTGGGCGGTTGTTCCTCTTCGGGGCAAGCAGATTCGTCGTCACGCACGGTGCCCTCAAACGGCTACGACTATGCGCGCATCACCGATACGGGCGGGGTGAAATCCTACCGTGGTGCCGATGGCAAAACGGCCGCTGAAGGCATTGATGTTTCAAGTCATAACCAGCAGATCGACTGGCAGGCGGTTGCTGCATCGGGAGTCGATTTCGCCTACCTTCGTGCAGGGTATCGCGGTTATACCGAGGGAAAAATTTGGGAAGATGAACTGTTTGACCAAAACATTGAAGGGGCAACGAAAGCCGGCCTCGATGTGGGCGTATACTTTTTTTCGCAGGCTATTACCGAACGGGAAGCGCGGGAGGAAGCCGATTGGGTGCTTGAAGCGGTCAAAGGTTACCAGCTGCGTTATCCGATTGCGTTTGACCTGGAAGAAAACGGCGTTGAAGACGAACGTATTGCGGGACTGACACAGGCCGAGACGACGCAAATCGCCAAGGCGTTTTGCGATCGCATTCGAGAGCGGGGCTACGAAGCGATCATTTACGGCAACAATCTCTGGCTTGACGGTCATTATGACCTGGCGGCCCTTATCGACACCTATGATCTATGGTATGCCGATTACGCCGACAAGCCGGGTCAAACGTATCGCTTTCGCATATGGCAATACACGAGTACGGGCGACGTGCCGGGCATTTCGGGATCGGTGGATCGAAACCTTTGCTTTTATGAGTAATTCGAGCGGGGGTTTCGTGCGTGAGGTCCGGCGGTTTATGCGGGATGACTTGCGATGAGCGAAACGCGTTTCCGCCAAAATTCATCGTGCACAGGTTGTGTTTCCGGCGTAGAATAAACAGAAAAATACTCCGTATACCATTGATTATCTGTGTATTATCGTTATCATTCTGTCGGTTATCGTATTTGGTTTCACAATTCGGTATCATTAGATTATTTATTGTGAGGATAATACAATAACGGTTACCGGTACTAACGGTTGGTCTGGATTTGCGCTCCAGAAAACAGGCGCAGGTAGAATGCACTATTCCGTGGGGGAAAGAGTGATGAAATGCAACTGAGAGCAACAACTGATTATGCTATTCGAGCGATTCTGTTTTTGGCGGAAGAAGGTCGCATCTGTTCTTCAAGGGAAATAGCAGAAGCGATGAAGATTCCGCGCGACTACTTTATTCGTTTGACGAAAGAGATGCGCGACGCTGAGCTTATCAAAGCTCATCCGGGCCGCTACGGCGGATACAGCTTAGCGCAGCATCCCTCGAGAATTACCATGTTCGATATCGTGTCGGCCATGGAGGAAACAACGGAAGTCAGCGGCACTTCGGGCAAGGGAAGTCCCTGCGCTCATGGGGAAGACCAGAAATGTCCGCTCCATCTTTCCTATGATTTAATTCGTGAAAGCCTTAAAACTGCTCTGAGCGGTATCACCGTCGAAGGAATCTTGGCCGCCTCGGATAGTTTAAAAGAGGCCTGTGGCCTCGCCGGTTGTGAAAACGAAGAAGAAAGTCTGGCGTAGGGTACCTTTTTACTCTCGCGCAGGAGTGCGGATTTTTATTCGTACCCTTACTGCAAAATTCCGCCCCTTGGATTATCCGGGGGGCGGAATTTTGCTTTCATGATGCAGTTGAAGCATCTCTTTCGTTGTCGTTTATGTCGCTGGATTTACTGTTCATGACAAATTGCAGATTTTTTATTCGCGAGGATTTATGGTGTGAATAGATGCGGTAGGAACAGTTTGCGCAAACGGCGCAATGAATAAAAGCAAGGGACGATAACATGAAAAAATCGAAGAAATCGAACAGAGGTTTGGCACTGGTGCTAGCGGTCGTGTTGGCGCTAACTCCCATGGCCGGATTCCCGCTCACTGCTCTGGCAACAGGTGACACCGCCACATCGCAAGCGGATGCCCCCGCGGCGGCCGTTTCTGCGCTTGTGGGCGAGGGCGACGTGATAATTGATGAAAATAGTTTTCCCGATCCAGCGTTTCGATCCTTTGTGTCAAGTGAAGAGTTCGACAAGAACAACGACGGGGTTTTGCAGCGTGCCGAGCTATTGGCGGTAACTTCAATAGAATTTTATTACAACAGTCTGGTAACGAACCCAGAAGGCATTGAGTTTTTCACCAATCTTACCACCCTGCGTTGCTTCCAGGATTCACTCACCGCTCTCGATCTGACTAAAAACACAGCCCTAACCACCCTGTGCTGCAGGGCCAACTTCACCCTTGATCTTAGCTCCAATACGGGGTTGGAAGAGCTGGAGTTGAAGAGCAGTGTGTGCTCTTCTGTCGATTTGACTCAGAATACGAAATTGAAAAAATTGACTTTGGGGCTTACCGGTGAGATGTTTGAGGGTCCCGCCGTTCCGCTCGACCTTTCTCATAATAAAGAATTGACTTGTTTAGAGATTGACGAAGCGAGTATGTGGCTTACTTCCCTTGATCTTTCCAATAATGCGGAACTTACTGAGTTGATTTGCTGGTACAACTCTCTTGCCGCTCTCGATCTTTCTCATAATACCAAATTAACGCAGGTCTATTGTAATAATGAGTATGCTAGGGTGTTCTGGGCTCGTCAGGGCTCGGGTTATGTGTGTAACCTTAACTCTGTCAAAGGATTTAAAAATCTTGATAAAGTGTCTAATATGAAAATCATAAATGAACGACAGCAAGATATTCCCTTTACATTCGATACGCAGACAGGCGAAATAAAAGTTGACGAACGTCCTGGTCATGTGTTTTATATATACGATACTGGTTCTGCAGTTGTCACCGGAAATAGCTCTTTTTTTGGAGACTTGTATCCCTATTTCACTTACGGCATCACCGCTACAGATGATGGTAACGGCAGCATTTCCCCGGCGGGTACAACCGTTGTTCGTGAAGGTATCGATGAGAAGACATATACATTCCAGCCGAATCCCGGCTACGAGCTTGGTAGTGTTACTGTTGACGGCAAGCCTGTAACCATTACGAACAACACCTATACCTTTACAGACGTCCATGCAGATACCACCATTCACGCTACGTTTAAGGCTCTCCCCACATACAATATTACCGCCACTGTAGGCGCTAACGGCGCTCTTGTGGTGGGGGGTAATGGCATGCTTGATCCTTCAGGTATTGTGAAAGTGCAGGAGAAAACCGATCAGTCGTTTACCATCAAGCCAAATGATGGCTACGAGCTCGATACCCTTCTTGTGGATAACGTGGATGCAAAAAGTGAGCTTCAGGGAAACACCTATACGTTCACTGATGTTAGGGCTGCGCACTCCATCGCTGTTACCTTTGCGGCAATCGCTGAACCGCCCAAGCCCCCGACGCCTATCGTTTACTACTACAACGTTACTGCTACAGTGGAAAACGGTACCATTACTCCTTTCGGAACCATTGCCGTGCGCGAAGGCAGCTCGCAAGCCTATACTTTTGCTCCCAATGAAGGCTATGAGTTTGCTACGGTAAGCGTAAACGGCAAAGCTGTGACTTCAAGCGACAGTAATGCTTATACCCTCACCGACGTGCGTGCGGTCACTGCCATTCACGTTACGTTTAAAGAAATTCCTGTTCC
>JAVVXN010000043.1:0-12299 GCA_036651575.1 Raoultibacter sp. | reverse complement strand
TATCTCGTCTTATCAAGATACCCAATTATATGCCATCGAAGATAAAACGGGAACGGATATCATCGCAAATAATGGCTTCGCCCTGCAATACTGCAACATAATCCACCGGGGCAAAGCATCGACAAGCCATTACAAACAAGAGATGTCCCACCGTTGTATACCTGGTTTTTCGAAAGATCGTCGTTCGCCTTATGCGCGGCGCTTTAGCTTCTTTTCTTCGGCGCGTAATCTCTCATGCCGTCGATAGCGCCACCGGCTACAGCCCACAGATAGAGACTGGCAACGGTGGCGTAAGGTGAATAGCGGCGCTGATATTTTGCAAAAAGATCTTTCGTGATTACCCGATGGTGATACACCATACGCAAACCGCGCAAAATAGCCAAATCTCCAAAACTCATCACATCCATGCGCTGCATCGAAAACGTCATGAGCATCTCGGCCGTCCACGTGCCCACCCCGTCAAGGGTACACAATCTACGACACACCTCCTCATCAGGCAGTTTTTCCAGCATCGCCAGATCGAACTCTCCCGATAAAACCTTGTCGGCTGCACTTTTCAGGTAGTCCACTTTTTTGAAAGTGGTGCCAAATTTCTGCAACTCCTCCCGAGAACAGGCAGCGATTTTCTCCGGTGTTATTTCACCGAACGCATCGATCATGCGGTTCCAGATAGTCTGATGCGCCTTTGTTGAAATCTGCTGTCCAACAATGGAGTGTATCAGGGAAGAAAACAGATCAGCGTCAACCTTGCGCTCGATCGGACCGATCACGTCGATAACGGCACCCAGGCGCGCATCATGCGCCCGGAGGTAGTCCGTTGCTTGATCGGAGTATATAAAAATGTGTTTTGCGGACATCGCAACCGGCTTCCTCGCACTCAAAGACCAGATTCTTGGGCGTCACCCAAAATGAAACTGCTGAATTTTATTTGCAACACCCCCATCTGAACAGCAAGTATCTGCTTTATCGATCCACTCTCAGCAACTCACGTAAAGAAATTATCGTACCAAATTTCACGATTTTGCTCGAAAGAGGTATAATGGTAGGGATATCTACAAGAGGCACTGAAAAGAGCTTCGGTAAGATAAGGGTTCTGGATCTAGGAGGGGACAGAACCCTTCGTCTTTTTCGGAAGTGGTTTCGTCGCTTCCAGGTAATGAGCATCCTTAAAGGGTGCTCATCTTTTTTACCTGAGGGTCCTTAGAGGGTATGGCGGCCTTCAATGGCGCGGCCCAGGGTTACCTCATCGGCAAACTCCAAATCTCCACCAACCGGCAAGCCACTTGCCAAACGGGTCACCTTAACACCGAGCGGCTTGATCAGCCGCGCAAGGTAGGCGGCCGTCGTTTCCCCCTCGACGTTAGGGTTTGTTGCCAAGAGTACCTCCGTCACGCCTTCCACACTCAAACGCTGCATCAATTCAACGATATGAAGATCATCGGGACCGATGCCCTCCAGGGGAGAAAGAGCCCCACCCAACACGTGATACGTCCCCGAAAACACTGCCGTTCGTTCCATGGGAGGAATATCGCGCGGCTCACTGACCACGCAGATGATAGAGGGATCGCGTTTTTTTGACGCACAAATCTCGCACAGATCGCCTTCCGCATAATTGAAGCACTGCCCGCAAAAATGCACGGTCTCCTTAACCTCAACAATGGCTTCGGAAAGCCTCAGCGCTGTCGAATTATCGGTATTGAGCAACCAATACGCAATGCGCTGGGCCGATTTTGGACCGATGCCCGGAAGGCGCTCGAGTTCATCGAGGAGCTTTTGTATGGATGGTGCAGAATTCATTCCAGCATACCCGTAAAAACTACATCAAGCCAGGAATGTTCATGCCACCCGTTGCCGAAGAGATACGCTGGGAGCTGATTTCACCCATGCCGCGCAAAGCTTCATTGACTGCCGCGCACACCATATCCTGCAGCATCTCAACATCTTCGGGATCGACAGCATCCGGATCGATCGTAATCGTTTGAATAGACATGTCACCGAGCGCAACCGCACGCACCATACCGCCGCCAGCAGTTGCCTCAAAAGTCATATCCTTGATTTCGTCTTGAGCTTTTGCCAGTTCAGCCTGCATCTTTTGCGCCTGGCGCATCATTTGTTTCATGTCCATAAAATTCTCCTTCACCTGATCAATTAACGCTATTTCGACAACGGCAGCGCTTACGCGCGGCCATCAACTTCCTCAATAATCACGCCATCACCAAAGCTAGCAGCCAGCAGTGCGGCAATATCTTCCTGATGGTCATCAAAGCCTTCGCGTGCGTTTTCCTTGGTCGGCACGGCAAGCACGGCGTCGGATGCCGGTACCTGCGACGCGGATACCCCCCGATCAGCTGAAGCTACAGCAGACTCCTGAACCGGAGCGGAATGCTCAGCAGCAACATCACCATAGGAAAAAGGCGCCATCGAGTCATAGGCGTCGAGGGGAACGACATCTGCCGAGTCGAAGCCGGACGGCGCGGCCTCACCCGAGTTCGTTGGAAGTCGCGAGATAGCAACTTCTGACGGCGTCGGTCCTGCGACGGTGTCAGAAGTTGCTGCCGACCGTTTCTCCGCGGGACGAGAAGCTGCTGTCGGCACAATCGCTGCAGGGGAAGAGGTCCGTCCCTGAACAGCTTCCCCCTCCTTCACGAAGCGGAAAGAAACCTCACCGCCGGCCGCCTGTCGCAAAACACGCCGCAACTCTTCTACGATATCGGGTTTTTGCACCGTAAGAAACGCAAAACTATTTTCGGCCGAAAACGCGACAATAAGCCCTTGATCAGCCTCGTCAAAGGTCACTTTCGTATTGAGAAACATGACGCTATATGCGGGTTTTGTTTTTTTGAGCTCGACTAAAGCAGCCTGCCAAACACGCTGCAAGGATGCAGGATTTTGCAACACCGATACCACCGGCACAACAGCTCCTGCGGGCGCAACAGCCGCTTCGGGCCGAGGTGTCCCAGCGGCAGACAAAGGAGAAACCGATGCCACGGGGGGCACCGCCACCTCCCTCACGGCGGGTTGGGAAGTCGCCGTCGATGGAGCGACAAACGACTCAGCCGGCAAAGACGCAGGAATCGCCGAAACCTCCGGAGCTACGACAACTTGAGCTCCCGCAAAATGCCCCGCTTCAAGCGCCTCAAGACGATCGGCCAGTGAGGTAAGGGTCAAATCGGAATCGGGACGTACCATGCGGGTTAACGCGATTTCAAAGCTCAGCCGCGAATTGGTCGACACGCGCAAATCGGCAAGAAGCTCGCCTAAAACATGCAAGAGATTGGTCAGTCGGTCGGGACCAAAAAAGTTTAACTCGCGCGCCATTTCTCGACGCGTCGCCTCGCTGACCTCCAGCGAGACATCACTACCCGCCAAACTGAGTACGTACATATCGCGCACGTACTCGGCCAAATCTCGCGTGAATTGCGCCAAATCAGCACCGGTTTCGATATAGCGTGCCGTCCAAGAAAAGCAGGCCGCAATATCACGTCGCCCGATATACGTGACAATTTCAGCCATGTCATCACAATCAAGTGCCCCAAGCATATTTTCGGCATTTGCCAGCGTGACTTTACCCTCACCAAACGCAATGACCTGCTCGAGTGCCGTGAGAGCATTACGCATGCCGCCTTCAGCACGGTGGGCAATCAAGTCGAGTGCTTCCCCTTCGAATTCAACCTCTTCAGAAACACAGATCGCACCCAAGCGAGAAACGATTGCATCAGCGGCGATACGGCGAAAATCGAAACGCTGACACCGCGAATGAATCGTGTCGGGAACTTTTTGAGGGTCGGTGGTGCACAGGATAAAGACCACGTGATCGGGAGGTTCTTCAAGCGTCTTCAGCAGCGCGTTAAACGCTGCGGTCGAAAGCATATGGACTTCGTCGATGATGTAGACCTTGCAACGACCGCGCGTCGGTGCAAAGTGCACGCGTCCGATGATTTCCTCGCGCACATTTTCGACGCCGGTACGACTTGCCGCATCGAGTTCATAGACATCCGGATGAACACCATCGGCGATTTCGCGACAATCTCCACACGTTCCATCGGGGTCGGGCGTCGGACCATGCTCGCAGAGAAGCGCTTTGGCCAGCAGGCGCGCCGTTGTTGTCTTGCCGGTACCGCGCGGACCGCAGAACAGGTACGCATGGCTTACCTTGTCCTGTTCGATCGCGTTACGAATCGTGCGCTCGATCTGGTCTTGCCCGATGACATCAACAAACGTTTGCGGACGATACTTGCGATACAGTGCTTCTGACATGCAGGTGCCTACTTTTCAGTCGTTTTTTTCTTACCAAATTTCGCCTTCAGCAAGCCGATTATAGCTGGCGCAACCGAAACACCCACGATGGCAACAACAATCCACTCGAAGTGGGTCTGCACAAAGGGAATGCCACCAAAAAAGAATCCAACCAGCACGAATACGCTGACCCACGAAATACCGCCGATGCAATTAAACAGGGTGAACTTGCCAAAATGCATGTGACTGGTGCCCGCGATAAAGGGAGCAAACGTGCGGAAAAATGGCATAAAACGCGTGACGACGATGGTGAGGCCGCCCCACTTCTCGAAAAACCCTTCCGTCTTCGCAATGCGTTCGGGCGTGAGCGCTTTCACCTTACCGGAATCGATGATGGCATGACCAAACGCACGACCGATAAAATAGTTCGAGGTATTACCTAAAATAGCGGCCGCAAAAAACATGAGCAGCGTGGCGAAAATATTGAGACCTCCGCCATCAGCGCAGAAAACACCCGCCGCAAACAGCAGTGAATCACCCGGCAAAAAAGGCGTAAACACCAAACCGGTTTCGCAAAAAACAATGAGAAAAAGAGGCGAATATACCCAGACCGGGCCAAGTGCAACAATCCATCCCGCAATGGCCGTGCGGGGGTCGCTCAAAAGATTAAGAAAGAACTGAATGATATCCATAACAACCTTGTCTGCATAAAAGAAGTATCCCGAATAGGCAGGGGCGCTCGTCAGCGGTCCCTTATGGCTGCTTCCTCCCGGACCTGACCAGGTTCGAAACGTGGCGCCGCCCGAGCCCATTCGAGATACTCAGTCGTGAACACTTCTCAGTATAGCTGATAGGTTTTTGCTTACTGTCAGCCTCGGGGGCGCGTGACGAAAAGTACACAGACATACAGAAATTCCGTTATGCAACGGAAACCTTTTTCGCGACACTTCAGTGCTACCGGTGGCGAAAAGTCGCCCTACCCGAACTGCAGTTCGACGCGGCCGGTACGGAGGCTGCAGTGCTCGCAGAGAAGACAGGCGATGCTCGAGGTTTCGCACGGAATCCGCGCATCGAGGTTCTCGATAGTCGCACCCCGATCGACCAAGTAATCGCCGATGAGCGCACGCACGCCCTCCGTTGCGAAATAAATGGTGTAAATCTTATCCGACGGCACCCCATCGAGGGCATCGCGCAAATGCTCCGGGGTGATAGCCAGCGCTTCTTCAAACGTCTTTCCTTCGATCATCGAGCAGATCGCAGAAGCACATGCCGTCATCGCCAGGCAGCCGCGCGACTTAAATCCCGCCCGCACAAACGTCTCCGTTTCAGGATCGACCACAGCAAACAGGCGCAACGCAACTTCGCCCCGTTTCGATTTGCCGACCATACACTGTGCGTTGAAGCCTTCGGGCGCCCCGCTATTTTTGAAATTTGCTACCACGCCCAGCAGGGTTTCCGAATACCCAATCACCCCTTGCTCGACTTCGTTTTGATACACGTCAGCGGTACGAATAACCGCACGATCTGGAACATCTTTATAAACGTTACGTCCTTCACCCATTGCATTCTCCCTACATATTCATTTGACGTTCGACCGAAGCCCACTCAGCGAGCGACTGCGCATACGCACGGCTTACATACTTTGTCGAAAAGTAATACACCTCATCGTTTGACGCGCTCACGGTTTCCATATCGGGGAAATCGCCCGATTCTTCGATGATCTTCCACGTTGCCGCAATCTGCTCATCGCTCATATTGAACGGTGGATTCTTAAGCGATTCGGCCGGCATAGGCCTCGGATACACCCGCGACTCTTCTCGCGCACAGTCAACCAGCGCGATAACGGCATTGTCTTCATGCGCCAGATACGACCAGTGCGCATAGTTGTCGGTCATGTGCTCCCGGGAATACAGATAATAGCTGCGGTGCCCCTGCAAAAGAGCAATGCCCTCACAGCGAATCGGAGCATTTGTATCGGGTAGCTCCTCTTCGTCTTCCACAAACATCGGCTCACCATCGACAATCATGATCTTGCCGCTTTTTGAAAATACGGGGGCTTCGTCTGAGGCGCTCTCGCTTTCCTGAGACGCGACGGCTTCGGCAAGCACCCTCGTTTCGAGCGTCGCATCCTGCAAGGCTTCAGGATACCCATCTTGCGTCAGGGCATCGAGGCTCGCTTCGGTCTCGCTTTCGTTCTCCGTGATCGAGGAAGATTCCACCGCGACACCGACGGCGCGACTTGCACTGCGATAGGTCGGCTTCTCAACTGCGGATGTTTTCGCTTGTTCCTCCGCTTCCTGCGCCAAAAAATCTTCGAGGTATTCATAGACAAACATCTCAAAATCATCCGCCGTCAAGTGGTCGGGGACAAGCCCGATTGCGGGCCACCGCGAAGGCTCGACCAATTCACTATCGGCAGACTGCGTACGGACATCCTCAAACACCGCAACGAGGGCATCGTGGACAGCCTGAGCCTCACGTGCCGCGCTCTCTTTCGAAAAAGAAGCTTCTTCGTCACCATCGAGGTTCACCCCTTCACGCTCATCGCACTCACGTGATAAGGATACGGCTTCACCGTCGAGCATAAACGCGCCCTCATCCGTCGCGCTTACCCCCCGAGTTCCTGATATTTCCTCTGCACTTTTTTCCTCCACCATAATCTCCCTTAAAATATCGTTATGCGTTGGCACCATCATCCTCAAAAGACTTGTCGTGGTGTCCCCTCTTTCGGGGTAAATCACCAAAAGAAAGCTCTTATCATGAAGGATGTCGTTTTATCTTGCCCATATCTCGGCGAACCTTTTTCTTTTTGACTGACGGATAGCACAAACCCTTTTCAGGCACAAAACGAATACCGCACTCGCTCTAAAACTATTTTTTCCAAAGCGGCAAAAAGCAGATACAATAAATATCAGTGAGAAAAGAGTCTGGTGATATCTTTTCGCGTAACCACCCAACACCGCTACACGCGCCAGAGGGAGAAGCTTTTGACTTCAGAGTCGTCAGTCGTTAAACCCACGCAAGCACACAACACAACCAAAAAAACTATCACTGACTACCTTAAAACATACGGGGTTCTTTGGCCCTGCATCCTGGGGCTCACCACCGGGCGATCCGGTCTGATTGTTGCAAGCTACGGAAGCTACAACCAGACCGATGAAGGTGTTTTCACCGACGGCAGTATGCTGGTTACCCTGGTCATTCTTGGTATATTCCTCTTTCTTCTCGTCCTTAAAAATGGCTATCTTACCAAGCTGCGCGTTAACCGACTCATGCGTGCCTGCATCATCGCTGAAGGTGCGACGCTTTTTATGTTGGCTGCCATGAATTTTGCCGGCTACTACAACGATGGTTTGAGATTCATTTTGAGCATACTCGCCACCCTTGCTTCCTCGGGTGCAATATTTTACTGGCTCAGACGCGCGCGCGGTTCGACCACCTCAACTGCCGCCGTGTTCGTATTTTCGGCACTATTTTTGAGTGAAATTGAGATATATGTATGCTCCTTGTTTTCCGGCAACGTGAGTAATGTTTGTGCCGGACTCTTGGTGTTGCTTCAATTTCCCTGCATGATTTGGGCGCGCAGGCAACCGCAACCTTTCACGATCAAATCGCCCACACAGGACAACGATTACTTCGGCTTTGCAAAAACCATGCTTTCAAGCAAGCTGTTTCTCAGTGTCACCGCACTGGGCATAGGATTTCTCGCCCTCGTCATCGGCCTGCTTCGCGGCTACCCCGCCGGATGGTCCATCGCGTTTACGCCGCCCACCCGCTTAGCGTATGGGATTTTAACCATGGCGCTGTGCGCAGGAGTGGTTGTTGCCATGCTGAAAGGCAAGCACAACACCATGACCGTCGGCATCTGGGTGCTCATGCAGGCTCTCGCATGTGCTGCGCTCATCCTGTACGCAGCACTACCGAACAGCCTTGAGTACGGAGCGGTGTTCACCACGACGCTCAACGCACTCATGGTAGGTTTTACCTGGTATATCGTTATTGCGTTCATGAGCCATGGATGGCGTTGCCCCTACTACTACGCCATAGCAGGATGGATCGTATGGCTCGGCGCTCGGGCTATCGCCCGTATGACCCTTGCGGCATTTTACCCCATCTTCATGAACGACCAGCTTATGGGCGCTATCATTACCGGACTGCTCGTGGTGTCCGCGCAAGTTGTATTCGTGCAGTTCATCAATATCGCCCGGCAGGGACAAGAAAACGCCGAAACTGCAGCAACACAAAAACGCTCACCGCTTCAAAAGCTCATGGGCCTTGACGGCAATGAAAATCTGGCCGAAGTGCGCCAGGTTTCCATGCAGCACAACGCCGAAGAAATGGGAAAGCAGTTTTTGCTTTCCGAACGCGAAATAGAAGTACTCACACTCTACGCTCTCGGATTCACGCAAAAGCGCGTCGCCGACGAGCTCTACATCACCGCGGGCACCGCCCACGCGCATATCAAGCGCATATACTCAAAAACGGGATTGCATTCACGACAGGAAATCATCGACTACCTGCAACAATATACGTCATAGCAAAAAGCCCTCGAGCGACTTCAAAAAGCCAAGGCGCGCTTTCTTTATCGGGGTATCCCCAAAAAAGAAGAGGGAGATTGCTCGACGGATCCGCCCTAATCAATCTCCCTCTTCCTCGACCACACCTCAAGCTACGCCTGAGGTGCCACCCGATATTCGGCGGCAAGTTGCGCAAAAGCGGGCAAGGCACCCTCGATCGTCTCGCGGCTTACGCAATAGCCGATACGCACCCAACCCTCAACTCCGAAGCTATTCGAAGGCACCAGCAGCAATTCGTGGGCTTTTGCTCGATCGGAAAAAGCCTGCGCATCGGGCTCGAGGGCTCGCACCCACAGATAAAACGCCCCCTGCGGCTCCACGTACTCATACCCAAGACGAGCCAGACCCTCCGTGAGAAGCGTTCTGTTTTCGGCATAAGCTCCCACATCGGAAGGAACATCGACACAGCGCTCAATAGCCCGCTGAAACAGAACAGGGGCACAGATAAATCCGAGTACGCGGCCTGCGCCAGCTATCGCCGTATACACCTCGCGGGAATCGGAGACCTCATCGGAAACAAGAATGTAGCCGATGCGCTCTCCGGGCAACGATAGAGATTTCGAATAGGAATAGCACACGATAGTATTGCGGTAGAGCGAAGGCACCCACGGCACTTCGATCCCATCATAGGCAATTTCGCGATACGGCTCATCAGAAATAAGATAGATGGGGTGATCGTAGAGCTTTTGGCGTTGCTCAAGCAGATCGGCAAGCGCCTGCAACGTCTCGCGGGAATACACCACACCGACCGGGTTGTTCGGTGAGTCGATGATGATACCGCGCGTCTGAGAGGTGATGGCTCGCCCAAGCGCGGCAATATCAAGCTGGAAGTTATCTGCGCGCGCACACACCTCGACGCAGCGCGCCTGCACACCTTCAATCCATATCTTATATTCAGGGAAATAAGGGGCGATAACAATCACCTCATCGGCGGGATTCATCAGCGCCGTAAGGGTAATGTTAATCGATGCGGCAGCTCCGCAGGTCATATAGAGATTGTCGGCAGCATAAGATTGGTCGAAGCGGCGGTTCAGCGAATCGGCAATTGCCGAACGCACGCCAAAAGCTCCTGGCGCCGGACTGTAGCCGTGAAGCTCTGCCGTGGACTCACCCAAGATATCGACCAGCGCCTGCGTAACTGCAGGAGGAGTTGGAACGCTGGGATTTCCCAGGCTAAAATCAAACACCTTGTCGGCTCCAAGTTCCGCCTTACGGGCCAACCCGTAAGCGAAAAGCTCACGAATGGCCGATGGTTCGTTTCCTCGTTGATACATCTTTTTATTAATCATGACAGCACCTTTTGTTCGCCGTTTTTTCGTTATTGTACACTGTTTTTTATGCGAGATACGATTGCTCCAGCGACGGCATCTCTCTTCCGCCGACGGCTCAACAACGCAACAGTATCCCACCGCACTGCGTGTATAGGACGTTTTTGTAGAGTCCTTTTATCCAATAGCCCAAAAATGCCCCGAAAGGCATTTTGAAAAACAATATTAAAAAAGCAAGCTCCTACGCAAAAACCACCCCTACGGCCTCCCTTAAAAGAGATTCCGAAACCTCGAAGACATCATAGCCCTCAGAAATGGCCTTGACGGCAGCACCGTCTACAATAGCAGTCACCATCTGGGGAGATATCGGAACGCGAGCGTGATCGAGGATGCACTGCAGCGCAATGTCAAGCCGCCGCCTACCCCGTTGATACGCTCGAGTAACCACGGGAGATTCGGAAGCGTTGATCAGCTGCGCATAATGCGCTGCCGGAACCGACATGTCCTCAGGCAGGCAGGCGTGCAGCAACAGATCGACACAGCTCTCACGACACTGTTCAACCGTCATCTTTTCCGCTTTGCCCGCAACCTTTTCCGCACGTTGCGCCCAGAGCGTAATATTATGCTGCGCAGCTTCATATAAAAGATCGGTAATTGATTCAAAGTAATAGCCCACAGAAGACGAGGATGCCCCCGCCCATTCGGCAACACGACGATACGTAACCGATCCCGGCCCCTGCGCCCGTAGGATAGCGGCCGCAGCAACGACGAGAGAGGCTCGCGTAATCTGTGCTTTTATTGATTTTGGTGATTTAATCGCTTTTTCCATAACAAGTCATCAGTCGATTCCCGAAAGTTCTGTACATAGTAGACACATAAAAGAACGCAGGCCAGCATGCAAGGCAATTGCATCAACAGACTAGCCCACGCTCAATCATTTCAGACTCACCTACGGAGGGTATACAAAAAGCCTACACCTCAGAAAGCTCTTTGCCGGTATGCTCATGAGACAATATCATGGCAACCAGCGCTACACAAGAAACTCCAACCATATACCACGCCGGGGCCAGGCCAGAACCCGTGGCGCTAATAAGTGCCGTGGCGATAAAGGGAGCCGTTCCGCCAAAAAGTGCATTCGCCATGTTAAAGCTCAAGGCAAAACCCGAATAACGAACTTCGGTCGGAAACGTTTCCGTTAAATAACTTGAAAGCGTACCGTCATTGACCGTCAATATCGCGCACAAACAAAGTTCCACGATAAGCACGACAATAAAATCACCCGTATTAAGCAACATGAAAGCTGGAACCGTAAAGGCAATGAAGGCAACACATGCCGTAATCATCATTCTCTTACGACCGAATTTGTCCGAAAGATGACCCATGCCGAAAATGAAAACAACATAGGCAACCAAACAGATGGTGGTGATTAAAGTAGCCTGCGCATGATCCATCTTCACCACTTCAAAAAGATACGTGGGAAGATAGGTAAGGACCGTGTAAAAACCGACCGCATTCAGCATGGCCGCGCCAAAACTGATGACGAGCGCACGCAGGTGATTGCGGAGCAAATCACGAATAGGATGAGGAGCTTCGTCGCTTTTTTCAACCACTTTGCGCATCGCCGTATACGTCGGAGAGTCCTCGAGACGAGTACGGATGTAGTGCGCGACCAAACCCAGCGGACCTGCAAGCAAAAACGGAATGCGCCAACCCCAGGCCTCAACGGCAGCAGGATCTAAGAACCCATACATTGCCGTAGCAAACATGGAACCCACCAAAAGACCTACCGCAGTGGACGCAGGAACGATAGAGCAATAAACTCCGCGCTTGTTTGAAGGTGCATATTCGGCCAAAAACGTAGCAGCTCCCGCATATTCACCCGATGCCGAAAAACCCTGCACCATGCGAAACACGAGAAGAAGCAACGGTGCTAAAAGACCAATAGTGCCATAACCCGGCAAAAGGCCAATCATAAACGTAGCACCGGTCATAAGGAAGATTGAAGTGGACAGTGCCCACTTACGACCTTTCTTATCCCCGAGGCTGCCCCAGAAAATAGCACCGACAGGACGAAGCAAAAACGAAATAGCAAAAACACCAAACGTTTGCATTAGGGCAACAGCTGGATCTTCAGTTGGAAAGAAAACCTTTGCGATAATGACGGCAAAATAGCTGTATGTTGCATAGTCAAACCATTCAATAAAGTTGCCAAGAAATG
>JAVVXN010000042.1:0-12579 GCA_036651575.1 Raoultibacter sp. | reverse complement strand
ATTGCTTGAAAGGCAGATTGCATCGACATGGTTTTCAGTACTCGCTTTCTGATAAACTGCTGCTCATCGGAGTCGGGCCGCACTCATCATAGAGTTCGCACTCATCGCACTCAGCAGCAATTTCTGGCTTTATCGCATCCCAGGCAAGAGGGGTAAATCCGAGCGCTTCATAAAACGATCGGCTGCTTCCGCGCGACACTAAGCGCAGCTCACCGAAGCGCGATGCAGCACAATCCATCAACGCACGACCAACGCCATAACCACGCCATGTCGAACAAACCACAACGGGATTGACGTGACAAACCCCCGCATTGTCAAAGGCAAGACGGATAAACCCAATCAGCTCTTTTGCAGTATTTTGCGCTACAAACACGTGCTCGATATCGGGTATCGGCCCCATGCCTTCCGCCGCAGCATAAGCATCAAGAGTCGGAATATCTTGGCTGGTAGCAGCGCGTAGAGAAAACAGTTCTTCACTCACGGCGACTCCTAAAATGGTGGCAAATAAATTTTATTACGCGACTGCGGAATAGCTTTTTTTCCCAGCTCCGTTAAGCCCGTGACGATGGTCGGCATCAAGGCAACCGGAATACCCATCATCATCAAGTTATCCCCCACATCAGATGACGCGCGGCACCCGTAGCATCCAAACGAAATATTGAGTTCGCCATCGAGATAGGGCAACAAGGTCGTTTCCACGCACTGCGCGTTATAGCCACTCGCATGAAAGTCATGACGATGCCCCGTGTAATACGATGCCGACATACACAGCCACATAATCTGTTCGGGTTCTGCGATAACCGCCACCACATCGACCGGACATTTCGCTTCAGCCAAAGGGGTGACCACCGTGGCATCGATCGTGCGCGGAGGCAGGCAGGGACGCTCGGCCACCATATGCTTGGCCGCCTCAACGGAGTCAAGCTTATGAAAGAGAACGTAGAGTTCTCCACTGGCCAACTTGTCGGGTATTTCCGTCAAACCTAAAATTGCCGTGCCATCGGGGCAGGCATGACGATTCGCCGGCATCATGATCGACCGCCCACGACGTGCGGCCATCAACGACTGACAATAGCGTAGACGCTCTTCAGGAATCGCTACGTCAGGTAAGGGGTCCCCCGCTGCAATCAGTGATATAGCCACCGGGTTCCAGCGCAAGCCCAACACTTCCTGGAGCGTTTTTGACCACTGCTCATAGGTGATACGGGTTTCGGCGGGCAAAGCGGGAGCCACCTCGCGAGCTGCCTGCTTGGCTAAGACATCCGATGATGCTTCGATACGAATTGCATGTTCAGGACATTGCCCCGCACACGTTTCGCACCCCCAGCAGTCCTGAGGCCTCAGTGCTACAGGACCCGGATCCATAACAAATACGTTAACCGGACAAAATGCTTCACACAGCCCACACTGCGTGCAAAGCGCGCCATCAAGGTGAATGGCATATGCCACAGCAGTATCTTTTTCTTGCATAGTCATATTCTTACACCCCTCCCGAAGGTAGTCTATCGCGCCAATTCAGGCTTACACCAAGGCGGATATACCCGAGCACCCGCCGTGTTCGTCAAATGGTACGAGCAAAAAGGAATCGTACGCCCATCCGGCGTTGCCACCAGCATGCTGCACTCACGCAGACGCTGCGTATCCATCGACGCGGCATCCATGTAATTCATGATGATCAGCGAAAGTCCCGATGCCACTTCCACCCCTTGCTTCGTGAGGATATCCAAAAACACCGACCCCTGCGGCGAGGAGGGATCATACCCCTCAAGATAAGACTCTCGCGTCAGATTGCGAGTCGCCGGGAAAAAACCTGAAGGATGAGATACCGTATCACTTTTCACCAAGAACGTACCCGTATCGCACAGCGGATGAGAACAGCCAAGGGGCCAAATGTCATACGGCTCAAGCAGTCCGTCACTTTGCTGTGCCAGCTCAAAGATCACGTCCCCCATTGTCAACGGAATGACGCGTGACGCCTCGAAGCGGCCCGACGTAAATGCCGGCTGCAACGCAAGGCCCGCAACAACATCGGCATTATCGAGCGCAAAGCGCAAAATATCTCCCAGCTGCATATCGTTGACGCCGGAAACAACCGTAGCAGCAAGCACGCATTGCACACCGGCCGCACGACAGCGCTCAACAACCTTGAGCTTGCGATCCAGAATACGAGAACCGCACGTGGCCTCGTAGACCTCATCGGTCAGTCCATCAAAAGACAGATAGACTCCCGTTAGGCCCGCCGCAACAAGCGTTTCGAGATAACCATCACTCGCGGCGATCACAAGCCCATTCGTGTTGATTTCGATACCCCAAAAACCCTTCTCACGACCCCGAGCGATAATATCTGCCAGATCGTGGCGGCACGTGGGCTCCCCTCCCGTTATCTGCACAGCACCGTCGGTACCGACCGCGCGGGCAATCGTGTCATACATCGCATCAATTTCGGCAAACGTTGGATCCCCCGTACCGTCTTCGGCACTCATAAAACATACCGGACAGTGCAAGTTGCACTTCTGCGTCACTTCGATTTCGAGCAGCGTTCCCCGTCGAACGTGACGCGAACAGACTCCACAGCCCATCGGACAGGGTTTGTCAGCGGGGACAGTATCACGCTCATCTGGAGAAACAGGGGGAAAAGCAAGCGAACGCAACCATGTGTAGTGCTCAGCATCGGGCCATATACGCGTGGTGACATACCCATGATCCGGACACGTGCGCTCCATCCAAACCGCACCCTCATCATCTTCGTACACCTCAGCAGCCAGCTCTTTGAGACACTGCGGACACAGCGCCGAGGTTGTGTGGAGTCGTCTTTTTTGTTCTTCGATGGTCATAGCGCCTCACCCATCCATTCGCGTCGTCGGATATCGTCGTTTTGTGGTCGATGATTACTTATCAATGTACTGGCGAGGATCGTGCTCGTCATTGGGAGGCGTCGTCACATGAAAGCCCATGAAGTCGATCCAATCGAGAACCCGACGAGCAACGAAGAGGTCGGGTTGTGTCTTCGCCGCCTGCTCGATGGCACGCAAACATGAAATGGCATGCGCTAAATCGGTCATTTCATCAACGTCTGAAATAGGCGACAGAAAGGCGGAGGGAATGTCTTTATCGCGCAGCTTTTCAACGTAGGCATCGAGAGCTGCCGTACCATCGAGATTGTAGTACACGCCCTGGTTATTGATGGGTGTATTATGGCTCAACCCAACCAGCGATGTGCCGCATTCCTGACACGGAGCCTGCACAAATCCCGGCGTACCGAGCGATTGAAAATAGCTCAGCCAGGCAAATGCCTGCGATATATGCGTTTTGGGCATAGTGGGAATGTCACCGCCCACCGAAACAATACTTTCGTAGCCCTGCGCAAATATCTGAGAAAACGCATCGTCGAAGTGATCATCAAACGTAGCTCCCTCATCGGCAAGAAAGTGAATCTCCATCGGCCACGGACCGATGGCCTCATAGGTTTGTTTCATGATGTCGATATTGTCGGCAGGCGTTGTGGAAACAAAAAAATCGTAAGTAGCAACATCGGCATAGGGATCAACGGCAACAAACGCATCATTTTCAGCCTGCATTTCCATGAGCGCATGCATAGACAGCTCACTGACGTCATAGAGACTGCGCTTAAAAAATTCAGCAGCCTGCTCTTCACTTAAAGAACCGCCATGCTTTTTGGTTAAGCGGGTTTTCACCATACCCGGCACGGGCGGTTTGCTAAATAGAAGCAGTGCGTATTTTTTATCGGCCATGATGTTCTCCTCGGTTCTTGTAGAGCGCATTCTGTAAAATTAATTTTGTCAGCGCGCTTCAGCTATCTTTTCGCACGCCCACACCACGCAGTCAAGAGCGTTATAAGACCACGTTCCGATCATCGGCTCTGCCGTTTTAAGCGAGCAGTCAGTCAAAAGATTCACGTTCGACCGCCACATGCCGCCATACTCCGGAGCTCCCGCTTTTTGTTCGGGGAACCACCACCCATAATCAACACTGATCATATCATCACGCATCGGCGCGATTTTCAGTATAAAACGAGCCTGTCCTTTCTCGGTCGCCACCATGATTGCATCCCCTGCAGAAAATCCAAATTTCCTTGCCGAGTCTGCACTCATTTCCGCTAAGGGTTCGGGGTATGTTGCCCGAAAATCTTTGTTGTTTAAGAACATGGAAGCGTTATAGGGCTGCTTGCGAGCACCCGTTATCATCGTACACCGATGTCCTTTACGCGCAAGCGCAGGCGAGATTGTTGCACTTTGAGGAATCGGCGTCGGGAGACGTTGCCCCCCCAACCCCTCAAGCACTTCGCTTGCCAGTTCGATTTTGCCGGTTGTCGTCGCAAATCCTGCTGCAACACCCGATACATCCACGGCTTCGTGCTTATAAAACGCCGGCGGACGCCAGTATAATCCCGTCTGGCAAAATTCGTCCCACGTCATTTTGGCAGGGGCAAGCGTAGCCGCAAAAGCATCTTCGAGAGTTTGGTCAGGCCACGAAGCTGCTTGACCAAAACGAAGTCCTAGCCCGCGGAAAAAATCGTAATCGCACTGTCGCTCGAAGTAAGGAGCAACCGCTGCAGGACCTCCATAGGCAATATTGGCAACGCCACCATGCGCCTGAAAAAGCGGACGCTCAAGAGCGCCGGCGGCGGGCAACAGGTAATCAGCCATACTCGCCGTAGGTGTCAGGTAATACTCGAGAACAACAATGAGATCGAGTGATGAGAGCGCCTCGAAAACTCGATGGGTATCAGCGTAGGTGATCAGCGGGTTCGTAGCTTCTACGATCAGCGCCCGAATCGGATACGGATCCCCCACCAGCATGGCATTCCAAACAAGATCGGGATGAGCAGAGCTCACGTAACGCGACGGCAGCGTCCGCCCCTGCTTTTCTGTGAGCGCACGAATCCGTTCAAACCCTTCATACGATTGCAGCGGCGTAAACGGCGTATTGAGACAATGAGAGCGCGCATCGGCGCTTTGCGCATCACTCATCTCCAGCTCAAATTCGGTCGTGAAATCGCTTGCTTCCGTCAGAACGCACGCGCCGGGCTTATCGACATTACCGGTGATAGCACGCAGACACGTGATAGCACGATGGGTGGGAGCAACGTTTTTTCCCACCTGATCAATACCACGACCCGAAATGAGTGCCGCAGCAGATGCCGTCGCAAAGATTTCTGCGGCGCGCACAATATCTTCGGCGGGGACATCACACACCCGAGCAACCATCTCGGGAGTAAAAGAGGTCACGTGGGCCGCAAGTTCATCAAAGCCGTGGCACCACGTCTCAACGAAATCGTGGTCGTATCTATCTTCGGAGATAATCACGTTGATCAGACCGAGGGCAAGCGTACAATCCGTACCCGGACGCGGGGCCAACCAGAGGTCGGCATGCGCTGCCGTCTGGGTAAAGCGAGGATCGACGACAACGAGCGGAATGTCTGATTTCGAAAGCGCGACCACAGAACGCCAAAATGCAGAATTGTCCGATTGCGCCGGATTCGTACCCCATACAACCAGAGCCTGTGTGCGAGCGGGGTCGATATCCGCTTCGATGGTCCACCCAAAAGTGACCGTATCCATCCAGATACGAGGGTTCCAGCAAATCTGCCCAATACCCATGTTGTTGGGAGAGCCCAGCAGGTTCATAAACCGATGCAGAGGCCAAAACGACGTGTGGGGACCACCGATAGCACTCGCCACCGTATGGGGACCGTATTCATCGACCAGCGCATGAAGCTTTTCCGAAATCTCATCGAGAGCCACATCCCACGAGATGCGCTCCCATTTATTTTGACCGCGCTTTCCCACGCGACGAAGCGGATAATTGATGCGGTTTTCATCTTCGAGAACATCGATATTCATGCGCCAGCGACGACAGCGACGCACAATGCTTTCATCGTAGGGATAGCGCGTTGTGTCGGGCACGAGATCGACAACGCGCCCTTCCTCGACCGTTGCCTCAAACGCACACAGATAGCCACAGAAGTGACAATTTGTTTTCATGACAGTTTGCGTCATAAACCGTCATCGCCGCGCACATCGACCGTACCCCGGTAGTCACGTACACCGTGTAATTCTTCAAACAAAAAACGAGTTTTCATATATTCCGGCATATTGAGCCAGTCAATTTCTTCATTGAACAACAGTTCGAGATAATGACAAACGGAAACGTCGCTTTGTGCGGTAGCAAGCTGGTGAGCGCAACTTAAACAGGAGGTCACCAATACCGAAGCCCCCGCCTGACACGCTTCTTCACCATGACGCATCGAAGCGTGGTACGCCGCCTTCTCATTGCCGGCCGCCCGGGCCAACGACCCACAGCAAAACGATGACGTACGATTGTGCTTCGTTTCCACCAGAGATTCTTGAGGAAACAAGGCCCGAACCGACGAAGCAAATTCTCCCATCGTTTTATCGGGGCAAGAATCATGGACCGCAAACACCGCTGCCGCCTTATCCCTGCGAGCGAGCGCTTCTGAATCGATGCGTAAACCGCCTTCCAGAAGAGCCTGAGGCAAGGCGACGACCTCTATTTTGGCCGCGTCGGGATCAGCCTGCAGCACCTCGCGCAAAGTTTCAACGCAGTTGGGGCATGCCGCGACGATGCGCTCGACCCCATGCTCAAGCACACTGAAGATCAGCTGCTTTTCGAAAGCGGGGCGCACCGTATCGGCATCGGGCTCAAAGGAAAGCATTTTGCCGCAGCACACCAACGATATCCCATCGACAGCACCCGTCACAAAAAGGCGATTGTAAACTTTTTGCATCAAGTGAGGTGCAAAGTTCAAAAAAGAACAGCCGGGGAAAAAGAGAGAAGCACAGCGATTTTCTGCATCATCTCGATTGATTTCCTGCTGCTTATAGAAGGAACCGTCGAAGACCATCACGTTCTCGGTCAATACGTCGACGAACACCTGATCGTCCATAGCGATCCCCCTTTGTCTCTCGGTTTTATCTAAAGCACTCAAGTTTTCGCGGGAGCGTTCTCCTGAGCGCCCCCGCGATACAGCCAGCTGTTTAATACAGGTTTTCTTTATCTTTCCAGGCAGTCAAAAACGCTTCATCACCTTTGGGAAGGCGCTCATAAAACGCCCGCTCACCAGGAACAAGGCGACGATCGTCGGCAAATATAACCAAGAAGCGCAGCAACAAACCACCCGCTAAGACCAAAAGGGGAGCAAGTACGGTGGATAAAAATCCGCCGAGTGAATAGCAGATAAACGGAATGAGCAAGCCGCAGCACACCATGCCACCCCAAAACGCCGGAGCAACACTACCCGTCAGCCAGCGCCGAGCCACTTCTTTTGCACACACGTTGCCCGCGCCCATCAGCAAGAGCACGTACAGCATGAGCACGATGATTTCAACCACGATCAAAATCATATCGAGCGAGTGCAGCAATTCGTGACCAACAACAGCGAAGAAGACACCCTGGGTCGAAGGCCACATACCAGCGGTTACCGCCAAGGCCGCACAGGCGGTCGAAAGAGCCGAAACCGTAAACAAAACGGGCAGGGCGGGAGTGTTCCAGAAGGAATGCGCCTTCAGACTGGAAAGTAAAACACCGGTATAAATCATGATACATGCCCCCGTGACACCGGCAACCGCCAAGCAAAGCGCGCGCACTCCGATAAAGATTGAGCACCACCCCCAGGGCATATACGAAAGAAAGTAAACGAAAGCAAAAATCATTGCAAAAGAAAGCAGTACGGCGCCCCACTTGATAATGGCTGTCGCCGACTTAAACACCCGCCAAAACACCAACGGTTGCCCCAGTTCAAACACGAGAAAAAAGCAACCGACACCCAGACAAGCAACGGCGACGAAAACGCCAAAGATAAAAGTCTCCCCCAGTCCAAAGCCAAACTCAAGGATGGCGACCAACGTAAGGATACCGCCGCCTAAACCACCCAGGAATAGATAGAGGGCAATAGGCCATGTCCAATAATGATTTTTCATCGACAGCCTCCTAACGCGGGGATGTAGTAGACCTGGGGCTCGGTACCGTACTCTTCGAACAACCGATAGGTCTCAACTGAATTGATAAGTTTTGAAACTTCACTTTCCGGATCATCGAGATCCCCGAAAATACGTGCTTTCTGATGACACGTCTGCACGCAATAGGGCTGATCGCCCTCGGCCACACGATCGCGGCAAAACGTACACTTACGCGCATACCCATCCATGCGAGCCACCATGTGCGAAACATCGCGCGCGCCATAGGGACACGCATTCACGCACACCTTGCATCCCATGCATTTTTCGGAATCAATCCACACGATGCCGTTATCATCTTGCTGACTTGCACCCGTCGGACAGCACGGCACGCATGCTGGATTTTCACAATGCATGCAAATCATCGGCGTCCAATTACGATGCACGTTCGGAAATTTACCCTGAGCACCCTCGGTCACCACCGGGTTGTAAATGATATCCATCGGCAAGTCGTTCCAGGTGCGGCATGCAACCGTGCACGATTGACAGCCGATACAACGACGTTGATCCATAACCATCGCATAACGTGTCATGATTACTCCTCTCCTTCTTCGACCGCAGACGGTGCGGGTTCAGCGGTTTGTGCGCCTATTTCTTCGCGCGTTTCCATGTCGTAGCGCTTACCCGTTTCCATATCGAGCAGGTTGTTTTCCGTGGGGTCGTACGCATAACCGGTATGCAAATCGTAGTAGACCTGGCTTTCCTGATCGATCAACCAGCCAGAATCGGGGTCGTAGACATATCCGGTCGATTCCTGATAGGCGACTTTGTTCGCCTTAGACCATGTCAAGCCTTCCGGCACTTCAAATGTCGGCTTCGGATCGTAGGGAATCGGCTCGTAAGCAAGTTTGGAGTCGCGTGGCATCACCGTAATACCCGGCTCAGCCGAAGAGCCCGGAATGGAGAATTGCGTGTCGGCCTTTTTGTCTTTATCGAGATAGCCAACCTTGTACACCTTGCATAAAAGACCGCGATTCGCCCAGCTACCGCCAATGGGATCGCAGTGTTCATCATCGACCGATGTCAGCACGTTGACGTTTGATTCAAGGCAGCCGAAGGGCTCTTCCGGATCGCCAATACCGCGCTCGGGATACCACCAACCGCGCTGCGCATAAATCACTCGCTCCGCAACGGAGGGCTCCACATTTGCCCGCTGCTTAATACGGCCGCGTCGCGTTTCAATCCAGCACCAATCACCTTCCTTGATGCCTAATTCGGCAGCTTTTTCGGGATTGATGGAGAAGTACGGATCGTGATAGAGATAACGCACCGACTCGATTTGGAACTGCTCAGAATGGTGGTAGGGCATAAATCCACCACCCGTGGTAAGCACCAGCGGGAATTCCTCTGCCAATTCGGGATTGTCGGTTTCGTTTTCTGCACAACCAATATAGGTTGGCAGCGCCGGATAGCCAAGCTCTTCCAGAATGGAAGATTTTAATTCCACCCGACGGGAAGGCGTATTGAAACCATTATCGCCATACTTGTAATAGCGTAAAGGCGGATAGTACATGCGATAGTTCTCAACAAACTCGTCGTAACTATTCACCGGATAGTTCAACGGAGAAATGATGTAATAGAACGCTTCTTCTTCATTATCCCACGGCCACTGATCGGCCGGTTGCCCGGTGGCAAGCGCCAAATCGTGCCAGAAGATATAGTCGGTATGACGGTCATACATCGGTTGAATAGCGCGCTGCGATGCGATGATCGAGTCGGTCACCCCGTAGTTTGTGTGAATGGTTGGGCGCTCCAAAGCCCCGGCAATAGGCATAACGTAATCCGAATACAATGCAGAGGGCGTCATCCAGTAATCGCACGTAACGAGGAATTCAACTTCCTTGAGCGCTTGGAGCGTCATCTTAGCATCGCCATAGGAGTTGACGGGGTTTGTTGCCGAAACGATAAGGGCACGAACTTTGTAAGGATCTTCTGTCAAGATAGCCTTAAATACTGAGGGACCGTGAGCTTCGCACATCCATTCAGCGGTCGGTGCCTTGCCCCACGTCTCTTTCGCCACATCAGAAATACGCTGGTATCCCGGCCATGACGTCAGCTTGAACTTATCGGCGCCGATTTGTTTTGCCTTCTGCTCTTCAGGAAGCCAGTCGTTTGCCTCGATCTCTTCGTCGGTCAAATAGCCAAAGCTTGGCCCTGGCATCAGGTCACCGCCGGGACGATCGAGATTGCCCGTGATAGCACGCATGATCGCGCGAGCATGCATACCGGCGCCAGAAGCCGTTCCCAGCTGGTCAGCAGTGCAACCCCACTGGATATTACCCGGGGTATTTTTAGCGTACAGACGAGCGGCAGCACGAATTTGCTCAGGATCAAGCCAGGTAAGCGGAGCGGCCCATTCGGGGGTATACTGCCCCATGTGCTCGACCAATTCATCCCAACCGACACACCAATTCTGCACGAATTCGGCATCGTAGAGCCCTTCATAGATGATGACGTTTACCAACGCCAGCGATAGCGCAGTGTCTGAACCGGGACGCAAGGGCAACCACAGATCGGCTTTCGAAGCGGTTTCTGAATAGCGAGGATCAACGACAACCACTTTGAGACCGTTTTTTTGCAAATCGGTATACCCCTTCATGCTGGGCATGCCGGACGCACCGGGATTGAAGCCCCACAAAAAAACGCAGCGACTATCCCCGAGGTCTGTCTCAAATGGACTCCAACCAGAAATGGCCGTTTCCATCATGAAGGTGGGAATCCAGCACAAAAGCGCATTATGAAACGAGTTTGGAGAACCAAATATGTTCATGAAGCGACGACGTGACCAATCCTCCGTGCGCAGCGTGCCCCCCGCTGTAGCGACAGCTTCAGCACCGCTCTCCTCTTTGATTGTGTTCAGTTTCGCAGCGATTTCAGTGATTGCCTGATCCCAAGGAATCTTCTCCCACTTATTTTCCCCGCGCTTACCAACCCGCTTGAGCGCATGGTTGAGACGCGCCGGATGATCAAGATGCTTCAGTGCAATATTGCCGCGACAACAAAGCCCACCGGTGTTGGTGGGGTGATCGGGATCGCCTTCTATCTTGAGAACTTTGCCATCTTTCACATAGGCAAGCACTCCACAGTTTTGGTGGCAGAAATAACAACACGATTTCTTAACCTCAACGCCAGGAGCATGGATATCGATTGTATCGGCCATATACCTTCCCCTCTTCTCGTCTCGTTTTCATAAATCAATCTACGTCACGCAACCGCGCAGACCACACTTCAACACAGCCGCATTATGCGAATCATAGGATAAAGTGTATAAAACACTCCCCGCTCTTACATCACACCAGAAGCTTTAATTCCCCCATACGGCTAAACCTCTCTGTATTAAATATCAGTAATACCGAAGTATTACGGGAGCTTCCCCGAAAAATACTACCGCTCATCGTTTCCTTATCGAATCATACGACTCTCTTTTTACGCGCACCCTTTTGCTTGGTAGACCACATTGTGCCTCCCTAAAAACAATACCGAATGCCGCTACTCGTTTTTATTATTGGCACAAAACAAGTACTGGCTAGAGTCATCTAGTTGATTATAGCCAACAGATTATACCAGCGCCAGAGATCAACCTATAAATATTTGATCTCCTCGTGCTCAATCTCACTTTCGGCATCGTCGGCGGCACTACGGAGCCTCACATCGTCAAGCTTGCCCTTCATTTCAGGAAACACCCTATTTCCACAGTACCGAGAGACCGTGCGCAGGCGATCGAAATCCTTATTGCCCAAGAAGCAACAAGGAGTATCCTGGAATACGAAAAAGCATTTCGCCTCACGAGATAAAGGAGCATCATGCAACCGACAGCTCATACTTTCACCTTTCTGGGAACGGGAGCCGGCTGTGGTGTTCCCGCCTTTTTCTGCGATTGCCCCGCTTGCCAGGAGGCAAAACAAAATCCCCGAGCTCGCCGTGGGTGCTGCGGCGTCATGGTTGAGGGCAATCAACGACTTCTGATTGACACGCCCCCCGACCTGCGTCATCAGTTGGTGCGCGAAAACGTTTCCACCATCGACAGACTGCTGTATACCCACGCCCACTTCGACCATCTGGGTGGATTGGGTGAGCTTGAATATCTGGTGCGCCTCAAGCGCCAAGAAGCACTTCCCACCGCAGCAAGCGCTGACGCGCTCGCCGGAATCAACCGTGAATTCGGCTATATGACCGACTGTCTTGCTTTGGAGGAGCTAAAACCCTTTGCACCGTTTATCTACGATGAGGTGACCTACACCGCACTGCCCGTCACCCATGCACCCGGCACCTTCGGTTATCTGATTGAAACCCCGGCAACGAAACTGTTCTACGCATCCGACACCGGCAGGCTTACCCCCGAAGTTACGCAACGCGTCCAGGGTGCCGACCTCCTCATCATGGATGCAACATTTTGGAAAAATAACTGGTCTCCCACCGCTCACCATAGCGTACAAGAAACCATCGAAGAAGGATTGGAATTGGGAGCGAAAACCATCTACCTCACCCATCTTGCCATGCACTACGACGAACCTATCACGCTCGCACAACTCGAAGAGTACCTCAAACAGTATGAGGGGCGTATCAAGGTGGCATCCGATGG